>NZ_QTQF01000008.1:0-193962 GCF_003854235.1 Burkholderia sp. Bp8998
TCTTTTCTTCTTCATCGGCATATCCATGACTTTTACACCTCATGATATGCCTCGCCCACGAAATCACGGATAGGTCCGCTCCGATCGCCCAATCGATGGCGGTTACGCCTGTCTTCGTAACGAACAAGGCAAGAACGATGGCCAACATCCTCGTGAACAGCTCCCAGCCAAGCTTTCGATCCTCGCTCATGAGGCCCCAGTACTCTTCAGTGATGCCTTGTTTTACGATTGCGGTCATTGGTCGCTGCTCCAGTTTTCACGACGTAAGTACTTCGTTGACAGGACGTCGTAAGTCTACATCGATGCCTAGCGATGTCGATCGCTTAACCATCGGGAACTACCCTCCAGCAGCCGTTCGGTGCGGCAGGTCAGCTCGTAGTGATGTAACAGGTCATTGACCGTTTCGATATGCCCGACGAGGCGGCTCGTTTGTGGTGCCAAGAAATTAAAAAGCCCGGAGGACACAGGGAGTCGACCGGGCTACAGCAGTGACCAAATTTTCACGAACACTGAGGAATTTTTTTCATCTCAGTGATACGTTTTTCACGATCTCTGACAACCTACAGAGTTAGACATCAATATTCCCCGCCCGCAACGCGTTCGACTCAATAAACGCCCGCCGCGGCTCGACGTCATCCCCCATGAGGGTAGTAAAGATCCCATCCGCAGCAATCGCGTCTTCGATCTGCACGCGCAGCAGACGCCGCACTGCCGGATCCATCGTCGTTTCCCACAGCTGCTCGGGGTTCATCTCGCCGAGCCCCTTATAGCGTTGTTTGGAGACGTTCCGCTCCGCATCCGCCAGCAGCCACTTCATCGCGCTCTTGAAGTCCGCCACGGCCATGCTGCGCTCACCGCGCTTGATGACCGCCCCTTCCCCAATCAGCCCCTTGAACGTATTCGCGGTGGTCACGAGCTGCTGATAATCCGCCGTGTGCTGGAATTCCTGGTCGATGACCGAGACCCGCACGTTGCCGTGATGCGTCCGCTCGACATGCAGCGCCCGCTGTTCGCGAACCGCGTCATACGAAGGCACAACCCGGACTTCGTTCTTCAGCGCCTCATCATGCAACGCCGCGTGCAGAGCCTTAGCCGAAGCCTCGGTCGACTCTTCGTTGGAAAGATCGATCACCACGCCGTCCATAACCGCTTCCAGCGCGGCCGGGTCATACAACCGGCTCAACCGATCGATCACGCTCTGCGACAGCAAATACGACCTTGCCAGCTCCCCAAGCGCATCACCCGAAATCGCCGCCGCATTCTCACCCGGCACCAACTCCGACCCTTGCAGCGCCAACCGCAGCATGTGCGCGTTGAGCTCCACGTCATCCTTCAGATACCGTTCGTCCTTGCCCGCCTTGATCTTGTAAAGCGGCGGCTGCGCGATATACACGTACCCGCGCTCGATCATGTCCGGCATCTGGCGATACAGGAACGTGAGCAGCAGCGTCCGGATGTGCGCACCGTCGACGTCCGCGTCGGTCATGATGATGATGCGGTGATAGCGGAGCTTCTCGAGGTTGTAGTCTTCCTTGCCGATCCCGCACCCAAGCGCGGTCACGAGCGTGACGATTTGCTCCGACGACAGCAGCTTGTCGTAGCGCGCCTTCTCGACGTTCAGCACCTTGCCGCGCAGCGGCAGGATCGCCTGAAATTTCCGATCACGCCCTTGCTTCGCCGACCCACCTGCCGAGTCACCCTCGACGATGTAGATTTCGCACTTCGCCGGGTCTTTCTCCTGGCAGTCCGCGAGCTTGCCGGGCAGGCCGACGCCGTCGAGCACGCCCTTGCGTCGTGTCATCTCGCGAGCCTTCCGCGCAGCATCACGCGCACGCGCGGCTTCAACGATCTTCCCGCAGATGATCTTCGCGTCGATCGGCGTTTCCAGAAGGAACTCTTCCAGCGCCTTCGCGACGACTTCTTCCACCGGCGCACGAACCTCGGAAGAAACCAGCTTGTCCTTCGTCTGCGAGCTGAACTTCGGCTCCGGCACCTTCACGGACAGAACGCACGACAGCCCTTCACGCATGTCGTCGCCGGTCGTCTCGACCTTCGCCTTCTTCGCGATTTCGTTGTCGGTGATGTACTTGTTGATGACGCGCGTCATCGCGGCGCGCAGGCCAGTCAAGTGCGTGCCACCGTCGCGTTGCGGAATGTTGTTCGTGAAGCACAGCACGTTTTCGTTGTAGCTGTCGTTCCACTGCATCGCGACTTCGACGCCCACGCCATCCTTCTCGCCGTTGGCGAAGAACACGGTCGGGTGTAGGTTGGTCTTCGTCTTGTTGATGTACTCGACGAAGCCCTTCACACCGCCGGCGAACGCGAAATCGTCTTCCTTGCCCGAACGCAGATCGGTGAGGCGAATCCGCACGCCGTTGTTCAGGAACGAAAGCTCGCGCATCCGCTTCGCGAGGATGTCGTAGTGATACTCGACCGTGCCGAAAATCGTCGGATCGGCCATGAAATGCACTTCGGTGCCGCGGTTCTCGGTGTCGCCCGTCACGAGCATCGGCGACACTTCCACGCCGTCCACCGTCTCGAGCACGCGATCCTGCGCAACACCGCGATGGAACTCCATGAACCGCTTCTTGCCGTCGCGGCGCACCGTGAGGCGCAGCCAGCTCGACAGCGCGTTCACGCACGACACGCCCACACCGTGCAGGCCGCCGGACACCTTGTAGCTGTTCTGGTCGAACTTGCCGCCGGCATGCAGCTCGGTCATCACGATCTCGGCGGCACTGCGCTTCGGCTCGTGCTTGTCGTTCATCTTCACGTCGGTCGGAATCCCGCGGCCGTTGTCGGTCACGGAAATCGAGTTGTCGGCGTGAATCGTCACGTGGATGTCGTTGCAGTACCCGGCCAACGCTTCGTCGATCGAGTTGTCGAGCACCTCGAACACGAGGTGGTGCAGACCGGTGCCGTCCGACGTGTCGCCGATGTACATCCCGGGGCGCTTGCGCACCGCTTCCAGACCTTCGAGGATCTGGATCGACGAGGCGCCGTAGCTGCTGTTATCGGGTTGCGAATTGTGCTGTTCACTCATGGATATCTTCCGGTTCTGCGGGGCCACTCTCGTGGCGGCGCGGTGCGTTTCAGCGAGAGAAATCGCCGGGCCGCTCGAGTTTCCTGGCCCGCCCCAAGCGCCGAAAAGGCACCAAAAGGGCGGGTTGTCAGTTCGCCATAAAAACGCCAAAGGGGCTTGCCGCCCCCTGGTGTGTGTCGCGATGTCGAGCGCGTCAGATGCGCATCGGCATCACGACATACTTGAACTCGTCGTTCTCGGGCACGGTGATCAGCGCGCTCGAGCTGGCGTCGCCGAGGCTCACCTGCACGGTGTCGACCTTCAGGTTCGCGAGCACGTCGAGCAGATACGTGACGTTGAAGCCGATGTCGACGGTATCGCCCTGGTAGGCGATTTCGAGTTCTTCCTGCGCCTCTTCCTGATCGGCGTTGGTCGACATGATTTTCAGCTGGCCCGGCGCGATGATGCAGCGCACGCCCTTGAACTTGTCCGACGTCAGGATCGCCGCGCGCTGCAGCGAACGCTGCAGTTCTTCACGGCCGATCTCGAACGTGTTCTTGTGCGCCTTCGGGATCACGCGCTGGAAGTCGGGGAACTTGCCCTCGACGAGTTTCGACACGAGCTCGACCTGGCCGAACGTGAACTTGGCCTGGGTTTGCGCGATGTCGATGGTGACGGTGTCGTCGATGTCTTCGAGCAGGCGCTGCAGCTCGAGAATCGTCTTGCGCGGCACGATGACTTCCTGGCGGCCGAACGTGCCGCCTTCGAGCTTCATCGACGAGAACGCGAGGCGGTGGCCGTCGGTGGCCACGGCCATCAGCTGGTCGCCGTCGACGACGAGCAGCATGCCGTTCAGGTAGTAGCGGATGTCCTGCTGCGCCATCGCGAAGTGCACCATGCCGAGCAACTGGCGGAACGACTTCTGCGGGACGGTCAGCGTGGCGCCGAAATCCTTCGCCTGCGCGACGGTCGGGAACTCGTCGGCCGCGAGCGTCTGCAGTGCGAAACGGCTCTTGCCCGATTGAACGGTGAGGCGCTTGTCGGCGAGCGACAGCGTGACCTGGCCGTCAGGCATCGCGCGCAGGATGTCGAGCAGCTTGCGCGCCGCGACGGTGGTCGCGACCTGGTCGCCGCCGACGCCGAAATCGGCGCGCGTGGTGATCTGCAGCTCCAGGTCGGTCGACAGGAACGAAACGTCCGGGCCGTTCTTGGTGATCAGCAGGTTGGCGAGGATCGGCAACGTATGGCGGCGTTCGACGATGCCGCTGACCGTTTGCAGCGGCCTGAGGAGGGTGTCTCGTTCGGTCTTGACCAGTTGCATAGAGTTCCTTCGTTGAGTAACGGCCTGCAGCGCAGCAGCCTCGCAGCGCCCCGCCGGCCGGGCTCTTGGCCCGCCACCACCGGGGCGGTCAAACCAGTATTGTGCCTCAAAACCGAACCGCCCCCCTTAAATTGGGGCGGAGGCCGAATTATCAAGCGCGGTGCGCGCGCTCAGCCCTTCAGCGTCTGTTCCAGCACGTGCAGCTCGTGGTTGAGCTGCGCGTCCTTGCTGCGCTCGTCGGCGATCTTGCGCACGGCGTGCAGCACGGTGGTGTGATCGCGACCGCCGAACAGCTCGCCGATCTCGGGCAGGCTCTTCTGCGTGAGTTCCTTCGCCAGGTACATCGCAATCTGCCGCGGCCGCGCGATGTTCGCGGGACGCTTCTTCGAATACATGTCGGCGACCTTGATGTTGTAGAAGTCGGCGACGGTCTTCTGGATGTTCTCGACCGAAATCTGCCGGTTCTGCACGGTCAGCAGGTCCTTCAGCGCTTCTTTGGTCAGCTCGATCGAGATCTCGCGGCCGTGGAACTTCGAATACGCGAGGATCTTGCGCAGCGCGCCTTCGAGTTCGCGCACGTTCGAGCGCAGGTGCTTCGCGACGAAGAACGCGACGTCTTCCGACAGGTTCACGCCTTCCGACTGCGCCTTGCGCATCAGGATCGCAACGCGCATCTCGAGCTCGGGCGGCTCGATCGCGACGGTGAGGCCGGAGTCGAAGCGCGAGATCAGGCGATCGTCGATACCCGAGATCTCCTTCGGATACGTATCGCTGGTGATGATCACCTGCGCCTTGTTCGCGACCAGCGCCTCGAACGCGTAGAAGAATTCCTCTTGCGTGCGCGACTTGCCGGAGAAGAACTGAATATCGTCGATCAGCAGCAGGTCGAGCGAATGGTAGTAGCGCTTGAAGTCGTCGAACGCCTTGCGCTGGTACGCCTTCACCACGTCGGACACGTATTGCTCGGCGTGGATGTAGCGGATGCGCGCGCCGGCCTTGTCGAGCAGCAGCTGGTTGCCGATCGCGTGGATCAGGTGGGTCTTGCCGAGGCCGACGCCGCCGTACAGGAACAGCGGGTTGTACGAGATGCCGGGGTTGTCCGCGACCTGGATCGCGGCGGCGCGCGCGAGCTGGTTGGCCTTACCGGTCACGAAGTTGTCGAAGGTGAGCACCGGGTTCAGCTTCGAGCGTTCGTACATCGAATCGGCTTCGCCGCCGTTCGCGGGTGCCGCACCGGGGCCGGGACGCCACGTGCGGCGGCCGGCCGCCGCTTCGTGCGCGGGCAGGCTCGGCAGGTCGATGTCGGCGTCGTCGGCGTTCAGGTGATGCGCGGCGGCCGCCGACGGCGTCATCGGCACGTTGGCCGGCGCGCTGGGCGCAGCGGCGGCATTCGCGGCCAGGTTGGCGGCGATCGCGGCGACCGTCGCGGCGGGGCCGGTCGGTGCCAGCGGCGCGCGCGGGGCGGCCGGCGCGGCGGCAGTTGCGCTGCGCATGCCGGCCTTCGGATCGAGGACGAACTGGACTTCGATCGGCGCATTCCAGAAATCTCGGGCCAGATCGGAGATGCGGCCCGAAAACTGGCTCTTGACCCAGTCCAGCTTGAAGCGGTTCGGCGCGGCGATGGACAGCGTGTTCGCCGACGCATCGAAGGCCACCGGGGCCAAGGGTTTGATCCACGTCACGTACTGCTGGGGCGTCAGCTCGCGCTCCAGCAGTGCGGAACAGTGTTGCCAGAAATCGTTCATCAAGTAACTGTCGTTTTTTGCGTGCACAGTGCGGCTCGCCGGCGCCCTTGTCGCGGTTGCGCAACAAGGCCCGAAGCGGTCGTGCGAGCGTGCGTCGGACGCCTGCGTCACAGTGTCGGAGGGGCAGGCGGGCACCGAAGCGGCGTGCGGGATTCTTGGAGATAAGGCGAGATTCTAACGCCAAACGCGGCCACAGCGGGACTTATCCACAGGCTGTGATTGTGGGTCGCGGGGCCGGATCGGCTGAGGCTGGCACAGGCGGACGACTCCTAAAGTATTGACCGTCAAGAGAAAAACGGTTTAAATAGCGGGTTCCGCGAAAACCAATCCTGTATTCCCGGCGATTGCGTTCGCCCGAATGCCTCCGGTTAAGGGCACGCGGTCCCCTGAATTTCGACATTCTCGAACAAGTGAGAACATCATGAAACGTACTTACCAACCGTCCGTGACGCGCCGCAAGCGCACCCATGGCTTCCGTGTCCGCATGAAGACGGCAGGTGGCCGCAAGGTCATCAACGCTCGCCGCGCGAAGGGCCGCAAGCGCCTCGCCATCTAAGGCAGGTTGCGCGCTGTGTCCGCCGTCCGCAGTCCTGCGGAAGGTACCGTCGAGCCGGGTGCGAATCCGTCGCAGACGAAAGCCGCCTTCCCGAAAGCTGCGCGGCTTCTGAAAACGGATGAATTTTCATCCGTTTTTCGTTTGCGCCCCTGGCGGCGCTCCGCGCACTTCGTGATCTACGGCAAGCCGACCGGCCAGCCTGCCCGTCTGGGGCTCGTCGTCGGCAAGAAGTATGCGCCGCGGGCAGTCACACGTAACCTCGTGAAGCGGCTGGCGCGCGACGCGTTTCGCCTGCGCCGGGCCGAATTCGCCGGTTACGACCTGCTGCTGCGGCAGCACACGCGCTTCGACAAGAAAGCGCTGCCGAGCGCGGCTTCCGCCCCGCTCGCGGCGATGTGCGCGGCCGAAATCCGCGAACTGCTCGACAGGGCAGTCCGGGAGATCGCCCGCCGGGCGTCGAAGCCCGCGTCCGAGTGACGCATCCGTGTCCGGGGCGGCGTTCGCGCCTGCCCGGCCGGTTTTGACGCGGCGTCGAACGGCGCCGCCCAAGGTATGGAAACGGTATTGATCGCCTTGCTGCGCTTCTACAAGGTTGCCGTGAGCCCGATGCTCGGCAACCGTTGCCGTTTTTATCCTTCCTGTTCGGATTACGCGCGCGAGGCAATCCAGTATCATGGCGCCGCGCGCGGCACGTATCTCGCCGTCAGGCGCGTGTGCCGATGCCATCCGTTTTCCGCGGGCGGCATCGACCTCGTCCCGCCGCCCAACTCCGACACTCGCGCTCGCGGCGAAGCCGACGCGCGGTCCCATCGACTCTGAGACAACGCATGGATATCAAACGCACCGTCCTATGGGTGATCTTCTTCATGTCAGCTGTCATGCTGTACGACAACTGGCAGCGCTCCCATGGACGCCCGTCGATGTTCTTCCCCGGCGCCACGCAGACGGCCCCCGCGGCTGCCGGCGGCGCATCGGGCACGGGCGCGACGACGACCGCAGGTGAAGTGCCTGCCGCCGCGGCAGGCACCGCTCCGTCGACGACGGCACCGGCCGCGCAGGCGCAGCTCGTGAAATTCTCGACCGACGTGTATGACGGCGAAATCGACACGCGCGGCGGCACGCTCGCGAAGCTGACGCTGAAGAAGCAGGGCGACGGCAAGCAGCCCGACCTGTACATCACGCTGTTCGACCACACGGCCGGCCACACGTATCTCGCGCGCTCGGGCCTGCTCGGCGGCGACTTCCCGAACCACAACGACGTCTACACGCAGCTGAACCCCGGCTCGACGTCGCTGACGGGCGACCAGAACGCGCTGAAGCTGTCGTTCGAATCGCCGGTGAAGGGCGGCGTGAAGGTCGTGAAGACCTACACGTTCACGCGCGGCAGCTACGTGATCGGCGTCGACACCAAGATCGACAACGTCGGCACGGCCCCGGTCACGCCGACGGCCTACATGGAACTGGTGCGCGACAACACGGCCGTCGAAACGCCGATGTTCTCGCATACGTTCCTCGGGCCCGCGGTCTACACGGACGCGAAGCACTTCCAGAAGATCAACTTCAGCGACCTCGACAAGAACAAGGCCGACTACGTGAACTCCGCCGACAACGGCTGGGTCGCGATGGTGCAGCACTATTTCGCGTCGGCATGGATTCCGCAGCAGGGCGTGAAGCGCGACATCTACGCTGAAAAGATCGATCCGACGCTGTACCGCGTCGGTGTGAAGCAGCCGGTCGCCGCGATCGCCCCGGGCCAGTCGGCCGACGTGCAGGCACGCCTGTTCGCCGGTCCGGAAGAAGAGCGCATGCTCGAAGGCATCGCGCCGGGCCTGGAACTCGTGAAGGACTACGGCTGGGTGACGATCATCGCGAAGCCGCTGTTCTGGCTGCTCGAGAAGATCCACGGCTTCGTCGGCAACTGGGGCTGGGCGATCGTGCTGCTGACGGTCCTGATCAAGGCCGTGTTCTTCCCGCTGTCGGCCGCGAGCTACAAGTCGATGGCGCGCATGAAGGAAATCACGCCGCGCATGCAGGCGCTGCGCGAACGCTTCAAGAGCGATCCGCAGAAGATGAACGCCGCGCTGATGGAGCTGTACAAGACCGAGAAGGTCAATCCGTTCGGCGGCTGCCTGCCGGTCGTGATCCAGATCCCGGTGTTCATCTCGCTGTACTGGGTGCTGCTTGCATCGGTCGAAATGCGCGGCGCGCCGTGGATTCTGTGGATTCACGACCTGTCGCAGCGCGATCCGTTCTTCATCCTGCCGGTGCTGATGGCCGTGTCGATGTTCGTGCAGACGAGCCTGAACCCGACGCCGCCGGACCCGGTCCAGGCGAAGATGATGAAGTTCATGCCGATCGCGTTCTCGGTGATGTTCTTCTTCTTCCCGGCTGGCCTGGTGCTGTACTACGTCGTGAACAACGTGCTGTCGATCGCGCAGCAGTACTACATCACGCGCAAGCTCGGCGGCGGCAAGAAGGCCTGACGTCAGTGGCACACGCGGGCGGCCAGCCGCCCGCGATACACGTGAAAAAGCCGCATGGTGCGAACCATGCGGCTTTTTTGTTTCCGGCGGGTGGGTGGCGTGCGGCGCTTGACCGCTGCCGATCAGGCCTTCTTCGCTTCGATTTTCGCGTCGCTGCCGTAGAACTGCTCGATCAGTTCCTGAACGAGGTAACGCTGATGCGGCGCCAACGCCTCGATCTTCGACGCGAGTTCGATCGTCTCGGGTGTCGGCGGATAGCGTTCGTCGCGCGGCAGCGGTTGCGGCGTCGGATGTTCGGTCACGCTTGGCGACGGGCCGTAATGCAGCCAATGCAGTTCGACGCGCAACCAGTCGGCGAGCGTTTCGAGTTTGTCCGGCGTCGGAATCGTGCGGCCCGTCAGCCATTTGTGCGCGGTTTGCGGCGAAACCGGCTGCGCACCGTGGTGACGCAGGTTGAACCGGTTCGCGAGCTCGGTCGCGCCGGCGACCTTGTCCGGGCTGCGCCGCAAGGCGAATTTCAGGCGTTCCGAGAACGCTGCTTTTTCTTCGGGTGTCGGCATGGAGGTGATTGTGCAATTCGACCGACGCATCTCAGACAACCATATAAGCTAAACATAGCTTATTCGGATGAATCCCAACCTGCCGCGGATCGTGCGGCGGAATGGGGGGCCTCGGCGTCGGACTACTCCGACAGGCATACTCGTCCGATACGGACAGTATGCGGTTGCCCGAGATTTGTACTCGACTTAGCTCCGTCGGGATAAATTCGGGCGAGTTCGAAGCTATCGGGCGTCCGGTGGCGTGCGGGCCGGCACGCTACAATGCCGGCGTCCCGTGCGCGGACTGTTGCGCGGGCGCACCATTGACTCTCTGTTGACCTGATTCATCCGATTCCCATGCTCGCTACCGATTCCGATCCGATCGTCGCCATTGCCACTGCTGCCGGCCGGGGAGGGATCGGCGTCGTCCGCGTGTCGTTCGGACGCGGCGGCGAGGCGGCCGCGCTGCCGCTGATCGATGCGTTGTGCGGGCAGCGGCTCGCGCCGCGCCACGCGAGCTACGTGCCGTTCCTGGACGAGCACGGCGCGCCGCTCGACCGCGGGATCGCGCTGTATTTCCCCGCGCCGCATTCGTACACCGGCGAGCATGTGCTGGAACTGCAGGGGCACGGCGGGCCGATCGTGATGCAGCTGCTGCTGCAGCGCTGCCTGGATGCAGGGCGCGGCTTCGGGCTGCGGCTCGCGGAGCCGGGCGAGTTCACGCGGCGCGCGTTCCTGAACGACAAGCTCGACCTCGCGCAGGCCGAGGCCGTCGCCGACCTGATCGAGGCGAGCACCGAGGCGGCGGCGCGCTCGGCCGGGCGTTCGCTCGACGGCGCGTTCTCGCGGCAGATCCACGCGCTCGTCGAGGACGTGATCACGCTGCGGATGCTGGTCGAGGCGACGCTCGATTTCCCGGAAGAGGAAATCGACTTCCTGGAAGCGGCGGATGCGCGCGGCAAGCTCGCGAAGATTCGCGAGCAACTGGCGCACGTGCTCGGCGACGCGCGGCAGGGCGCGCTGCTGCGCGAGGGGCTGTCAGTCGTGCTGGCGGGGCAGCCGAACGTCGGCAAGTCGTCGCTGCTGAATGCGCTCGCCGGCGCGGAGTTGGCGATCGTCACGCCGATCGCGGGCACGACGCGCGACAAGGTCGCGCAGACGATCCAGGTCGAAGGGATTCCGCTGCACATCATCGATACGGCCGGGCTGCGCGAGACGGAGGACGAAGTCGAGCGGATCGGGATTGCGCGCACGTGGAGCGAGATCGAGCGCGCGGACGTCGTGCTGCACCTGCTCGATTCGCGCACGGGGATGACGGCGGACGACGGGACGATCGCGGCGCGGTTCCCGGCTGGCGTGCCGGTGGTGCGCGTGCTGAACAAGACGGACCTCACCGGCGTGCCGGCGTGCGTCGAGCATCCGGCGGCCGAAGGCGACCTGACCGAGGTGCATCTGTCGGCGAAGCGCGGCGACGGGATCGACATGCTGCGCGCGGAACTGCTGCGGATCGCGGGGTGGCAGGCGGGCGCCGAAGGCGTCTATCTGGCGCGCGAGCGGCATCTGATCGCGCTGCGGGCTGCGCAGGAACACCTGGCGCAGGCGGTCGATCATGCGGAGCAGCGCGCGCAATCGCTCGATCTGTTTGCGGAGGAGTTGCGGCTCGCTCAAGAACAACTCAATGCGATTACCGGGGAGTTTACGTCGGATGATCTGCTGGGGGTGATTTTCAGCAGGTTTTGTATCGGGAAGTGAGCGGCAAACGGGATTGCAGACCGGGAACGTTGCTACCTTCCCGGAAACCGGGCATATCGGTATCCGCGTGGTGGTCGTCGAGCGGACTACTACTGTGCCGTTTCACAGATGTGGACGTTCTGCGAGCAGTCTATCGAGGAGCGTAGGAGGCAATGATATATACACCGAGTTATCACCACCATCGCCCTTTGAAAAGGATACGTATACGTCGCTATAGCTATGCCAGGATATTTCAGGAACGGGTGTGCTAAATGCGTGCTGTGCGAGTAGCTTCCCGGTTTTCGCGCGGTATACGCGGCCGACATATCGAGAATTGCCACCCGGTACCCAAGCTAGAAGGCATAGATCGGCAATGTATGTACCATCAGGAGATGTCGATTCCCTGCACTCGTCGCCGCGTGGGGTTCGATCAAAGAGGGTGAGGCCAATTAGTCCTGTGATGGATAACACGAGAATCGATTTAAAGAGTGTTTTCATGTATTTGGATGGCGCGCTATTGGCTTTGTCGTGGTTTTTGATCATAGATGGATTTTTATAAAAGGGGAGAGTGGAACGTATCGTTTGTCGGAATAGATAATAAAATCTCCTCCTCTGTTGTGTATTTCGGACCATCTCCGGAAATCACGATTCTCAACAGGATAATAGACATTTCCTTTGGCAAACGGGTTGCCTCTCGCTACAGCGTATTTGACATACGGAACATACTCTGAATTTAAAAGCGAGGATGCTACACTGTATGGAACGACGATTACGCCATCGTTGCTCCAATGCCCCAGGTATTGCGATCGATCGCCCAGTTTGTCTGTGAAGGTATAGTTGTCTTTTACATATACCCACACACCTGTCACTTCTGCCGTCGTCCTGCGTGACTCCGCGTCCCACGAGAAGCGGGCGCTTCCGAGTGCCGCATATATATTAAATGAGCCGAGCGCTCCAGATAGATCGTCGGGGGCACCATTATTGCGAAATCGCGCGTCCAGTTGGGTTTCTAGTTTTTGCCCAAACGTACCGTCAACTTTCGAGTATTGAAATTGAAAGTGATGATGCAGGTCGCGAAGATTTTCTCCGCAAATGTCTTCACTATAAAATCTTGTTGCGCCATTTTTGTATTGGAGTAGCTTTTTGTGGAGCTCGTCTCGAGATTTCTGAGATCGAATGGCTTCGTTGATGAGAAAATCGAACTGCTTTTTTGCTCGTGGAAAGCGAAGTACCCAATCCAGCTTAACGGTGGATGTATCGTACATGTCATCCGGGTAAGGTTGCCTATCCTGATTGATTTCGGATAGTTCGTCCTGGGAGGTGGGCGAATAGTTTAGTTTTCCGGAAAACCATCGTTCCATAAGCGCGGCGGATACTGGGAGGTATAGCTTGCGCATTGCTCCGGGGATTTCTTGGATATCGAACGCAGGTATGGAGGCGTCTTTTTCCAGTTTTACCGCAGTCACCTTTGGCGGACTCGGGGCGTTGAGCCACGTTTGGAAGCGAGCCAGTGCCCTGCCAGCCTTTTCTAAATCATCAACCATCTTATCGAGCGAGTCGCGCTTCGGGGTTGCAGGTGCGTGTTTGGGCTCGGCTGCTGATTTTTTCGGAGGTGCTGGAAGCGGAGGCGCGGGCTTAGCCGTGGACAGCGCAATGTTGGGAACGATCTTGCATCCGTCCGCGCCATCATGAAGTTTCCATCGCCAGAGGAATTTATTGATTGTGAAATAGGGAATTCTTTCGTTGTTTAATGGCATTTCAATTTGGTATCCGTTGATATTGAGTGGTGTCCGCGGCGTCTATCACGCTAGCGCGGTCATCTTGATGTAATCAATCGGACCAGTCTGAAATTTCGTCGAAAACAATGAAATTTAGAATGAAATTGAATTGAACGCGTAGGCCCCTTCCGGGGCAACGTAAATGCACGGAGCAATGTGCGTCGTCGGCGCGCCATTTTGGAACGAGCATTGACGTCTTCTCATAGCGTCGGTGCCACGGAGATACGCCGACGCGTTGCCCGGTTTGTTATTCGAAATGGGCCCATCCAGCCGACGGACACCAACAGGGTGATGCAGATAGGGGCAATGATGTTGAGGTGGCCGTTGGCTTATTGCCGAATCGACGGCACGTGACTATAGAGGGCGGCCAACCTGCACGAGCCAGATTGGCCGACATGCCTGACGAGCCGCTCCTGTGTGGTAGCAACGGCCTTGGTGGAAGATGGGAAAAGAATGTGCGTTTTGTGAAGCTCCACTCCAAAACGCTTGCCACGCTACGAGGGCTGCGGATGCATGCTGATCTGACCAAGCTGGTCCGCTCGGGTCGGCTCGTCCAGCATACTTGCCGCCATCAATCCCAATCCCGATGATGATGGTGGTAATACCCGCCACCACCGTAATACCCGCCACCATCCGGCACCACGATGCAGCCGCTCAACAGCACCGCCACACCGGCAATCAGCAAAAGGGTCTTCTTCATCACGCTCACCTGCTCGGATTCGACATGAACCCAGCATAGCGAGCGCGGTCAACACCGGCTGTAAGCGATCGTATCCCGGCGCCGCAATCCGTAACGGCGGATTATTCCGGTCACAATGACCGTAACAAATCCCCAATCCGCAGACGTTTTCACGCCGCGGCGACGCGGTTTCGCCCTGCATCCTTCGCGCGGTACAGCGCCGCATCGGCGGCCTCGATCAATGCATCGGACGTCGACAGGTCGTCGGCCGACAGGGTCGCACAGCCGACGCTGACGCTCACGCGCCCCGCCGGCGACCCGGGCATCGCGAGATCGAGCCGCAGCACCGCTTCGCGCGCCTCCTCGGCAACGACCCGCGCACCGCGTGCGCCGGTGTTCGGCAGCACGATCGCAAACTCCTCGCCGCCGTAGCGCGCGACGATGTCCGCCGGCCGCCGCACCGCACCGGCCAGCGCATTCGCGACAGCGATCAGGCATGCATCGCCCTTCACGTGACCGAACGCGTCGTTGTAGGCCTTGAAGTGGTCGACGTCGACCATCAGCAGCGACAACGGCTCGCTTTGCCGCCGCGCCTGCAGGAACAGCGTGTGGAAATAGTCGTTGAAGTGGCTGCGGTTGAACGCGCCGGTCAGCGCGTCGCGCGCGGACGAACGAACCAGCGTCGCGTGCGCCTCGAACAGCTGCTGATACAGCTTCGTCACTTCCCAGGCGAGCACGCACACCAGCACGCCGGGCGTGAACATGCTGAACACGCGCGCGAGATACCAGCCGACCGTGAAGCGGTTCGTGGTCAGCAGGTTCAGCGTCGTGTCGGTGAGGCAGGCGAGCACCGCGATCGCGAGCCACAGGTCGAGTGTCGTGCGCAGCCGGCCGGCGGCCACCGCCGCGACGAGCGCGAGCGCATTGAGGATCCATACGACCAGCGCGATTCCGTTGACGGGCAGCGCGGCCGCATCGCCCGGCGGATGGAACGCGGGCGGCAGCGCGACGTTCAGCGCCAGCACGCACAGCAGCGCGGCCGCGACGGCCGGGCCGCCGACCAGTGCGAAGGTCCACCAGCGCGTCTGTGCCGCGCCGACCGGTGCACGCGCGAGCCGCTCGCGCGCGAGCAGCGCGAGCATCACGAAGCACGGAAAGCCGGCATGCCAGAAGATCCACATCCACGCGGCGGTTTGCGGACGCGCGTCGAACAATCCATGCGGCGCAAATACACCGGGAAAGGTGAGCAGCTGCAGCGCGACGGCGAGTGCGGTGAACGCATAGGCGCCGCCGAGCACACCGAGCACGGGCTGGCGCGTGACGGTGAACTGCGCGCCGAGGAAGAAGGCGGCGATGCTCGCGGTGGTGAACACGGTCAGCGCGCACATCGGCATGAACGGCTCGACCGCCGGCAGCGCGACGTTCGCGTGCGGCACGGCGATCCCGAGGGCGAGCACGATGACGAGTGCCGTCAGCGCGCCGAACCAACGCTGACGACGCGTCGTGTGCTGGATCAGGATACCTTCCATGGATTCCCCCGGGCGCTCGTGCGGTCACGCCCGGTCTTGGCGCCGGGCAGCATGCATCCGGCCGCGATGCGACCGGTGCGGCCCGATCCTATCGCGTTATTCGCGCGCGCTCAAATACCGAGGCCGGGGCCGAAGTTGCCGGCGACCCAGCGCGTGACGGCATCGACGTCCGCGTAATCCTGTTCGGGCAGGCCGTCGAGCATCGACAGCACTTCGTTGCTCGCGCCGGCGTCGCGTGCGGCGTCGACGATCGCATCCTTGTTCGCCGGGTAGCGGACGGCGGCCAGCACGTCGGCGATCTGCAGGTCGATCGCTTCACCGGGGATATCGTGCGGAGGGAGAGTGGGTTTGTCGTTCACGTCGGCGTCTCGCTGATTGAGCGGGATTCGGTTCGAAGCGGGTTCGTAGCGGAAGGCGGTTGCGCCGTTCCGGGCGCCCCGCCAGGGCGGGTGATCGATTCAGTGCCCGCGCCGCACCCGGCGCCACGGATGCTTCCAGTCGATATGCGGTGCGTTTTCGTCGCGCGGATGCTGACGCCGATGTTCCTGCCACAGTTCGTCGGAGAACAGCGCAGCCACGATCATGAGTGGCAACACGAGGAAGATGCCGAGTATGACTTGCTCGATCACGATAGCCTCCTTGCGGTGGCAGGAACCCTTGCTCCCATTCTAGGCTCTGAGCTTCGCCCGCGGTCAACTTCTTGCAGCGCGGCAAGCGCCCCGTTCGCGGCGGCGCTGAACGGGTGTTTCACGCGCGCGCGGGCATCAAAAAAGGACACGAACATGCAACTCCAGAACGACAAGCACACGCTTGCACTGCGGCCGCTGGAGCGCCAGGACCTGCGCTTCGTTCACGAGCTGAACAACGACGCGAAGATCATGCGCTACTGGTTCGAGGAGCCGTACGAAACGTTCTCCGAGCTGTCGCAACTGTATGACCGCCACGTGCACGACCAGCGCGAGCGCCGCTTCGTCGCGGTCGATCCGCAGGACGAGCTGGTCGGCCTCGTCGAGCTGATCGAGCTCGACTACATTCACCGTCGCGGCGAGTTCCAGATCATCATCGCGCCCCAATGCCAGGGGCGCGGCTATGCGGGGCAGGCGACGCGCCTCGCGATCGAATACGCGTTCAAGGTACTGAACATGCGCAAGCTGTACCTGATCGTCGATACGTCGAATGCGGCGGCCATCCACGTGTACGAGAAATGCGGATTCCAGCACGAGGCGGAATTGAAGGAAGAATTTTTCGGAAACGGCGCGTATCACAACGCCTATCGCATGTGCATCTTCCAGCGCGATTATTTCGAGCGCCCGCAAGCGGTCTGAATAAAGCCGGGTAGAAGACACCGATGAAAACGCGCTGCGGTCCCGCTGCCGCGGGCGTCTGGCGCACTCGGGAAAATACGGATAAATACGCACGCGCTTATACCTGGCATTTTTCTTGTATCAGGTAAATCCGGTCCCGCACTGCGGTAAATTCACATCGTTGCGGATGACTTTATGTGCAACGCATCAAAATAGTCCCGATATTGAGATGAATTATCCAAACCGTTCAATCAGCGCATCGCAATTTCGCTGAAAGTCTTGTGGGGCAACGCTTTACGCCCGGCGGCGCGGGTGCGTTCGCCCGGCAGCAGACGCCGCCGCGCGTGCGCGGCAAGCGAAAAACCGGGTGCGCGCAGGGTGCGACAATTCGCCGCTATTGCGATCGCACAACAAATGTGCTTGATATCGCTTGCCGGTCTTCTAAAGTGAAAAACGCGGGTTCACGATCATCTTTAAACACATAGCTAACCGAGCCTGGTGCCCGCAAGCCTGGAGACAGAACATGATGAAGCGAACCGGTGTCCTTGTTGCCCTTGTCGGCGCATTTTCCGTGGTGTCGATCGCCCAGGCGAGCGGCGATGCGGCTGTCCAGCCGAAGCAGGAAATCCAGCTGACGAAGAATGCGTGGGGCTGTCTGTCGAAAGACAATCTGGACTCCGTACTGAGTCACGAGCGTGACGGCAAGTCGCAGGCGAAGCAGCAGTACTTCGACGACTACCGTTGCCTGTCGGTGCCGGAAGGCCAGCGCTTCCGCGTGGTGTCGGTCGATCAGGGCGACGTGCAGTTCGTCAGCGCCGACAATAGCGACCAGCAGGGTCTCTGGACCGATTCGCGCTTCGTCAAGCAGTAATCCGCACGCGCACCTCTCGCCTCGGCGCGCCGGCCCGAAACGTCGGCGGCGCGACCTGAACGCGGCCCGGCCGATGCCGGGCCGTCGTGCTGTGGCGTGCCCGTCACGCGCCGGGCGGCGCGCATTCGGTATCATCACGGCCCGACCGAACCGAATGCCCGCCCGGGCCGTATCCGCATGGCGCTGAAATCCACGATCTACAAAGCCGAGCTGCAAATCGCCGACATGGATCGGCACTACTACGCCGATCACGCATTGACGGTCGCCCGTCACCCGTCGGAAACCGACGACCGGATGATGGTGCGCATCGTCGCGTTCGCGCTGTTTGCGCACGAGCGTCTCGAATTCTGCAAGGGGCTGTCGGACGTCGACGAACCCGATCTGTGGCAGAAGGACCTGACGGGCGCGATCGACGTGTGGATCGAGGCCGGCCAGCCCGACGAACGGCGCATCTCGAAGGCGGCCGGCCGCGCCGGGCAGGTCACGGTGATCGCATACGGCGGCAAGACCTCGGATATCTGGTGGCAGGGCGTGCGCAGCAAGGTCGAGCGGCTGCGCAACGTGCAGGTGCTGTCGCTGGGCGACGGCGTCGCGGCCGCGCTCGGGCGCCTCGCCGAGCGCACGATGCGCCTGCAGTGCACGGTGCAGGACGGCACCGCCTGGATTTCGAGCGCCGACCACGATCCGGTCGCGGTCGAATGGACGGTGCTGAAGGCGCGCGCCGACGCGTGACGGCCGGCGCTCAGCCGAGCGCGGCCGGCGGCCCCTTGAATTCCAGCATGTTCCCTTCGGGATCGAACAGATAGATCGACGGCCCGTAGCCGCCGGCGCCGTAGCGCTCGGCGGGCGCGCCGGGGCGCGCGCCATGCGCGGCGAAATGCTCGGTCAGCGCGTCGGGGTCGAACGGCTCGACGCGCAGGCAGAGATGGTCGAGATTGCGGCCGGTGCCGGGCGGGCCGCTGTCGGGACGGTCGATCGG
This sequence comes from Burkholderia sp. Bp8998, assembly GCF_003854235.1. Taxonomy (NCBI): domain Bacteria; kingdom Pseudomonadati; phylum Pseudomonadota; class Betaproteobacteria; order Burkholderiales; family Burkholderiaceae; genus Burkholderia; species Burkholderia sp. Bp8998. Next base: position 18,538 of record NZ_QTQF01000008.1, read on the forward strand.
GCCGCCGACCGACAGCAGGTCGATCAGCGCGTCGCCGGCGCGCAACTGCACGAGGCCCAGGTCGGGCTGTTCCTTCTCCACGTGACAGCCGACGGCCTCGCAGTAAAAGCGGGTCATCGCAGCCATGTCGGTCACGCGCAGCACGACGTGATCGATCGCGCGGATGGTCGGTTTCATGAGCGGGGCACTCCTTCGCGGATGGCGTGCACCGAGTGTAGACCGTGCCGATGACGCATGCCGCAACGCTGCACGATCGACGGACGAAAAAAAGCCCGTTCACGCGGAGCGGAACGGGCTTAATCCATATCAGGAGGAGACATGGAGGAGACAGTTCCAACTATACACACGGCGATGGTGCGTTGCAATATTCCGAGTGTAAAAAATGGTCAGGACGGCGATTTGTCGCAGCCGCACTGCAACAAAATGGTGACGGAATGATGGCGAAAGCGGCGTCGAGGCAGCGCTTGCGCGGTTTTTCGTCCGATTGATCGATTCAGATGCGTCCCCGGTTTCGCCGGCGCGAATCACAGAGCAAGATTCAGGGCGCGACGGCCTGGGCCGATGTCTAGAGTAGGCACCATCTACACTAGGGAATGCGAGGTTCCGATGAAAACCGCCTATCCGACCGACGATGCCCGCTGGGGCGCCGTGACCGCCCGTGATCCGCATGCGGACGGCGCGTTCTTCTATGCCGTGCGCACGACCGGCGTGTTCTGCCGCCCGAGCTGCGCATCGCGGCTGCCGCGGCGCGAACATGTGTCCTTCTTTGCCAGTCCGGCCGACGCGCGAGCGGCCGGCTTCCGCCCGTGCAAGCGCTGTCAGCCCGAAGGGCTGCCGCGCGAGCTCGAGATCGTCAATCGTGCATGTGCGGTGCTCGACGCGCATCCGGAGCGGCTCACGCTGCAGCAGCTGAGCGACGCCGTGTACGTGAGCCCGTTCCACCTGCAGCGGCTGTTCAAGCGCGTGGTCGGCGTGTCGCCGCGGCAGTACCAGGCCGCGCAGCGCGGCGCCGCGTTGCGTGAGGCGCTGCAAAGCGGGCAGCCGGTCACGCAGGCGGCCGTCGACGCGGGCTTCAACTCGCCGTCGCGGCTCTATGCATCGGTGCCGCGCGAGCTGGGGATGGCACCGTCCGCATTCCGCCGCCAGGGCGCGGGCCTGCGGATCGACTATGCGACCGCGTCGACGCCGCTCGGCGCGGTGCTCGTCGCCGCGACCGAACAGGGTATCTGCCGGATCGCATTCGGCGACGAACCGGCGTCGCTCGTCGGCGAACTGAAGGATGCGTTCGCGCGTGCCGAGCTGGTCGAATCGCCGTCGCGGCTGGCGCCGTTCGTCGCGCAGATTCGCGCGTACCTGGACGGCACGCGGCACGCGTTCGATCTGCCGCTCGACATCGCGCCCACCGCGTTCCAGCAGCGCGTGTGGGAAGCGCTGACGCACATTCCGTACGGCGAAACGCGCAGCTATTCGGAGATTGCCGAGGCACTCGGCTCGCCGCGTGCGGTGCGGGCTGTCGCATCGGCCTGCGCATCGAATCCGGTCGCGCTCGCGATCCCGTGCCACCGTGTCGTGCAGAAAGGCGGCGCGCTCGCCGGATATCGCTGGGGCGTGCGCCGCAAGGCGACGCTGCTCGCGTCCGAGGCGCGCCATGTGCACGACGATGAAACCGAAGCCGTTGCGGAGGGCAACGCAGTTTGAGCATCGAACCAACCACGATCACGTTGATCGAGGGCGGCGGCCAGGTGCCGCCGTCCGCGCAGATGGCGCTGCGCTTCAAGGCGCCGTACGACTGGGCGCGCGTGCTGCGCTTCTTCAGCGGACGAGCGATTCCGGGTGTCGAACAGGTCGTCGACGGCGTGTATCGCCGTATCGTCGATCTGCACGGCGACGCGGGCCGGCTCACCGTCACGAAGCATCCGCGCCGGCATTGCCTGATCGCGACGATCGAAGGGGCGGCCGCGCGCCATGTCGACGACGCGTTCGCGCACCGCGTCGCGTCGATGTTCGATCTCGGCGCCGACCCGGCCGCGATCGGTGGCGGGCTCGCACGCGACCCATGGTTCGCGCCGCTCGTCGAGGCCGCACCGGGGCTGCGCGTGCCGGGCGCCTGGTCGGGATTCGAGCTCGCGGTACGCGCGATCGTCGGCCAGCAGGTGAGCGTGAAGGCGGCGACGACGATCGTCGGCCGGCTCGTCCAGCGGGCCGGCGAACGCGTCGCGCACGACGACGGCATGGCGGCGCCGGACGGCGTGCCCGCCTGGCGTTTTCCGACGCCGGACGCGCTCGCCGCATGCGATCTGGAGAAGATCGGGATGCCCGGCAAGCGGGCCGCGGCGCTGACGGGCATGGCGCGCGCGGTGGCGGCCGGCCATGTGCCGCTCGATCCCGCACAGGCCGATCTCGCGACGCTGCGCCGCGCGTGGCTCGACCTGCCCGGCATCGGCCCGTGGACCGTCGAATACATCGCGATGCGTGCGTGGCGCGACCCGGACGCCTGGCCGGCGTCCGATCTCGTGCTGATGCAGTCGATCACCGCGCGCGATCCGTCGCTCGACCGGCTCACGAGCCAAAAGCGCCGCACCGAAGGCTGGCGGCCGTGGCGCGCGTATGCGGCGCTGCATTTGTGGAACGACGTGGCGGACCGGGCAGGCGGCGCGCGCGGCGGATGACGGTCGCCGGCGGCCGGCGGGTGCGACCGGGCAGGGCGGCGCTGCGACCCGCAAAGGGCGCGGCGCCGGCAGCGATCGGTCGGTCGTCCTCACGGCGCGACGCTTGACGGCGATCTGGCCGCTCCGGCGCGCGTCGCCCCCGGCGTATGGTTGGCTCGAGTGCGACGGTGATACATCGCGGGTTCGGCTGCACGGGTTGCACCTGGCGGCACCGTTGCGCGCACTGCTCACGTTCCTTCCGACGAATTTTGCGTGATCGCCACGTCCGGCGGCACCGAAGACGGGTTGCCGCGCGCGCAGCGATCATGGCCATCGGCCCGTCCGGCGGCCCGCCACGGGCGGGTCCGCACCGCCCGGAGCCACCTCAAGCGCGCGTGACGGCGAGATGTTAAAGTGCCCGCTACCAACGAAGCGACCCATAATCCAGCCGGCCGCGCGGCATCCCGCGCGCGGCCGTCACGCACTTGCGTCTCCATGTCGAACACCATGACTCACCGCCAGTCCGAACTGCTGCTGAATCGTCTCGAAGCGCTGAGCTCGGGCCCGACGCGGCAGCATCTGCCCGACGGCCTGCGCGGCATCGAAAAGGAAAGCCTGCGCGTGACGCGCGACGGGATGATCGCGTTTACACCGCATCCGCGCGCGCTCGGTTCGGCACTCACGCACCCGTCACTGACGACCGACTATTCCGAAGCGCTGATCGAACTGATCACGCCGGCGGAAGCCGACGCGTCGATCACGCTCGAACGCCTCGACGATCTGCACCGCTACGTATATGCGTCGCTCGGCGACGAGATGCTGTGGAACGACTCGATGCCGGGCCAACTGCCGGCCGACGATGAAATCCCGATCGCCGACTACGGCACGTCGAACATCGGCCGCCTGAAGACGGTGTACCGCCGCGGCCTCGCGTATCGCTACGGCCGCACGATGCAGTGCATCGCGGGCATCCACTACAACTACTCGCTGCACGAGGAAGTGTGGCGGCGCCTGCATGCGGAAGAGGGCTCGACGGCCACGCTCGTCGACTACCAGTCGGAGCGCTATCTCGCGCAGATCCGCAACTTCCGCCGCCGCAGCTGGCTGCTGATGTACCTGTTCGGCGCATCGCCCGCGCTCGACGCGAAATTCCTGCGCGGCAAGCCGCACACGCTCGACGCGTTCGATGCCGATACGCTGTACCGGCCGTATGCGACGAGCCTGCGGATGAGCGACCTCGGTTACTCGAACACGACTGCGCAGGCCGCGCTGCACGTCGACTACAACACGCTGCCCGGCTATCTCGACGCGCTGTCGACGGCCGTGAGCGAGCCGTATCCGCCGTACGAGGCGATCGGCACGCATCGCGACGGCGAGTGGATCCAGATCAACACGAATGTGCTGCAGATCGAGAACGAGTTCTATTCGACGATCCGGCCGAAGCGCGTCACGTATTCGGGCGAGCGTCCGCTGCATGCGCTCGCGTCGCGCGGCGTGCAGTACATCGAAGTGCGCTGCCTCGACATCGATCCGTTCGAGCCGACCGGCATCGCGCTCGAGACCGCGCGCTTCATCGATGCGTTCCTGCTCGCCTGCGCGCTCGACGAGAGTCCGGCGCTCGACTGCGACGCATACAAGGAAGCGAATGCGAACTTCGGCAGCGTGACGATGGACGGGCGCAAGCCGGGGCTCACGCTGATGCGCGACGGCCAGCCGGTCACGCTGCAGGCGTGGGCGGACGACCTGATGGCCGATATCGAAACCGTCGGGCGCCGTCTCGACGAGATCCGCGGCGGCGACGAGCATGCGCGTGCGATCGCCGCGCAGCGCGAGAAGCTCGCCGATCCGGAGCGCACGCCGTCGGCGCGCGTGTTGCGCGAGATGCGCGAAAACGGGCAGTCGTTCCTCGCGTTCGCGCTCGCGCACAGCGAAGCGCATGCCGCGCATTTCCGTGCGAACCCGCCGTCGGCGGAGACGATGCGCGCCGAGCAGGCGCTCGCGGCGAAGTCGCTGGCCGAGCAGGCCGAGCTGGAAACGAAGGAGGCCGGATCGTTCGACGCATTCGTCGCGGCCTATCGTGCCTATACGCTGAACCGCTTCAGCGTTTGATCGCCGCCGCCCGCTGCGCACCGTGCGGCGGGCAGGCCGGCTGCGGTTCGGGTGGTCGCGCGTTCACGCGCGCGGCCCGGTTTCATCCGCTTCAGTGATGCGCGTACGTGTCGCGATCGACCACGTGCGGCAGCGCCGGTTTCCCCGATTCTCCATTCGCATGGCCGTCGCCGCCGTAGCCGGCCGCATCGCCGCGCGCCTGCGCGGCACGCTGCATGACCGCCTGCATGTTCTGCGGAAAGTCGGGACTGCTGGCGAGACTCGCCCGGTAGCCGGCGGCCTGCAGTTCCACGAGTTCCTGGCGAACTTCGGCACGCGTCAGCGTCGACGCGGCCTGGGCCTGGGCGGCAACAGCCGAGCCGATCAGCAGTAACGCGCACGCCGCAAGTTTCATGGTTTTCATCGTGATTGCTCCGTGAGGTGTCCGGAGCCGCACCTTCGTCGGCGCGGGCGGAATCGATGCAGCCAGTCTAGGCTTCGGATACCCAACGAAACACCCCGCTCGCCGTCAGTCACCTTTGTCGCCTGAGCAACATTGCGCCGGCGGCTTGCTGGCGCGCGCGTCAGCGGGGCGCCAGCCGCCGTTCAGCGTGCGGCGGATCTGTGTATCGGCACCGCGCGCATCGGGCTTGCCCCCCTTGTGCAAGCGCGATGCGCCTCCTAACCTTTTTTAAGCGACCGATCGGTTGGCGCTGCGGCATGGTTGCATGCGCAAGCGTCGCTCGGTTTTCGCCGCCGTCAAACGCACGTTTGATACAGGACCGGGGCATGCGCTAAAGCGCTAACTCCGTTCGACCGCAAAGCATGGGACCGGAGTAAGCGCTAAAGCGCTAACTCCGTTCGACACGGAGACGCGAGACACGATGAATCCTACCGCCGCCCTGCCGCCCGGCATCCTGTACACGCAGCCGTTGACGCCCGTCGCCAACTCGCTGTTCCTGTCCTTCCTCGTCGCCGTGATCCCGATCGCGGTCGCACTGATCGCGCTCGGCGTGCTGCGCCGGCCGGCGTGGCAAGCGTCGCTCGCCGGGCTCGTCGCCGGCCTCGCGGTCGCGATCGGCGCGTGGGGCATGCCGGCCGGCCTCGCGTTCAACGCGGTCGGCGCCGGCATGGCGCTCGCGGTCGTGCCGGTGATGTGGATCGTGTTCAACGCCTTGCTGCTGTACAACATCGCGGTGAAGTCGGGCCGCTTCGACCAGTTCCGTCAGTGGATGCTCGACCACCTGCCCGACGATCGCCGCCTCGTGCTGCTCGTCGTCGCGTTCTCGTTCGGCTGTCTGCTCGAAGGGATCTCCGGGTTCGGCACGCCGGTCGCGATCACCAGCGCGCTCTTGATCGCGCTCGGCTTCCCCGCGCTCGAAGCGCTTACCTACACGCTGCTGTTCAACACGGCACCGGTCGCGTTCGGCGCGCTCGGCGTGCCGATCACCGTGCTCGGCGCGGTCACGTCGCTGCCGCCCGCGACGCTCGGCGCGATGGTCGGCCGGCAACTGCCGTTCTTCGCGCTGCTGCTGCCGTTCTACGTAGTCGGCGCGTACGGCGGCCTGCGCTCGATCTCGAAGCTGTGGCCCGCGCTGCTCGTGTCGGGCGGCAGCTTTGCAATCGCGCAGTTCGTCACGTCGAACTTCCTCGGCTACCAGCTCACCGACGTGCTGTCGTCGCTCACGTCGTTGATCGTCACGATCGGCTTTCTGCAGGTGTGGAAGCCGCAGCCCGATCCGCAATACGCGCTCGCGCGCAGCGCGCCCGCCACGGCCGGCGCCGCGCGCGCGGGCTTCGGCGGCTGGCTGCCGTGGATCGTCGTGTCGGTGGTCGTGATCGTCTGGGTGCATGCGAACATCGCGGCAATCGGCGACGTGAAGATCAAGTGGCCGGGCCTGCACAACACGGTGTTCGTGTCGCTGTACCACAAGCCGTATGCGGCGATCTGGGACTTCCAGCCGCTCGGCACCGGCACCGCGATTCTCCTGTCGGCGATCATCACGGCGGCGCTGACGCGCACCGGCGTCGGCGCGTTCCTCGAATGCGTGGTCAAGACGTGGCGGCAGACGTGGATCGCGATCATCACGGTGATGATGATCGTCGGGCTCGCGTACCTGCTGAACTACTCGGGGATCAGCTACACGCTCGGCACCGGCGTCGCGTCGACGGGCGCGCTGTTCCCGCTCGTGTCGGCGTCGCTCGGCTGGATCGCGGTGTTCCTGTCCGGCAGCGACACATCCGGCAATGCGCTGTTCGGCAACCTGCAGGTGGTCGCCGCGCGGCAGCTCGGCCTCGATCCGGTGCTGATGGCGGCGACCAACTCGTCCGGCGGCGTGATGGGCAAGATGATCTCGCCGCAGAACATCGCGACGGGCGTGTCGACGACCGACCTGAAGGGGCAGGAAGGCGTCGTGTTCGCGCGCACTTTCTGGCACAGCGTGATCCTCACGCTGCTGCTCGGCGTGCTCGTGTTCCTGCAACAGCACGTGTTGACGTGGATGATCCCCGCACTGCCGAAGTAACGCGCGGCGGGAAGCAGCAACGCAGGCACGCGGAAAACGGCAGCACCGGAAAGGTACGGAGAAGTGCGGGGAAGTGCGGTGGGAAAGACGCGAAGCCGGTGAACGCGGGGCGGCTCAGCGCGCGTTCACCCGCCGCGTCATGCCGTGCGCGTCGTGCCCGTCGTGCCCGTCGTGCCCGTCGTGCCCGTCGTGCCCGTCGTGCGTGACGGGCTGCGCCGGCAGGATGCACGCGAGGAACGCATCGATCGCGGGGCTCTGGCGGCGCGCCTTCAGGTAGTACACGTATTCGTCGATCGTCGTGTCGACGCCGCGCAGCGCGACGACGCGCAGGTCCGGATGACGCTCGGCCTCGCCGCGCGGAAACAGGCTTCCGCCCACGCCATGCAGGATCGCCTCGCGGATCGCTTCGCGGCTGCCGATCTCGGCGACCGACGTGGCCGCGACGCCGGCCGCCGCGAGGATCGTCTCCGTGCAGCGGCGCGTGACCGACCCTTCCTCGCGAATCAAGAGCCGCACGTCGGCGAGCTGCGCGGCGTCGATCGCGTCGAAGCGGGCGAGCGGATGGTCGCGATGCACGACGAGCACGAGCGGATCGGTGGAAATCACCTTGCGTTCTAGGCCGTCCGCGTCATTGCGTTGCGACGACACCGCGAGGTCGATGCGAAACTCGTGCAGCGCCTGCAGGATTTCCTCGGAATTGCCGATCCGGCACGTGAGCGCGATCGACGGATGCGCATGCGAGAAGCGGCCGACCGCGTCCATGATGTAGTACGGCCCGGTCGCGCCGATCCGCAGGTGTCCTTCGAACAGGCCGCCGACGTTGCGCAGCATGATGTCGGCCTGCGCCTCGAGCGCGATCATCTTCTCGACGAGCGGCAGCAGCTCGATGCCGGTCTCGGTGACCTCGAGCTTGCGGCCGCTGCGATAGAACAGCTCGACGCCGTACAGTTGCTCGACCTGCCGGATCTGCGCGGCGATCGTCGGCTGGCTCACGCCCAGGTGGCGCGCGGCGCGCGTGATGCTGCCCTGCCGCACGGTCGCGTGGAACGCCTTCAGCTGATCGAACACGACTCGGCTTCTCCCCCCTCTTCATCGCGCGTCAGCGTAGCGCACGCATGTGTCGGCCGGATGAAAGGCGCGTCGGGCGTCGCTTCGAAAAAAAGCTGGGGGTGACCGCAAGAAACCTGCTGGAACCGGTCACGGCCGGGACATGCCGGTGCGGAGTAATAACGGTAACGCACCGACCGCCGGCCCCGCTCGACCGGCGCCACCCTTACCGACCCACAGGATCCCCTTCATGTCCGCCACCAATCGACGCGATTTCCTGCGCCTCGCCGCCCAGTCGGCCGGCGCGATGGCCGCCTACGCCGGCTTCCCGCCCGCGATCCGCAAGGCGCTCGCCATGCCGGCCGCGTATCGCACCGGCACGATCCGCGACGTCGAACACGTCGTGATCTTCATGCAGGAAAACCGCTCGTTCGACCATTACTTCGGCGGGCTGCGCGGCGTGCGCGGCTTCAACGACCCGCGCCCGCACCTGCTGCCGAGCGGCGCGCCGGTGTGGCAGCAGCCGCCGGCGTCGGTGTTCACGAAGCACTACCATTCGCGCGGGCTCGACCCGTCCGCGCCGTACGTGCTGCCGTTCTACCTCGACCCGAAGCAGACGACCGAATTCCAGCCGGGCACCAACCACGGCTGGAGCAGCGGCCACCTCGCATGGAACAACGGCCAGTGGGACCAGTGGGTGAACCAGAAGCAGGACGTGCTGACGATGGGCTACCTGAAGCGCCAGGACCTCACGTACCACTACGCATTGGCCGACGCGTTCACGATCTGCGACTCGTACTTCTGCTCCGCGCACGCCGACACGGCGCCGAACCGCATCTACCTGTGGACCGGCACGGTCGACCCGCGCAACATCTACGGCAACCCGCCGAACGGCCCGGGCATCGGCGAGCGCGACGACGTGAACGGCTACACGTGGACGACCTACGCGGAACGCCTCGAGAACGCGAAGATCAGCTGGAAGGTGTACCAGGGCGGCACCGGCATCCCGGGCGACCCGACCGACAACTACACCGACAACTCGCTGATGTTCTTCAAGCGCTTCCAGGTGAAGGAAGGCGCGAGCGGCCCGCTGGTCGACAAGGGCGCGTCGGACCACACGCTCGCCGAGCTGAAGGCCGACGTGCAGGCGAACCGCCTGCCGCAGGTGTCGTGGATCGTGTCGCCGTACAAGTACAGCGAGCACCCGCAGGCGTCGCCGACCGACGGCGCGTTCTACATCAACATGGTGCTCGAGGCGCTGACGTCGAACCCCGAGGTGTGGGCGAAGACGGTGTTCATCCTCAACTACGACGAGAACGACGGACTGTTCGACCACGTCGTGCCGCCGGTGCCGCCGGTCACGAGCGGCGTGGGCGGCCAGGGCATCGTGTCGTCGAACCTGCTGTCGAACCTCGGTGACGAACTGCTCGACCTGAACAAGTACCCGGGCGAGATGAGCCCGCTGGTGCCGGGCGCGGACCCGGGCGGCATCCAGCCGATCGGCCTCGGGCCGCGCGTGCCGTTGATCATCATCTCGCCGTGGACGAAGGGCGGCTGGGTCTGCTCGGAGACGTTCGACCACACGTCGGTGCTGCGTTTCCTCGAAGCGCGCTTCGGCGTGATGGAGCCGAACATCAGCGCGTGGCGCCGGTCGATCTGCGGCGACCTCACGTCGGCGTTCGATTTCTCCGCGCGGCCCGATACGCGCACGGTGAGCTTCACGGTGCCGCAGCACATCGCGACCGCCGGCCAGGCTTACCAGGTGCCCGCGCGGCAGTCCATGCCGGCGCAGGAGCCCGGCTCGCGTCCGGCGCGCGCGCTGCCGTACGAGCTGTTCGTGCATGCCCGCGTGAACGGCCGCGACGACAGCGTGTCGCTCGATTTCGCGAACTCGGGTGACGCGGGCGCCGCGTTCTACGTGTACGACCGCCGCAATCCGGCGACGCCGCCGCGCCGCTACGCGGTGTCGGCGCACGACCGCTTCGCCGATACCTGGAGCACGTCGGCCGCACGCGGCGACTACCATCTCGCCGCCTATGGCCCGAACGGCTATCTGTGCGAATTCCAGGGCAACACGCGGCTGGCCGCGGACGGCCGTCACGCGAACCCGGAAGCGAAGATCGGCTACGACGTGCGCAACCGCCACGTGTACCTGCAGCTGCGCAACAGCGGCCGTGCGGCGTGCCGCGTGGTCGTCGACAACGCTTACAGCCACGCGCACGCGCGCAGCTACACGCTGGAGCCGGGCGAGCGCATCGAGGATCACTTCGAGCTGTCGTCGAGCCACGGCTGGTACGATCTGACGGTCACCGCGACGACGCTGCGCGGTGGCGACGACAAGATCGTGCGCCGTTTCGCGGGCCACGTCGAGACGGGCCGGCCGAGCCAGAGCGACCCGGGGCCGGTCAAGCAGACGGCCTGACGACAGGCCCGGGTCGTGCGGACCGGCGTGCCCACGCCGGCCGCGCGCCGCCGCGTGCCGGCTGCATTCCTCCACGCGGAACCGGTTTTTGGAAACTGAAAACTGTTGACAATGTATCGGGCCGAGGGTATATAGGGATCATTCGCCGACATGGCGCCCTCGTTTCCTTCCGCGGCTTCGCTGCCTGCCCGACCATGACTGCCCCGAACGCGCTCAACGCCATCGAACTCCTGCAAAGCCAGTCGCTCGCGATGATTGTCCAGGACATGCTCGAGCGCGCGATCGTGTCCGGCGAATATGCGCCGGGCGAGAAACTCAACGAAGTCGATATCGCGACCAAGCTGAACGTGTCGCGCGGCCCCGTGCGTGAAGCGTTCCGCGCACTCGAGCAGGCCGGGCTGCTGCGCAACGAGAAGAACCGCGGCGTGACGGTGCGCGTCGTGCCGCTGCGCGAGGCCGAGGAGATCTACGAAGTGCGCGCGATGCTCGACGAGTCGGTCGCGCGCGCGCTCGCGAAGCGCATTTCGCCCGACACGCTGAAGGTGCTGAAGGGCATCATCCAGTCGATGAAGGATGCGGCGAAGACGCATGACGTCACGCGCTACACCGAGCTGAACGTGCAGTTCCACGATGCGATGGTGGTCGGTGTCGGCAACACGCATCTCACCGACACCTATCGCCGGCTCGTGCGCCAGCTCGGGCTGCTCCGCCAGGCCGCGATCGAGGCCGAGGAGAATGCGATCGCGGTGTCGGCGGCCGAGCACGACAAGATCGTGCAGGCGCTCGCGAGCGGCGACGAGGAGAAGGCCGTTGCGCTGGTGCGCGAGCACGTCGCGCACGGCCTCGCGCGGATGCGCCGCACGCACGAACAGGGGCTGCCGGGCACAGGCAAGGCGGCGCGCGAAAAAGCCGAGCGCGTGTAACGCGGCTGCACCGGGCCGCCGCGACGAAAGCAAAGGGACGCTTCGCAGCGTCCCTTTTGCGGTGCGCGTCACGTCATCGCATCAGCGCCTCGTCACGTTGACGCCTCGTCACGCCTTGTCGGCCTTCCCCGCCGCGCTCGCGAATTTCGCGAGCCACGTGTCGACCAGCGCCGGCCGCCGGCTCTCGTCTTCCGCGCGCTCCTTGCGGCGAATCGCGTTGCGCACGACGTGCGCGCCGACATAACGGATCGGCTCCGGCGGGAAATGGCCGAGCGGGCCGCGCACGATCGGGCTGCGCGTCCACGCGTTGTCGAGGCCGAGCACCAGCGACGACAGGATCCGCCCACCCATGTAGGTCGGCCCGACGCCGTTGCCCGAATAGCCGAAGCCGTAGAACACGTTCGGCGCGTCGTCGAGGCGGCCAAAGAACGGGAAGCCCGTCACCGAGCGGTCCGACGGGCCGTTCCAGCTTGCGGTGACCGGCACGCCCGCGAGCGACGGGAAGAACTCGCGCAGGCTCTGCGTGAGCTGCGCCTCGTACGGCGAGCGCCGGTCGAACACTGGCGCGATGCGGCTGCGCCACGAGAACGTGTTGCCGCCCTTGCCGAGCATCAGCCGGCCGTCGGCTGTCGTGCGGTAGTAGTACACGAAGATCCGCGAATCGAGCACCGATACGCCGTCCACGAGCCCGGTCTGCTCGAGCAGTTCCGGGCATTTCTCGGTGATGACCATGTCGCTCGACACGACGGCGATCGTGCGTTCGAACTGCGGGAAGCAGCTCGCCATCCACGCGTTGATTGCGAACACCAGCTTGTCCGCCCGCACGCTGCCGGACGGCGTGAGCACGATGGCCGGCTGCCCGGGCGTGAAGTCGACAAGCGGCGTGTGCTCGTAGATCCGGATCCCCATGTCGAGCGCGACGCGGCGCAGCCCACGCACGAGCTTGCCGGGATGCACGGTCGCGGCGATCGGCGAGTACACGCCGTCGAGATTGCGCGCGGAGCCCGAGCGGCGCACGACTTCCGCAGCCGGCAGCGGTTCGTAGCTGTGGATGCCGCACGCGGCGAGCGCGTCGAGCACCGGCGCGAGCGTGCCGACCTGCGCGCGCGACGTCGCGGTGTACAGCGTGCCGTCGAGCCGCAGTTCGGCATCGATGTCGTGTGCGCGGCAGAAATCGGCGATGTGCTGCACGGCCGCTTCGGATGCCTTCACGAGCCGGATCGCCTCGGCTTCGCCGAACAGGCGCCGCAGCGTCAGGAATTTTGCGGACCACGTGAGCAGGCAGCCGCCGTTGCGGCCGCTCGCGCCGGCGCCGCACAGGTCGGCCTCGATGATCGCGATGTCGAGTGCCGGGTTCTGCTGCTTCGCCTGGATCGCGGTCCAGAGCCCGGTGAAGCCGCCGCCGACGATGCACACGTCGGCCGGCGTCGCACCTTGCAGTGCGGGGGCGAGGTCGCCGTCGTTGAACAGCGCTTGTTCGATCCAGAAGGGTCGCATCGGGTGCCGTATCAGTGAGGGTGGGAGGTCGCCGTGCCGCACACGGCGCAAAAACGAAAACCAGTGCGAACGCGAAACCGACACCGTCGCACCGCGATGCACGGCAGCGTGCCGCGCGCCGCCGTGCGGCCCGATTCGTCGAGCCCGGCCACCACGGCTGCGGGCATGCGGCGCACGCTCATCGCGTTCAGCGTGTCGATGATCGCGGCGCCTGCTCCCGGCATACCGGCTTCGCCGAAGTGGCCGATGCAGCCGACGCGGAACGCGTGGGCCTCGGCGAGCTTGCCCCGCGACCGAATGTAGCCGCGCTTTTTGACCGCCTGATAAAAACCGCGCCGCAGCACGAGGCGGCCGAGTGGTCGCCACCCTTCACGCTCCTTACCCACCCGCCTTTTGCTTTCTGTTCTCTGCATGTTGTTGACAATCTACAAATCATCCATTTTAATGTCAAGTCTGGAAACACTTCCCTTCGGCGCGGCGCGGGCGCCGACGGCTCACCCCTTCGATCGGAAAGGATTGAACGTCATGACTGAAACGCCTGTATCCGTGGAAGTGAACGGCCGCCGCTACAACTGGATGAGCCGCCCCGTGGTGGTGGTCTGCGTCGACGGCTGCGCCTATGAATATCTCGAGATGGCGGCCGAGGCCGGCGTCGCGCCGTTCCTGCGCACGCTGCTGAAGCCGGGCACGGCGCTCAAGGGCGAGTGCGTGGTGCCGAGCTTCACGAACCCGAACAACCTGTCGATTGTTACCGGCGTGCCGCCGGCGATCCACGGGATCAGCGGCAACTACTTCTACGATCGCGACACCGGCGCCGAGGTGCTGATGAACGATCCGAAGTACCTCGTCGCGCCCACCGTGCTCGCGACCTTCGCCGAACAGGGCGCGCGCGTCGCGGTCGTCACCGCGAAGGACAAGCTGCGCCGCCTGCTCGGCAAGGGGCTCAAGGGCATCTGCTTCTCGTCGGAGAAGGCCGACGAGGCGAGCCTCTCGGAAAACGGCATCGACAACGTGCTCGAGCTGGTCGGCAAGCCGGTGCCGAGCGTGTACAGCGCGGACCTGTCGGAATTCGTGTTCGCGGCCGGCGTGCGCCTGCTCGAGACGCGCCCGATCGACCTGATGTACCTGTCGACGACCGATTACGTGCAGCACAAGTGCGCGCCCGGTACCCCCGGCGCGAACGCGTTCTACGCGATGATGGACACCTACCTGCGGCGTCTCGACGAGCTCGGCGCGATCGTCGCGATCACCGCCGATCACGGGATGAATGCGAAGCACGACGACGCGACCGGCGAGCCGAACGTGATCTACCTGCAGGAGCTGTTCGACGAATGGCTCGGCCACGATGCGGCGCGCGTGATCCTGCCGATCACCGATCCGTACGTCGTGCACCACGGCGCGCTCGGCTCGTTCGCGACCGTCTACGTGCCGGCTTTCGCCGATGCCGACGCGCTGCGCGCGCGGCTTGCCGCCGTGGACGGCATCGAGGTCGTGCTGACGGGCGCCGAAGGCTGCGCGCGCTTCGAGCTGCCGCCCGACCGGATGGGCGACCTGATCGTGATCTCGAAGCAGGACGTCGTGCTCGGCACGCGCCGCATCAAGCACGACCTGTCGGGCCTCGACGTGCCGCTGCGCTCGCACGGCGGGATCTCCGAGCAGATCGTGCCGCTGATCTTCAGCAAGCCGGTCGCGACCGACGTCACGGGCCGCGCGCGGCTGCGCAACTTCGACATCATCGACATCGCGCTCAACCATCTGCAGTGACGCGGACGCATCCGCCAGGGAGACACTCATGAACGCCATTGCAGCATCGACGGAGGTCCGCGCGCTTCATCGTGAAGCACTGCGAATCGATGGTGAAAGGATTCATCGCGACGCGGTGATCGAAGTGCGCAATCCGTATGACGGAACGCTCGTCGGCACCGTGTCCAAGGCGACGCTCGACGACGTGCGGCGCGCATTCGCGGTCGCGCGTGCGTACCGGCCGTCGCTCACGCGCCACGAGCGCGCGGCGATCCTGCGCCGCGCGGCCGACATCGTGCGCGCGCGCACCGCCGAGGTCGCGGCGCTGATCACGGCCGAGGCCGGGTTGTGCATCAAGGATTCGACGTATGAAGCCGGGCGCGTGGCCGACGTGCTCACGTTCGGCGCGGGCGAGGTGCTGAAGGACGACGGGCAGATCTTCTCGTGCGATCTGACGCCGCACGGCAAGAAGCGTCGCGTATACACGCAGCGCGAGCCGCTGCTCGGCGTGATTTCCGCGATCACGCCGTTCAACCATCCGATGAACCAGGTCGCGCACAAGGTCGTGCCGTCGGTCGCGACCAACAACCGGATCGTCGTGAAGCCGTCCGAGAAGGTGCCGCTGTCCTGTTACCTGTTCGCGGACATCCTGTATGAAGCCGGCCTGCCGCCGCAGATGCTGCAGGTGATTACCGGCGACCCGAAGGACATCGCGGATGAGCTGATCACGAACCCGGCGATCGACCTGATCACGTTCACCGGCGGCGTGTCGATCGGCAAGTCGATCGCGTCGCGGATGGGCTACCGGCGCGCGGTGCTCGAGCTCGGCGGCAACGATCCGATCATCGTGATGGAAGACGCCGATCTCGACGAGGCGAGCACGCTCGCCGTGTCGGGCTCGTACAAGAACTCGGGACAGCGCTGCACCGCGATCAAGCGGATGCTCGTGCACGAGGCGGTGGCCGACCGCTTCACCGAGCTGGTCGTCGAGAAAACCCGTGCCTGGAGCTACGGGAACCCGGCCGATCCGTCGGTCGACATGGGCACGGTGATCGACGAAGCGGCCGCGAAGTTCTGCGAGCAGCAGGTGAACGACGCGATTGCGCGCGGTGCGCGGCTTCTGGTCGGCAACGTGCGCGACGGTGCGCTGTATTCGCCGACGGTCATCGATCGCGTGACGCCCGACATGCCGCTCGTGAAGTACGAGACGTTCGGCCCGGTGTCGCCGATCATGCGCTTTCGCGACATCGACGAGGCGATCCGGATGTCGAACAGCACCGACTATGCGTTGTCGTCGTCGGTCTGCACGAACCGCTTCGACAACATCACGCGCTTCATCACGGAGCTGGAAGTCGGCAGTGTGAACGTGCGCGAGGTGCCGGGCTACCGGCTCGAACTGACGCCGTTCGGCGGCGTGAAGGATTCGGGCCTCGGCTACAAGGAAGGCGTGCAGGAAGCGATGAAGAGCTTCACGAATACGAAGACCTATTCGCTGCCCTGGTAAGCGGTGTGTAATTCGGACGCGCCGGCTCGAAGGCCGGCGCGCGGAATGTCCCCCGGCGGGATGCGGCTGCGACGGGCGCCAGGCAACGGTTAATCGTCGTCGTCGCGGTGATGTCGCCAGCCGCGGTGCCAGCCGTTGTCATGCCGGTAGCGGCGGTAGCGATATTCGCCGTAGTACGGGCCGTAATAGGCTGGCGCCGGCTCGTACACGACGGGCGGCGGCGTGTAATAGACAGGCGGCGGCGCCTCGATCACCGGCCCCGGCACGCCGAAGTACACGCCGACGTCGGTGTGCGCGAACGCGCTTGCCGACAGGCAGGTGGCCGCGATGCCGAGGGCACTGGACAACAGGATGCGTTTCATTTGCCGTTCACTCCGTTCGTGGGGGCAAGGCCCGCGAGCAATAGGTTCACCGGTCTTCCATGCTACGTAGCGCACGCCGAATGGGTGATACCGCGGTGTCGCTTCTGTAACCGCCGGTAACAAATCGTCGGGCGATGGCCGTGCTGCATCGCGACAGATTTCATCTGCGGGGTGAACCTTGCTGGCCGG
Source organism: Burkholderia sp. Bp8998 (assembly GCF_003854235.1). NCBI lineage: Bacteria > Pseudomonadati > Pseudomonadota > Betaproteobacteria > Burkholderiales > Burkholderiaceae > Burkholderia > Burkholderia sp. Bp8998. The sequence goes on from NZ_QTQF01000008.1 coordinate 35,486, forward strand.
CGCGTTATTCGACGCGCTCATATCGATAGCGGATTTGCGTTTTTGCGGGGCATCGGCGCGTCGGTAGAATTCGCGGACCGCTCGCCGGGCCGCTCGGGCCGGCGGGTTCACTCCCTTCCATCGTTCGGGGTCCGTACCATGAAATTCCTTCGCTCCATCCTGGTCGTCGCATTGCTGCAGGCCACTGCCGTCACGAGCGCACTGGCTGCCGACGACCTGTCGCAGATCAAGTCGGCCGGCGTGTTCCGGGTCGGCACCGAAGGCACCTATGCGCCGTTTACGTATCACGACGCGTCGGGCAAGCTGACCGGCTTCGACGTCGACATCGCGACCGCGATCGCTCAGCGGCTCGGTGTGAAGGCGACGTTCGTCGAAGGCAAGTGGGACGGGCTGATCGCGGGCCTCGACGTGAACCGCTACGACGCGGTCGTCAACGAAGTGTCGATCACCGATGCACGCAAGGCGAAATACGATTTCTCGACGCCGTACATCACGTCGCACGCGGTGCTGATCGTGCGCGCGGACAACACGTCGATCCGCTCGTTCGACGACCTGAAGGGCAAGCAATCCGCGAACACGCTGACGAGCAATTTCGGCAAGCTCGCGGCCGCGCACGGCGCGGACGTGGTGCCCGTGCAGGGTTTCAACGAGTCGATCGACCTGCTGAGCTCGGGGCGCGTCGACGCAACGATCAACGATTCGCTGTCGTACCTCGACTTCCGCAAGCACAAGCCCGACGCGAAACTGAAGATTGCGGCGACCGACACGACCGGCGCCGGCGATGCATCGGGCGTGCTGCTGCGCAAGGGCAGCCCGGCGCTGGTGGCGGCGATCGACAAGGCACTCGCGGACATCAAGGCCGACGGCACCTACGCGAAGATCTCGCAGAAGTACTTCGGCCGCGACGTGTCGCAGCCGTGACGCGAGGCTGACCGATGCCGCCCTGGCTGCACCTGATGGGGGAATCGCTGCGGCCCCTGCTGGTGGCGGGGCTCGTGTTCACGGTTCCACTGACGCTCGCGTCGTTCGCGATCGGCCTGCTGTTCGCGTTCGGCGCGGCGCTCGCGCGCCTGTTCGGGCCGCGCTGGGTGCAGGCCAGTGTCCGTTTCTACATCTGGCTGTTTCGCGGCTCGCCGCTGCTCGTGCAGCTGTTCGTGATCTTCTACGGATTGCCGAGCGTCGGCATCGTGCTCGATCCGCTGACTTCCGCCGTGATTGGTTTCTCGCTGAACGTCGGCGCGTACAACGCCGAGGTGATCCGCGGCGTGATCGAATCGATCCCGAAGGGACAGTGGGAAGCCGCGTACTCGATGGCGATGACGCGCGCGCAGGCGCTGCGCCGCGCGATCCTGCCGCAGGCCGCGCGCGTCGCGCTGCCTGCGCTGTCGAATTCGTTCATTTCGCTCGTGAAGGACACGTCGCTCGCGGCCGTGCTGACCGTGCCCGAGATCTTCCAGGCCGCGCAGCGCATCGCGGCCGTCACCTACGAGCCGCTGATCCTCTATACCGAAGCCGCGCTGATCTATCTGCTGTTCAGCTCGGCGCTCTCGTCGCTGCAACGTCGGCTCGAACTCCGTTTCGGCCGTCACGCGCTGTTCCACGCGGAGTTGCGATGATCCGTCTCGAACGCATCGACAAGTCGTTCGGCGCGCAGCGCGTGCTGACCGGCATTGACCTCGCATTGCAGCCCGGCAGCGTGACCGCGTTGATCGGGCCGTCCGGCAGCGGCAAGAGCACGCTGCTGCGCTGCGTGAACCTGCTCGAAGTGCCGGAGACGGGCACACTGACGGTCGGCGACGCACGCATCGACTTCGCGGCGGGGCGCCCGTCGCGCGACCACGTGTTCGCGGTGCGCCGCCAGACCGGCATGGTGTTCCAGAACTTCCAGTTGTTCCCGCACCTGAGCGTCGTGCAGAACGTGATGGAAGGGCTCGTGACCGTGCAGCGCTGGCCGCGCGAGCAGGCGCGCCAGCGGGCGGTCGCCTTGCTGGACAAGGTCGGAATCGCGGACAAGGCCGATGCATGGCCCGCGACGTTGTCGGGCGGCCAGCAGCAGCGCGTGGCCATCGCGCGTGCGCTCGCGCCGTCGCCGCAGGTGCTGCTGTGCGACGAGCCGACGTCGGCGCTCGATCCCGAACTGTCCATCGAAGTCGTCGAGGTGCTGCGCCAGCTCGCGCGGGAAGGCACGACGATGCTGATGGCCACGCACGACCTGCGCCTGGCCGCGTCGGTCGCGCACGATGCGGTGTTTCTCGCGGATGGCCGGGTCGTCGAGGCCGGCGCATCGCGCGAGCTGTTCGGTCGACCACGCGACCCGCGCACCGCGAAGTTCGTCGCGACGCTTGCACAGGGCGTGCCGGCCTTCTGACGCGCGACGTCACGCGGCTGCGTTGGCGATCAATCCAGTCCGTGTCCGTCGAACACTGCGGCGACAATCGCCTCCGGCGCATCCTCCTGGACCAGGTGGCCCGCGCGCGGCACCCTGATCAGCTTGCCGTTCGCGATGCGATCGGCAAGCGCCTGCCCCTGTTCGAGCGGAATCCACGCGTCGTCCTCGCCCCACACGATGCGCACCGGAAAGTCCGGCGGCGCATAGCGGGCTTCGGCTTCCTCGATGTAACGCTGGCGCATCTGCGCGATCTGTCGATAGAACGCCGGCTGGCCGGCCGGCGTGAGCCATGGCGAGCGATAGATCGACAGCACGTCGTCGCTCAACGGCTGCGCGACTGCATTGCCGATATAGGCCGACACGAGCGCGTGGTGCGCATACGCCGGCAGCCCGGTGAACGCGGCTTCGTGCAGCGCGACATGTCGGACGAACGGCGAGCCTTGCGGCGCGATCGCGACCGGGTTCACGAGCGTCAGGTCCGAATACGCGATGCCGTCGAGGAAATGCGCGCGCAGTACCGTCGCGCCGCCGTAGTCGTGCGCCAGCACGCGCGGGCGTGAAATACTCCATTCGCCGAGCAGCGCGCCGAACAGCACGTTCTGCCGGCCGAGCGAGACGTCAGCGTCGGGCATGTCCGACTGGCCGTAGCCGAGCAGGTCGTAGAAGAACACGCGATGGCGCCGTGCGAGCCACGGCGCGATGCGGCGCCACACCTGCGATGAAAACGGCGTGCCGTGCACGAGTACGAGCGGCGGCCCTTCGCCGAGCGTGCCCCACGCGATCCGGTGACCTTCAAAAATGAAGCGCTTGTCGAGATCGAGCATCGTGCCTCCGTGCTAACCTGTTTCGGTGGTTAACAGGTTACGCTTGTTTATCCGGACATGAAACCGATAGGTGTGAATAAATGGTTACTCGACACGAGCCTGCGCGACAGGTGCACGCATGGAGCGCTGCCGATTTCGTCGGCGGCCATCCGGCACTGGATTTCCTGAACACGGTGGCCGACACGGGCAAGACGCGCGACGAGGACAAACTCGCCGACTGGGCGGCTGTGCGGGCATGGGCCGGAAAGTCGGGGTTGCTGGCGGAGGCCGACCTGGCGCGGTTTCTGCGTCATTCGCGGCAGGATGGCGCGGACGAACTCGCCGCGCTGCATGATTTTCGCGAGGATGCATATGCAGCGCTCGCGCACCTGACGGCCGACGAGGGCGGCCGCGCCGGCGCGCGAGCGGCGGACCGGCTCGCCGAGGCGATTCGCGATGCGATCGGGCGCAGCAGATTCGACGCGGCCGATGGCCGCTTCGCGTGGCGGCCCGATGCGCGTGCCGCGGCGCGCTGGATCGATGCGGCCGCGCTCGGGTTCGAGCATCTGATGCGCGGCGACGACTTCGCGCGTGTGCGGCAGTGCGGCCGCTGTACGTGGTTCTTCATCGATCGCGGCCGCGGCGTCGGGCGACGCTGGTGCGACATGCGCACGTGCGGGAACCGCGCGAAGGTGGAGGCGTTCAGGGAGCGGTGAAGCCGGTGCCGCGGTGTCGACGGCTCGGCTCCGCGTTGGTCATTCAGCGAGTTCGTGCGACCGATGCTCGGGCCACAGCGCCCCGACGACGAACAGTCCGGCGACGAGGAACGGCGCGCCGATCGCGAACAGGATCGCCGTGAGTCCCCACCGATCCCAGAACCGGTCGATGACTGCGCGCTCGGGCGTGACGGGGTCGTACAGCACGTTGACCACCTCGCCTTCGTACAGCCCGGGATGCGATGAAGCCGAGCCTTGGGCGAATGTGACCGGGCGGCCGCTGTCGGTCGTAAACGCGACGCTTACCGAATAGAGCGATGTGCGGGTGCGGGACGAGCGTGCGGTTTCGGCGATCTCGACGACATGGCCGGTCGAGTGCGCGTAATGGTGCGCGATCTGCCACTGGCGCAGCCCGGCAGCGCCGGCACCGGCCAGGAAGCCGGTGCCGATCGCGATCGGAATCAGCACGATCGCGATGTTCCAGCGGCGCCGGGCCGTCTTGCGGGCGGCCGGTGCGGAAAGCGCGTCCGCTTGCCGGCCGCGGCGCTCGTTCACGTACAGCAGGCTGCCGATCGCGAGCGACGCGATCGCGAGCAGTGCCGGCACCGCGACGGGAAACCAGCGTTGCGTGAAATCGTCGATCACCGCGGGACGGTTCGGATGGGCCGGATCAACCAGGACGTCCACGCTTTCACCGATGTCGTACGCCGGGACCACCGATGCGGTATTGCCGGCGACTTCACGGCGGCGGCCGTCATTCGCGAGATAGGCGACGATCGGGCGATAGGCACGCATCGCGTCGCTGTCCTGCACGATGCGCACGACCGTGCCCGGCGCGCGGACCAGATCGCCGGCCGCATGGCGCGCGGCGAGGGCGAGCATGGCTGCGACCACGAGCAGCGCAACGCCGAGCGCAAGCGCGACGAGCGCGTCCTTACGCGGCATGGCCGGATCCACGGTGCGCGCCGTGCGACGGGGCCGGATGCGATCGGGGGGATGGCGCGACTCGACGTGCGCGCCGTTGTCGGCGTGACCATGCCCTCTGAATGGTCGCGTCTCGCTCACATGATTCCATGTCTGACGTCCCATGCTCTCTCAGTGCCGGCGGCGATACGGCGATCGCCGTCCCGGTCGTGTGATATTTGTCGGACGATTCTAGCGGAAAGTATATGGGCGGGGCATGTATGTGTATGTGATTGCATGCCGTGATGCGGGGGAGTCGGGCGGGCGCCGAAACGGAAAAAGGCCGGTCAGCTTGCGCTGACCGGCCTTTGGAATTCCTGGTGGGGCGTGAGTGACTCGAACACTCGACCTACGGATTAAGAGTCCGCTGCTCTACCAACTGAGCTAACGCCCCCAACAGAAGAAAGATTATGCACGTGTATTTTGGACTTGGCAAGCCCTTTCTGCGAATTTCCTCAAAATAGTTCGTCACGGCAACGGCGGCGGTCCGCGCGGTCACGAGCCATCGCAGTTGGCGCGGTCCCGGTATGATGACGTCCACACCCGTTGCGCGGCGGTCGCGCAACGTTTTCTGGACATTCGAAGATGGACGAAAACGCAGTCCGCGAATTGCTGGATCGCCTGCTGGCCCCGTGGGTCCGGTCGCTCGGTCTGGTCCCCGTATCGATCGGCGACGACAGCGTCACGATGCGCCTGCCGTTTTCCGGCGAATTCCGTCATTCGGGCGGCATCATCTGCGGCCAGGTGTTCACTGCCGCCGCCGATACCGCGATGGTGGTCGCGATCTCGGTCGCGCTCGGCGAGTTCCGGCCGATGACCACCGTGTCGCTGAACACGAACTTCATGCGTCCGGTGCGCAAGGGCGACGTGCTCGTCACCGCGCGGGTGCTGCGGATGGGCCGCAACCTGGTATTCGGCGAAGTCGAGCTGTTCGACGAGGACGGCAAGATGGCCGTCCACGCGACGTCGACCTACGCGCTCGTCGGCTGAGCGGCGCGATGTTCGACCAGATCGTCTTCGCGGGCGGCGGCAATCGCTGCTGGTGGCAGGCCGGCTTCTGGGACGTCGCGCAGCCGGCGCTCGGCTTGCGCCCGCGCGTGATCGCCGGCATCTCGGCCGGCGCGGCGACGGCCTGCATGCTGTATACACGCGACGCCGCGTGGGTGATGCGCTATTACGAGGAGGCGCTGCGCCACAACCGCAAGAACGCGTACTGGGGCAACCTGTTCGGGCGCGAGCCGGTATTTCCGCATTACCGGATCTATCGCCAGGCGCTGCTCGACATCTACGGCGAGCCGTTTGCGCGGCTCACCGACGCGCCGGAGATCCGCATCGGCGTGTCGCACGTGCCGCGCTGGCTTGGCGCACGCAGCGCGGTCGCGGCGGGCCTCATCGCGTACAACATCGAAAAGTACGTGCGCAAGACGCTGCACCCGACGCTCGGGCGCACGCTCGGCTTCCGGCCCGAGTTCGTGCGCGCGCAGGCGTGCACGAGCGTCGACGAACTCGCCGACCTGATCCTGCAGTCGTCGTGCACGCCGCCGTTCACGCCGGTGCTGCGCCGCGGCGGCCGGCCGGTGCTCGACGGCGGGATGGTCGACAACGTGCCGGTCGGCGCGCTCGACGCATCGCCGGGCGACGTGCTGGTGCTTGTCACGCGGCTGTATCCGCGCCCGCAGATGTTCACGGTCGCGCATGGCGACCAGCGGCGGCTTTATATACAGCCGTCGAGCAAGGTGCCGATTTCGAGTTGGGATTACACGAGTCCATCGCAGATGCGGCAGGCATACGATCTCGGACGGCGCGACGGCGAGCATTTCCTCACGCGTGTCGACGCGATGACGGGCGGCCGCGGGGCCGCCTGAAGGCGGGAGCGGAGAAGCAGGGCCGCGCGGCGGGCGCGGCCCGTGTCGGTCAGCGTACGCGGCGCGGCGTCAGCGCTTCCGGGTTGACGACGCTCGACAGGTCCCCCTGGTCGAACGCGAGGATGTTCCGGAACGCCGCGCTGAAATAGAGCTCGTAGCTTTCGCGCTCGACGTAGCCGATGTGCGGCGTGCAGATCACGTTTTCCATCCGCAGCAGGCTGTAGCCCTGCAGGATCGGCTCGCTCTCGAACACGTCGATCGCGACCATCCCCGGACGGTTGTGCGACAGCGCGTTGACGAGCGCGTTTTCCTCGAGCAGCTCCGCGCGGCTCGTGTTGACGAGCAGCGACGTCGGCTTCATCCGCATCAGGTCTTCCTGCTTGACGATCCCGCGCGTGTCGTCGTGCATGCGCAGGTGCAGCGACAGCACGTCGCTCTGCTCGAACAGCGCTTCGCGGCTCTCGGCGGCCGTGTAGCCGTCGGCGCGCGCGGCCTCGAGCGAATGCTCGCGGCCCCAGATCAGCACGTTCATCCCGAACGCCTTGCCGTAGCCGGCGACCAGCCGGCCGATCTTGCCGTAGCCCCAGATGCCGAGCGTCTGGCCGCGCAGCACCTGGCCGAGGCCGAAGTTCGGCGGCAGCGCCGACGTCTTCAGGCCCGACTGCTGCCAGGCACCCTGCTTCAGGTTCGCGACGTATTGTGGAATCCGGCGCTGGGCGGCCATCACGAGCGCCCAGGTCAGTTCGGCCGGCGCGACCGGCGACCCGGTGCCTTCGAGCACCGCGATGCCGCGGTCAGTACATGCTTCGAGGTCGATGTGCGTCGAGATGCGGCCGGTCTGGCTGATCATGCGCAGGTTCGGCAGCTTGGCGAGCAGTTGCGACGAAATCGGCGTGCGCTCGCGAATCAGCACGAGCGCCTCGACTTCCGCGAGACGACTCGCGAGTTGCCCCAGGCCGCGTACCGTGTTGTTGAAGACCTTCACGTCGTGCTCGGCAAGCATCTCGAAGCAGTTCAGCTTGCGGACGGCGTCCTGGTAGTCGTCGAGGATGGCAATTTTCATGGTCAGCGGGAGTCGCGCGTTGAAAGCGGCAGTGGCGGCGGCGCACGTCGCGCACCCGTCCCGCCCGGCCGGGGCCGACATGATGCTACGTCGGCGCACCTCGTGGTGTCTTTTTAACAGGTTGTTACGCTCCGCCGCAATCGGCGCCGGCCTGATCCGGCGCCGCTCCCGTCGGGTGGGGCGGGGTGCGCTGCCGTGTCGCATCAAACACGTCCTTCCTGATTCGGCCGCTTACCCGACGAGGTTCACCCAATTGTTGCTCCAATCAGAATAATTGGATCATCCATTCGCGATGAGTGAGGATGTTTGACTATTTTTATCTCGTTTCTCGGTGTCGTTAGGCAACTCTGCATCATTTCCGCTGTCGTAGGAGAATTACGCATATGCTTCAACTTTTTGAAGTTGTAACAGCGGCAGGAGTCGTTTATGGATCATTTGCAGTCGATGCGCGTGTTCGTCAAGGTTGCGGATCTCGGTAGTTTCGCGCGGGCCGCGAGTGCAATGGATATCTCCAACGCGGTCGCGACGCGTCACGTCGCCGATCTGGAAGGCCGGCTCGGTACGCGCTTGTTGAACCGCACCACGCGCAGCCTTTCGCTGACGGAGTCGGGCCAGGTCTATCTGGAGCGGGCGCGCCAGATTCTCGATGAGCTCGAGGATGTCGAACAGATGGTCGTCGCGCGCAATCACGAGCCGGTCGGCACGTTGCGCATCGTCGCGCCGGTCGTGTTCGGCCTGCACAACCTTGCCCCCGTCATGCAGTCGTACACGGAGAATTTCCCGAAAGTCGTGCCGGATCTGACGCTGGTCGACCGCCAGGTCGATCTCGTCGAGGAAGGTTTCGACGTCGGCATCGTCGTCACGCGCCAGATGCGCAGCGCGAGCATCGTCACGCGTCGGCTGACCACGGGCTGCATGACCGTGTGCGCGACGCCGAGCTATCTGGAAAAGCACGGCGTACCCACCCATCCGGAGCACCTCGCCGAGCACCCGGCGCTGAGCCTGCCGACCGAATACTGGGGCGACGAGCGCGTGTTCACGGGGCCGGACGGCGAAGTGCGCGTGCGCCCGACCAACGTGATCGTCGCGAACAACACCGCGATGCTGCGCCAGTTCGCGCTGCTCGGGATGGGCGTCGCGATCCTGCCGAGCTACCTGATCGGCAGCGACATCGCGCGCGGCGCGCTGGTGCGGCTGCTGCCGGATTTCCGGCTGCCGCAGGTGGAGATCAACATCGCGTATCCGAGTCGGCGCCATCTGCCCGCGAAGGTGCGCACGTTCATCGATCACCTCGTCGAGTATTTCAGCCACTCGACCGACGCGATGATGGGCGAACAGTGGGCCGCACAGGGTGCGGCGCCCGCGCCGATCGGCGTCGAGATGCGTGCCGAGCCGCCCGAATCGACCGACCCGAACCTGCAGCCGCGCCTCGCACGTTCGCCGCGCGCGCGCGTTGCGGTGCCGTCGCCGCTGTAGCGCCACGGCGGCCGCGCACCGTCACGGCCGGCATCAGGCATCGGGCACCAAGAAAAAACGCGGATCGAGCGATCGATCCGCGTTTTTTATCGCCGTTTGACCGGCGTGCAACGCGCCGGGGAAAGCCCCGGCGGCCGGGTCGTCACGAGCCCGTCTTGCGCGCCGTCGTCTTGCGGGCGGCGGTCTTGCGGGCCGGTGCCGGTTTCTCGTCGGCGCCTTCGGTCACGGTTTCGGCATCCTTCGTCGCCGATTTTGCCGTCTTCTTCGCCGCGGCGGCCTTCGGCTCCTTCTTCTCGAACTCGAAACCGATCTTGCCGTCCGGCTGCTTCACGAGGAATGCCTTGAAGTTGCGGCCCGTGCGCGACGACTTGAAGTTCGGCAGCAGATCCGTGCGGCCGTCGGCCAGCAGCTTCGCCATCTGCTCGCGCGTGATTTCCTGCTGCAAAATCACCTTGCCCGAACGGAAGTCGCAGGTCTTCGGATTCGCGACCGAGTGCTCGCACACATAGCTCATCCCGTGCTCGAACACGCGGCCCTTGCACTTCGGGCATGCGCCGACCGGTTCCTGCGCGGAGAAGTCGGGTGCTTCGCCTTCCTCGCCGCCCTGGTCCTGGCCGAAGTCGAACTCGAGCTTGTAGTTCTTCGTTTCGTCGTCGAACGAGAGCTTCAGGATCGCCGAGAACGGACGGCCCATCTTGCTGCGGAAGCCGGACAGCGGACCGATAGTCTTCTCCCGCAGCAGCTCCTCGACTTCCGCGATCTCGAACTGCCGGCTGCCCGGAATCTTCGAGATCGAGAACTCGCACTTCGTGCACGCGAAGCGGCGGTAGTTTTCCTTCACCTGGCCGCCGCAGTTCGGGCATGGCGTCTCGAGCGTCGCGTAATCGCCGGGGATCGTGTCGGAATCGTATTCCTTCGCGCGCTTGACGATCTGCTGCGTCATGCGGGCGATTTCCTGCATGAACGCGTCGCGCCCGAGGTTGCCGCGCTCCATCTGCGACAGCTTGTATTCCCATTCGCCGGTGAGCTCGGGCGCGGTCAGTTCCTTCACGCCGAGCCCGCGCAGCAGCGTCATCAGCTGGAATGCCTTCGCGGTCGGGATCAGTTCGCGGCCTTCGCGCACGAGGTATTTCTCGCCGAGCAGGCCTTCGATGATCGCCGCGCGCGTCGCCGGCGTGCCGAGGCCCTTCGCGGCCATCGCCTCGCGCAGTTCGTCGTCCTCGACGAGCTTGCCCGCGCCTTCCATCGCGGACAGCAGCGTCGCTTCCGAGTAGCGTGCGGGCGGTTTCGTCACGAGCGCGACGGCGGCGATCTCGTCCGTCTTCACCTTCTCGTCCTTCTGCACCGGCACGAGGTTCGCGTCCGCGCCTTCGGCGTCGCGGCCGTACACCTGCAGCCAGCCCGGCTCGACGAGCACCTTGCCTTCGGTCTTGAAGTGATGGCCGGCGACTTCGGTGATCCGCGTCGTGACGCGGAATTCGGCCGCCGGGAAGAACACCGCGAGGAAGCGCTTCACGACCATGTCGTACAGCTTCTGCTCCGGCTCGGACAGCGACTTCGGCGCCTGCAGCGTCGGGATGATGGCGAAGTGGTCGCTGATCTTCGAGTTGTCGAAGATCCGCTTGTTCGGCTTCACCCAGCCCTTGTCGAGCACCTGCTTCGCATGCGGCAGGTAGTTGTGGCTCTCCTTGAGCATCTCGAGCGTGGACTGCACCGTCGAAATGTAGTCTTCCGGCAGCGCGCGCGCGTCGGTACGCGGGTACGTCAGCACCTTGTGCTTTTCATACAGCGCCTGTGCGAGGCCGAGCGTGTTCTTCGCGGAGAAGCCGAAGCGGCTGTTCGCCTCGCGCTGCAGGCTCGTCAGATCGAACAGCAGCGGCGACAGCTGGGTCGACGGCTTCGATTCCTCCGACACCGTGCCGACCTGGTCGCGGCATGCGGCGACGATGGTTTCGGCGGCCGGCAGGCTCCACAGGCGGGAATCGCGCTTTTCCGGATCGAACTCGTCGCGCTTGAATTTCGGGTCGAACCACTTGCCTTCGTAGAAGCCGCCCGCGCACGCGAACTCGGCCTTCACTTCCCAGTAGTCGCGCGGGATGAATCGACGGATTTTCTCTTCACGTTCGACGACGATCGACAGCGTTGGCGTCTGAACGCGGCCGACGGTCGTCAGGAAGAAGCCGCCGCCCTTGCTGTTGAACGCCGTCATCGCGCGCGTGCCGTTGATGCCGACGAGCCAGTCGGCTTCCGAGCGGCAGCGTGCGGCGTCGGCGAGCGGTTGCATGTCGGTGTCGCTGCGCAGGTGTGCGAAACCGTCGCGGATCGCCTGCGGCGTCATCGACTGCAGCCACAGGCGCTGGACCGGCTGCTTCGCCTTCGCGTGCTGCACGATCAGGCGGAAAATCAGCTCGCCCTCGCGCCCCGCGTCACATGCGTTGATCAGGCGGTCGATGTCCTTGCGCTTCATCAGCTTGGTCAGGACTTTCAGGCGCGATTCGCTTTTTGCGATCGGATTCAGGTCGAAATGCGGGGGGATGACGGGCAGATGAGCGAAGCTCCATTTCCCGCGCTTGACCTCGTACTCTTCCGGGGCGGCAATTTCCAGCAGGTGGCCGACCGCGGACGACAGGACGAATTCGTCGCTCTCGAAGTATTCGTCATGCTTGGTAAAGCCGCCCAAAGCGCGCGCGATGTCGTTCGCGACAGAAGGCTTTTCCGCAATGATCAGAGCTTTGGACATGACAGGTGTATGTTGGTAGACCGGGTTCGCCGGCGTGGGTCCCTTTTACGACGGCTTTATAGCACACGCCGCAGCGACGGCGGCTCGGCGTGCAAAAAGCGGCTCATCATAGAGGGGGGGCGCAACGGCGGCAAGCGCCCGGCGTGGCGGCGCGCGCAACGGCGCGACAAGCCGCCCGGCCGGTGCGCGGTTTACGCCTCGACGTTCAGGATGTTGCGCAATTTCGGTGCGTGCGGCGCGCCGGGTACCGCGCTCAGGTCGGACAGCATCCGTTCGACGATCGCCGCGTGCGGCAGCACCGTGCCGAAGAAGCGCGCGGTGTTCGCGTCCTCGATCAGGATCGTCGGGAAATTCTCGACGTCGAGGTCGTCGAGCCGGTCGGCATGGGTTTCGATGTCGATCCACGCGAAGCAGGCGTCGGGATGGGCGTCGGCCAGCTGGTCGAAGGCCGTCCGGTAGTCGCGGCAGGTGCCGCACCACTCGGCGCACAGGCAGGCGACCAGCAGCGTGTCGGGGTCGGCGAGGCGCTCGGCGATCCGATCGGCATCGGTGTCGAGATTCAGCGCGGGCATGGCGTTCCTTGGGTATCGTCGGCGGCACGGCCGCCTCTATGCGGGGGACTGTAGCACGCCGGACGGGGGCGGGGTGGGCGCCGCGTCAAGCCGCGCGAAGCGTCCGCCGGGCACGCTCGCGATGCGGCCGGCCAGTTCGAGCGCGAGCAGCGCGCGGTGCAGCACGTCGTCGGACAGGCCGCTGTGCTCGGCGAGCCACTCGTAAGTGACCGGGCCGTATCCCAATGCGGCGAGCACGGACCGTTCGGCCGGGTTATCGGGTGGCGGCGCGCCTTCGATTCCGGCGGATGCTGATGCGGCGGCGGGAGCGGGGGCGTTCGTCGTCGCGACGTGCTCGCCGGCGCGTTGATCCGTGGCGACTGCTTCGCCGTTATCGGGGCGCGAACGCGAATTCGCCGTGGTGTGATGGGTGTGAACTGCCGGTTCGCCCAGCCCGTATTCCTCGAGCACGTCGAGCGGCGTCGAGGTGAGTTTCGCACCGTCGCGGATCAGCGCATGGCAGCCTTGCGCGAGCGGCGCGTGGATCGAGCCCGGCATCGCGAACACGTCGCGGCCCAGCTCGTTCGCGAGCCGCGCGGTGATCAGCGAGCCGGAGCGCGGCGCGGCTTCGACGACGAGTGCACCGAGCGCGAGCGCGGCGATCAGCCGGTTGCGCTGCGGGAAATGTGACGCCCGCGCGGGCGTACCGAGCGGCCATTCGGATACGATCGCGCCGCGTGCGGCGATCTCGTGCGCGAGCGTGCGGTGCCGCGCCGGATAGACGAGATCGGCGCCCGTCGCGATCACCGCGATCGTGCCGGCGCGGCCGTCGAGGCCGCCGCGATGCGCGGCGCCGTCGATGCCGAGCGCGAGGCCGGAGACGATCGCGAGCCCCGCATCGGACAGCACATGCGCGAAGTGCGTCGCGTCGGCGAGCCCTTGCGGCGTCGCGTGGCGGCTGCCGACCACGGCGAGCCCGCGCGCATGCAGCAGGTCGAGCCTGCCCTTTACATATAGCAGCGGCGGCGGATCGTGCAGGTCGCGCAGCCGTGGCGGATAGACGGGGTCGTTGAGCGTGACGATCGCGTTGCCCGGTGCGTCGAGCCATGCGAGTGCGGCGTCGGTGCACGCGTCGAGGTCGTCCCGCTCGCTGGCGCGCACCGCCCGCGCGGCGGCAGTGCTGCTCGCCGCGCCGATGGCCTGGTCGGACGCGCGCAGCAGCGCCGCCGGCGAGCCGAACGCATCGAGCAGCGCGTGCAGCACGGCGGGGGCGAGGCCCGGCGCATGCGCGAGCTGCAGCCACGCGCGCAACGCGGAAGTCGTCAGCGTTTGCGGCGACATGAGGTTCCCCTCGAATGCGGCGGCCAGCGGACCGCGTGGCGCCATGATAAAATTTTCATCATCCGAAATACTCGACAGGGCCGCGCGCGCGAGCGTCCGGCCAATTGCAGGAGGTATGACCTGCGGCGTTGATATGCCGCGCGTCCGCCTCATCTTCATTGCATCCCGGCGGCGGCGCCAGCCGGCCGGATGGCCGATGCGGCACGCCGCCCCACCGAATACCGAACACCATGGCTTTGCTGAACATTCTTCATTACCCCGACAAGCGGCTGCACAAGGTCGCCAAGCCCGTCGAGAAGGTCGACGACCGGATCCGCAAGCTCGTCGCCGACATGGCCGAAACCATGTACGCGGCGCCCGGCATCGGCCTCGCGGCGACGCAGGTCGACGTGCATGAGCGCGTGATCGTGATCGACGTCTCCGAGGAGAAGAACGAGCTGCGCGCGTTCATCAACCCCGAGATCACCTGGTCGAGCGACGTGAAGCAGGTCTACGAGGAGGGCTGCCTGTCGGTGCCCGGGATCTACGACGAGGTCGAGCGTCCGGACCACGTGCGCGTACGTGCGCTCAACGAGCACGGCGAGACCTTCGAGCTCGACTGCGAGGGCCTGCTGGCCGTGTGCGTGCAGCACGAGATGGATCACCTGATGGGGCGCGTGTTCGTCGAATACCTGTCGCCGCTGAAGCAGACCCGTATCAAGACGAAGATGAAGAAACTCGAACGCGCGATGTGACGCGCGTGTGCCCAGCCCGATCCCGAACGCTGTCATGACCCATACGTTGCGCGTGATTTTTGCCGGCACGCCGGAATTCGCCGCGGCCGCACTCGCCGCGATCCACGAGGCCGGTTTTCCGGTGCCGCTCGTGCTTACCCAGCCCGATCGCCCTGCCGGGCGCGGGATGAAACTGCAGGCGAGCGCGGTGAAGCGCTATGCCGTCGAGCACGGGATGCCAGTCGCGCAGCCGCCGTCGCTGCGCCGCGCGGGCAAGTACCCGGCGGAGGCGGCCGACGCGATCGAGCTGCTGCGCACGACCCCGCACGACGTGATGGTGGTCGCCGCATACGGCCTGCTGTTGCCGCAGGAAGTGCTCGACATTCCGCGCGCCGGCTGCATCAACATCCACGCGTCGCTGCTGCCGCGCTGGCGCGGTGCCGCGCCGATCCACCGCGCGATCGAGGCCGGTGACGCCGAGACGGGTGTCACGTTGATGCAGATGGACATCGGCCTCGACACCGGCGCGATGATCGAGGAGGCGCGCCTCGCGATCGCGCCCGACGATACGACCGCCACGCTGCACGACCGGCTGGCCGCCGACGGCGCGCGGCTGATTGTCGACGCGCTGGTGCGGCTCGAGCGCGACGGCACGCTGCCTGCCACGCCGCAGCCGGCCGACGGCGTGACCTATGCGGAAAAGATCGGCAAGCACGAAGCGGCGCTCGACTGGCGCAAGCCGGCCGACGAGCTCGCGCGCCAGGTGCGTGCGTTCGACCCGTTCCCGGGCGGCGTCGCGACGCTCGACGGCGCCGCGATCAAGCTGTGGGCGGCCGAGCCCGTGGCGGCGCGCGGCGACGCGGCGCCCGGCACGATCGTCGAGGCTGCGCCGGAAGGCGTGATCGTCGCGTGCGGCAGCGGCGCGCTGCGCGTCACGCAACTGCAGAAGCCGGGCGGCAAGCGGCTGCCCGCGCGCGAATTCCTGGCCGGCTCGCCGCTCGCCGCGGGCCAGCGCTTCGCGTTGCCCGACGCGGCCTGAGCGTCATTCGACCCGACATGCCGGCCGCACGCAATCGGCCGGATGGCCGAGTCGCGCGGCGCGGCTGGCGCGCGTAGAATTTCCCTGCGGTTCCCCGTCTTGAGGTTCTCATGCTTGGCATCACCCATTTCGGCTTCTTCGTGCTTGCGGTTTTCCTGCTGAACGTCACGCCCGGCCCCGATACGGCGTACATCGTCGGCCGCAGCGTCGCGCAGGGCCGCGGCGCGGGGCTGATGTCGGCGCTCGGCATCTCGGCGGGCTGCTGCGTGCACGCGCTTGCGTGCGCGTTCGGCCTGACCGCGCTGCTCGCGGCGTCGGCCGCCGCGTTCACGGTGATCAAGCTGATCGGTGCCGCTTACCTGATCTACCTCGGCGTGCGCATGATCGTCACGAAACAGGCTGCCGCGCCGGCAGGCGCCGAGGCGGCGCAGGCCACGGCCGCGAAGCCGCTGCGCCAGCTGTTCATGCAGGGTTTCTGGACCAACGTGCTGAACCCGAAGGTCGTGCTGTTCTTCGTGTCGTTCTTTCCGCAGTTCGTGTCGGCCGACAGCCCGCACAAGGCACTGGCGTTCCTGGCCCTCGGTTCGGTGTTCGTCGTGATGAGCACCGTCTGGACCTGCATCGTCGCGTGGGTCGCGGGCAGCGTCACGCAGCGCTTTTCAGGCAAGCCGGGCGTCAAGAAGTGGCTCGACCGCACGGTCGGCAGCGCGTTCGTCGGCCTCGGGCTGCGGCTCGCGGCGGCGCAACGCTGAAATTGAATTTTTCCGGCAAGACCTTATCTAACAAATCGCTTACAATTTTCCGCCATGCACGGTGATGTGCGGCGGGTCCCCTGACGGATAAGGAGTGGGTATGTTCAATTGGGTCAAAACGGCGATGCTGATGGCCGCGATCACGGCCCTGTTCATCGTGATCGGCGGCATGATCGGCGGCTCGCGCGGCATGACGATCGCGCTGCTGTTCGCGCTCGGCATGAATTTCTTCTCGTACTGGTTCTCCGACAAGATGGTGCTGCGCATGTACAACGCGCAGGAAGTCGACGAGAACACGGCGCCGCAGTTCTACCGGATGGTGCGCGAGCTCGCCACCCGCGCGAACCTGCCGATGCCGCGCGTCTACCTGATCAACGAGGACGCGCCGAACGCGTTCGCGACGGGCCGCAACCCCGAGCACGCGGCGGTCGCCGCGACGACGGGCATCCTGCGCGTGCTGTCCGAGCGCGAGATGCGCGGCGTGATGGCGCACGAACTCGCGCACGTGAAGCATCGCGACATCCTGATCTCGACGATCACCGCGACGATGGCGGGCGCGATTTCGGCACTGGCCAACTTCGCGATGTTCTTCGGCGGCCGCGACGAAAACGGTCGCCCGGCCAACCCGATCGCGGGGATTGCGGTCGCGCTGCTCGCGCCGATCGCCGGTGCGCTGATCCAGATGGCGATCTCGCGGGCGCGTGAATTCGAGGCCGACCGCGGCGGCGCGCAGATCTCCGGCGATCCGCAGTCGCTCGCCACCGCGCTCGACAAGATCCATCGCTATGCGGCGGGCATCCCGTTCCAGGCGGCCGAAGCGCATCCGGCCACCGCGCAGATGATGATCATGAACCCGCTCCATGGCGGCGGCCTGCAGAACCTGTTCTCCACGCACCCGGCGACCGAGGAGCGCATCGCGCGCCTGATGGAGATGGCACGTACCGGCCGCTTCGACTAAGTCGCGTCATACTCGACACATCACCCCGCACGCCCCGCGCTGCGGGGTGTTTCATTTGTGCATCCCGTAAAGGGGCCGCATGGCCTCACGCTACAATGCGCGGTTTGGAATCGCGGCGGCCACGTGGCCGCCGGGTTCCCGCCGCTCGCGGCGCCCGTTTGCCGATTTTGCTCCGATGACACGAACCCGTTCCTCCGCCCAGTCCTCCTCCGGCCGCCCTGCGCGCCTGGCCGCGCTGCATCTCGCGCCCGATTCGCTGGGCTTTGCGCTCGACGCGGCCGCGCAGGCAGTCGATGCGGTGCGGCGCGGCACCGCGCTGCCGGCGGCACTGGCCGCGGTGTTCGCGCAGATGCCGGCCGGCGCGCAGGCGCTGGCGCGCGGCGCGACGCAGGACGTCGCGTACCGGACGATGCGCCGCCTCGGCACCGCGGACTGGCTGATCGGCAAACTCGTCAGCAAGGCGCCGCCCGCGCACGTGCAGGCGGTGCTCGCCGGCGCGCTTGCGCTGCTGCTCGATCCGGAAGAATCGGCTGCGTATCCGGCGTTCACGATCGTCGACCAGGCCGTGACCGTGATCGGCGCACGGCGCGAATATGCGTTCGCGAAGGGGCTGGTCAACGCGGTGCTGCGCCGTTTCCAGCGTGAACGCGACGCGCTCGTCGCGGCGCTGCAGGACGATCCGGTCGCCCGCTGGAACTATCGCCCGTGGTGGATCGATGCGGTGAAGCGCGCGTGGCCGGACGCATGGCAGGCGATCCTCGCGGCCGGTGAGCGCCAGGGACCGCTCACGCTGCGCGTGAACGCGCGCCGCGCGACCGTCGACGCATATCTCGACACGTTGCGCGCGAACGGAATCGACGCGATCGCGATCGGCCGCCATGCGGTGCGGCTCGCGTCGGCGCTTCCCGTCGATCGCATTCCGGGCTTCGCCGATGGCGTCGTGTCGGTGCAGGATGCCGGCGCGCAACTCGCGGCCGAATGGCTCGGCGCGCGTGACGGCATGCGCGTGCTCGACGCGTGCGCGGCGCCCGGCGGCAAGACCGGCCATATCCTCGAGCTTGCCGACGCGGACGTCGTCGCGCTCGAAAGCGACGCGACCCGTGCGGCGCGCATCGGCGAGAACCTCGCGCGCCTGTCGCTCGCGGCGGACGTGCGCGTCGGCGATGCCGGCGTGCCGGACGCGTGGTACGACGGCCGTCCGTTCGACCGCGTCCTTGCCGACGTGCCGTGCTCCGCGTCGGGCATCGTGCGCCGTCATCCCGACATCCGCTGGCTGCGCCGCGAAGCCGACATCGCCGCGCTCGTCGCGGAACAGCGCCGCATCCTGACGGCGTTGTGGTCGCTCGTGAAGCCGGGCGGCGAACTGCTCTATGTGACCTGCTCGATCTTTCCCGAGGAGGGCGAATTGCAGGCCCGCTGGTTTGAAGCGTCCTGTGAAGATGCGGTACGATTGGACGCGCCCGGCCAACTGCTGCCGGGCGGCGTGCACGTCGGGGCGGCCGGCGCACGCGACCAGAACACCGATCACGACGGATTTTTCTACGCGCGGTTTCAGAAACGGTGACGATCAAACACCTTTTTCCACTTCGGCTCGCGGCCGTCCTGCTGGTCGCGCTGGCGCTGTGCCTGACTGTCGTTCGGCCGGCGCGCGCCGAGTCGATCGCCGTGCAGCGCGCATCGCTGCAGGCTGACGGAAGCGGCTGGAGTCTCGATGCCCGCTTCGATTTCGAGCTGAATCCGAACCTCGAGGATGCCGTCAACAAGGGCATCCCGCTTTACTTCACGACCGACTTCGAACTGGGCCGCGCGCGCTGGTACTGGTTCGACGAGCAGCCGGTGTCGGTGTCGCAGACGATCCGGCTGTCGTTCCAGCCGCTCACGCGCGAGTACCGCGTGTCGACGGGCGGGCTGCAGCTCGGCTTCCCGTCGCTGAAGGACGCGCTCGCGGTGGTCCGGCACATCACGTCGTGGCACGTGATCGACCGCAACCAGGTGCGCGCCGGCGAAACCTATACGGCCTCGGTGCGGATGCAGCTCGATACGGCGCTGATGCCGAAGCCGTTCCAGGTCGACGCGGTGAACAACCGCGACTGGACGCTCGGGTCGGACTGGAAGCGCTTTACGTTCACGGTGACCGAACGTGCTAAATAAAGTGCGCCGCGCGGCCAGCGGGAAGAGCCTCCTCGTTCGCGTGATCGTCTCGACCGTCGCGATCACCGCGCTGCTGCTGCTCGTGCTGCTCGCGGCCGCGAGCGCGAACACCGAATTCTTCGACCGCTACTACTCGTGGCTGTACGCGATGAACATCATCGTCGCGCTCGTGTTCCTGCTGGTCGTGCTCGGGCTGATCGGGATGATCGTCGCGCGCCTGAGGAAGGGCAAGTTCGGCACGCGGCTGCTCGCGAAGCTCGCGGTGTTCTTCGCGCTCGTCGGCGTGGTGCCGGGCGGCATCATCTACATCGTGTCGTACCAGTTCGTGTCGCGCAGTATCGAGTCGTGGTTCGACGTGAACGTCGAGACCGCGCTGACGGCCGGCCTGAACCTCGGCCGCGGGATGCTCGACGCGTCGCTGTCGGACCTGCAGACGAAGGCACGGCTGATGTCCGACCAGCTTGCGAGCGTCGATGCGAACACGAACGGCACGACGCTCACGCTCTTGCGCCTGCGCGACCAGTTCGGCGTGCAGGACGCGACGATCGTCGAGCCGAGCCGCGGCGCCTCCGGCGCGGCGCCCGACCTGCACATCGTCGCGCAGGCATCGGGCAATTTCGCCGCGCTGATTCCGGACGACCTGCCGACGCCGCTGATGCTGAGCCAGGCGCGCGAACACGGCGCGTACGCGGCGATCGAGGGCGAAGTCGACGGCGACCCGCGCGCGCACGGCGCGAAGGGCGCGTTGCGGTTGCGGGTCGTGCGGCCGATTCCCGATGCGACGACATCGCTGCTGCAGCCGGCGGAGCGGTTCCTGCAGCTCACGCAGCCGGTGCCGCCCACGCTCGCGCACAACGCCGACGCGGTGCAGCGCGCGTATCGCGAGTACCAGGAAAAAGCGCTCGGCCGCACCGGGCTGCGCAAGATGTACATCGGCACGCTGACGCTCGCGCTGTTCCTCGCGACCTTCATCGCGATGATGCTCGCGCTCGCGCTCGGCCAGCAGCTCGCGCGGCCGCTGTTCCTGCTCGCGCAGGGGACGAAGGAGATCACCGAAGGCGACTACACGCCGAAGCGCGAGATCAAGTCGCGCGACGAGCTCGGCTTCCTCACGCAGTCGTTCAACGCGATGACGCGCCAGCTGTCCGAGGCGCGGCTCGCGGTCGAGAAGAACCGCGTCGCGCTCGAGCATTCGAAGACGTATCTCGAGAGCATTCTCGCGAACCTGACCGCCGGCGTGTTCGTGCTCGACCGCCAGTTCCGGCTGACGACGGCCAACCGCGGCGCCGAGCGGATCTTCCGGCAGCCGTTCAGCGCGATGATCGGCACGGCTCTCGACCGGATCGGCGTGGTAGCGGAATTCGGCGCGATGGTGCGCAAGGCATTCGCCGATCGCGAGGCGGCTTCCGACGGCGGCAGCGGCGATCGCGGTCACTGGCAGCAGCAGTTCGCGATCGAGGTGCCGGGCGAAGCCGATCCGCTGACCCTGCTCGTGCGCGGCACGCGCCTCGTGTCGACGGTCGAGGGCGAGGCCGACGATCCGCAGACGTCCGGCTACGTCGTCGTGTTCGACGACATCTCCGACGTGATTTCCGCGCAGCGTTCGGTCGCATGGGGCGAGGTCGCGCGGCGGCTCGCACACGAGATCAAGAATCCGCTGACGCCGATCCAGCTGTCGGCGGAGCGGCTGCAGATGAAGCTGTCCGACAAGCTTGCGCCGCAGGATGCGGACGTGCTCAAGCGCGGCGCGACGATGATCGTCAACCAGGTGGCCGCGATGAAGCGGATGGTCGACGACTTCCGCGAATATGCGCGCACGCCGCCGGCGGTGCTCGCGAACCTGCAGTTGAACGAACTGGCGAGCGAGGTGCTCGGGCTGTATGGTGTCGGCGAAGGCAAGAGCGCGATCGTCGCCGAACTCGCGCCGTCGCTGCCGGTGATCCGCGGCGACGCGACGCAACTGCGCCAGGTGATTCACAACCTGTTGCAGAACGCGCAGGATTCGGTCGCGGAAGTCGCGCATCCGCGTGTGTTGATCGAAACCAAGACAGTAGAATATGGCGATCCCGACGCCGAGGGCAAAACGCGCGTCGCGGTACGTCTTACCGTGTCCGACAACGGGCCCGGTTTTCCGGCACGCATCCTGACCCGTGCGTTCGAGCCTTACGTGACGACGAAGGCGAAGGGCACGGGGCTCGGGTTGGCCACGGTCAAGAAAATCGTCGACGAGCACGGCGCGCGGATCGATCTGCGCAATCGCATGCACGGCGAGACCGTCGAGGGTGCGCAGGTGTCGATCCTTTTCCTGCAGATGGCGAGCGATACGCCAGATGCCGAATCCGGCGCGCAGGGCGGGACGGCTCCCGCCAAGACAAAAGCAAGTGTGCAGACAAAGGCAGCGTAAATGGCAACCATCCTGGTGGTAGATGATGAAATGGGCATCCGGGAATTGCTCTCGGAGATCCTCAGCGATGAAGGACATGTCGTCGAGGCGGCGGAGAACGCGCAGGCCGCGCGGGAATACCGTCTGAATCAGGCGCCCGATCTCGTGCTGCTCGATATCTGGATGCCCGATACCGACGGCGTCACGCTGCTCAAGGAATGGGCGGCGCAGGGCCTGTTGACGATGCCCGTGATCATGATGTCCGGGCACGCGACGATCGACACGGCCGTCGAGGCGACGAAGATCGGCGCACTCGATTTCCTCGAGAAGCCGATCGCACTGCAGAAGCTGTTGAAGTCCGTCGAGCACGGTCTCGCACGCGGTGCGGCACCGGTGTCCGTCAACGCGGCGGCGAAGGGCGGTGTCGGCCAGGCCTCGGGCCCGGCGGCGGTCGCGTCCGCGGCCGCGCTGCCGACGCTTGGCGACGACATGGCCGTGGCGCTCGGCCTCGCGGGCCAGACGGCCGCGATTCCGTTCGACATCCCGTTGCGCGAAGCGCGCGACGCGTTCGAGCGAGCGTATTTCGAATATCACCTCGCGCGCGAGAACGGCAGCATGACGCGCGTCGCGGAGAAGACGGGCCTCGAGCGCACGCACCTGTATCGCAAGCTCAAGCAGCTCGGCGTCGAGCTCGGCAAGAAGCCGTCGGAAGGTGTCGCGTAAAATATTTCGCGAAAACACTTGCGCAAGTGGAGATGGCTGGATATACTTTCTCTTCTTCGTTGGCCCGGTAGCTCAGTTGGTAGAGCAGCGGATTGAAAATCCGCGTGTCGATGGTTCGATTCCGTCCCAGGCCACCAGCAGTTCCAACCCCAAGAATCGGAAGGTTCTTGGGGTTTTTCGTTTGTGGTGGGTTTGCGTGGCATCGGCGGCGCGCCCGGCAGCATTCGCCGGGGCGTGATAAAATCCGTGCCCGCTCAATGACTTAGCGCATCGTTTCATGCGCACCGCAGGCGCCGCCGTGATGCGCGGCAACGATGCCGCGCGATGGGCGGTATAAGCGCCCCGTCGCGTTCGCGGCCGAGCGCGCTGCCTATACTGGTCGAGCCGGCGCAGGCCGGCACGCGTCGGGCCGCCCGGCGGCAGTCGGCCCCGGGGCGCAGCGCGACGCGAGCCTACACATTCACGGAGTATCACGGTGATTCGGACAGACGCTAAAGACGGCGCGCTCGTGTTGTTTTCCGGCGGGCAGGACTCAGCCACGTGCGTGGCCTGGGCCCTCGAACGCTACCAGACGGTCGAGACGCTTGGCTTCGATTATGGCCAGCGCCACCGCGTCGAACTCGAATGTCGCGAAGGCGTGCGCGAAGCGCTGAAGCGCAAGTTTCCGGCGTGGTCGGACCGGCTCGGCGACGATCACATGATCGACCTGTCGGTGCTCGGCGCGATCAGCGATACCGCGATGACGCGCACGATCGAGATCGAGACGACGGCGAACGGCCTGCCGAACACGTTCGTGCCGGGCCGCAACCTGATGTTCATGACGATCGCCGCGGCGATCGCCTATCGCCGCGGGCTGCGCGTGTTGGTCGGCGGGATGTGCGAGACCGACTTCTCGGGCTATCCCGACTGCCGCGACGATACGATGAAGGCGCTGCAGGTCGCGCTGAATCTCGGGATGGATACGCGCATGGTGCTCGAGACGCCGCTGATGTGGCTCGACAAGGCGCAGACCTGGCAACTCGCCGAACAGCTCGGCGGCGACGCGCTCGTCGAACTGATCCGTGTCGAGACGCACACGTGCTACGTGGGCGAGCGCGCGGAACTGCACGACTGGGGCTTCGGCTGCGGCGAATGCCCGGCCTGCAAGCTGCGCAAGCGCGGCTACGAGGCCTACCTGAAGGGCGAGCGGGTGACCGAAGCGCCGCTGTGACGCGGGTGCGCCGGCAGCGCTTGATGGATAACGGATTCTGATCGACAACGAGCGGCGCGAGCCGGACGAAGCACGATGACTTACGCGGTCAAGGAAATTTTCTACACGTTGCAGGGCGAGGGCGCGAACGCGGGCCGTCCGGCCGTGTTCTGCCGGTTCGCCGGCTGCAATCTGTGGTCGGGCCGTGAAGAGGATCGGGCGGACGCCGTGTGCCGCTTCTGCGATACGGACTTCGTTGGCACCGACGGCGAGAACGGCGGCAAGTTCAAGGACGCCGAGGCACTCGTCGCGACGATCGCCGGTCTGTGGCCGGACGGTGAGGCGCACCGCTTCGTCGTCTGCACGGGCGGCGAGCCGATGCTGCAGCTCGACCAGACGCTCGTCGACGCACTGCACGCGGCGGGCTTCGAGATCGCGATCGAGACCAACGGCTCGCTGCCGGTGCTCGAGACGATCGACTGGATCTGCGTGAGCCCGAAGGCCGACGCGCCGCTCGTCGTCACGAAGGGCAACGAACTGAAGGTCGTGATCCCGCAGGACAACCAGCGGCTTGCCGACTACGCGAAGCTCGATTTCGAGTATTTTCTCGTGCAGCCGATGGACGGCCCGTCGCGCGATCTCAACACCAAGCTCGCGATCGACTGGTGCAAGCGGCATCCGCAGTGGCGGCTGTCGATGCAGACCCACAAATATCTGAACATTCCCTGAGCCACGGCTTTTGACATCGTGCTGATTACCCGAAAACTCGAATTCGACGCGGGCCACCGCATTCCCGATCACCGCAGCCAGTGCCGCAACCTGCACGGCCATCGCTACGTGCTCGAAGTCACGCTGCGCGGCGATCTCGTCGATACCGAGGGGGCGCCCGACCGCGGCATGGTGATGGATTTCGCCGACGTGAAGGCGCTCGCGGTCGAGCACCTCGTCAACAAGTGGGATCACGCGTTCCTGGTCTACGCGCGCGACGAAGTCGTGCGCTCGTTCCTCGAGCAGATGGCCGATCACAAGACCGTCGTGATCGACCGGATCCCGACCGTCGAGAACCTGGCGGCGATCGCGTTCGACATCCTCGCGAACGTGTACGACGCGCACTATGGCGTGAACCTGCGTCTGGAACGCGTGCGCCTGTACGAAACGCCGAACTGCTGGGCCGACGTCGAGCGCCAGCCCGGCCGCTGATCCCGCCTTTCCGGCAGCCCCGCCAGCCGGCGCGGGCTGCCTGCCACCGCGCCGTACGGCCTCGTCCGGCGCCACTCCCCTCCGGTTCCCACATTCCGCGTAGCGCCGCGCTATGATCGTTGCGTGGCACCGGAAAACACATAGGTGCGCCGTCGTGCGGCCCGCGCTGTCAGATCGGCCGCCCACGGCCGACTGACGTTCATGGGCCCGGTCCGGCGCCGCCGGGCATGGCGGTCCGGCGTGTTGCGCCCGCTTGGCCTGTTGCTTGTCCCGTTCGATTGCCGTTCCGTCCAGGAGCCCGTATCGATGAGCACGCTCACCAATTCCCTCAAACTACGTCTGCATGACGGCAACGAGCCGCTGTACGGCCTGTGGCTGTCGCTCGGCTGCGATTCGGCCGCGGAAGCGCTCGCGCACGCCGGCTACGACTGGCTCTGCATCGACATGGAGCACGCGCCGAACGACAGCCGCGACGTCGCATCGCAGCTGCGCGCGCTGGCCGCCGCGCACCTGCCGAGCGAGCCCGTCGTGCGCGTGCCGGGGCGCGAGCCGTGGCTTGTGAAGCGCGCGCTCGACGCCGGCGCGCGCACGCTGATGTTCCCGTGCATCGAGACGCGCGACGAGGCCGCGCACGCGGTGCGGCTCACGCGTTTCCCGTCGCCTGACTCTCCCGACGGGCTGCGCGGCGTGGCCGGCATGGTGCGCGCGGCGGCATACGGCATGCGTCGCGATTACCTGCAGACGGCGAATGCGCAGGTCGCGGTGATCGTGCAGATCGAATCGGCGCGCGGGATCGACGAAGTCGAGCGGATCGCCGCGACGCCGGGCGTCGACTGCCTGTTCATCGGCCCGGCGGATCTGGCGGCGAGCCTCGGGCATCTCGGCGACAGCCGCCACCCGGATGTCGAGACCGCGATGGCGCGCGTGCTCGCGGCCGGCAAGCAGGCCGGCGTCGCGGTCGGCATCTTCGCGAGCGATACGGCGACCGCGCGCCAGTATCGCGAGGCCGGCTACCGGATGATCACGCTGTCGGCCGACGTGAGCTGGCTGCTGCGCGCGACGCGCCAGGCGCTGCAGGAGGTACGGTCATGAACGGTGGTGAGGGCGCGGGTCCGGGACGCGCGCGGCGTACGACCGGCGCGCTGCTGGGGCTGTGGATCGTGAGCGTCGCGGCGTTGGCACAGAATGCGCCACACGCGAAACCGGACCCGGCGCACGAGACGCAATCGGCGGTGGCCGACTACAACGCCGGCGACTATCGTGCGGCGCTGGTGCAGTTCCACGACGCGGCCGAACGCGGCGACCGGCTCGCGCAGTTCAATTACGCGATGATGCTGCTCACCGGCGTCGGCGTGACCGCGAACGTCGACGAAGGGCTGCGCTGGTTGAAGCGGGCGGCCGACGCGAACATGTCGCATGCGCAGTACGTGTACGGGCGGATGTTCGACGACGGCGAGTTCGTCGCGCGCAATCCGGCCGAAGCGCACCGCTGGTTCCTGCGCGCGGCGAAGCAGGGGCACGTGCAGGCCGAGCTGTCGCTCGCGAACCAGTTCCTCGACGGGCGCGGCACGCCGCGCGACAACCGGCAGGCCTTCACGTGGTACAAGCAGGCAGCCGACGCGGGCGAGCCGACCGCGCAGTACGTGACCGCGTCCTTCTACGAACGCGGCGGCGACGGTGTCACGCAGAACCTGAACATCGCGCGTGCGTACTACGCGGCCGCGGCCGCGCAGGGCGACGAGACGGCCGGGCTGAAATTCAAGGAGCTGAGCGCGCGGCTGAAGACGCAGGAGCCGGCATCGGGTGCCGGTGCGGACCACGGAAGTCCGCGCGCGACGCCGCAGTGAGTGGGCGCTATCCGCTGCATTCGGCCTGGGCAATGAAAAACGGCGCCCGCGGCGCCGCTTTTCATTGCTGCGAGTGCTCGCGGCTGCGTGCCACGCCGCGTCGTCAGCTCTTCATCAGTCGCCGCTGCCGCCCGACGCTCATGATCATCCCGATCGCGACGCCGAGCGTCGCGAGCGCGGTGCCGCCGTAGCTCATGAACGGCAACGGCACGCCGACGACGGGCAACACACCGCTCACCATCCCGATGTTGACGAACGCGTAGACGAAGAACGCGAGCGTGAGCGAGCCCGCGAGCAGCCGGCCGAACAGCGTCGCGCCCTGCGCGGCGATGTAGAGCCCGCGCGCGATCAGCGCCATGTAAAGCGTCAGCAGCACGAGGCCGCCGGCGAGCCCCCATTCTTCCGAGAACACCGCGAAGATGAAGTCAGTGTGCTTCTCCGGAATGAATTCGAGGTGGGCCTGCGTGCCCTTCAGGTAGCCCTTGCCGAGCGCGCCGCCCGAGCCGATCGCGATCACGGCCTGGATCGTGTGGAAGCCCTTGCCGAGCGGGTCGGAGGTCGGGTCGAGCAGCGTGCACACGCGGTGCTTCTGGTAGTCGTGCATCAGCGGCCATTGCACTTCGGGCTGGCAGATGCGCTCTTCGAACACGGCGATCGAGCCGACCGCGATCACGCCCGCGACGAGTACCGGCACGATCAGCTTGAACGACAGGCCGGCGAGGTAGATCACGAAGAAGCCGGCCGCGAACACGAGCAGGCCGGTGCCGAGGTCGGGCTGCTTCGCGATCAGGCCGACGGGCACCAGCAGGATCCCGAACGCGGCGATGAAGTCGTACCAGCGCAGCCCGCCTTCGCGGCGCTGGTAGTACCACGCGAGCATCAGCGGTGTCGCGATCTTGAGGATTTCCGACGGCTGGATCACGACGCCGACGTTCAGCCAGCGCTTCGCCCCCTTCTTGGTCATCCCGAACAGCGCGACCGCGACCAGCAGCGCGACCCCGAACGTATAGAGCGGGACCGCGAAGCGCATCAGCGTCGTCGGCGGGATGTTGGCGATCACCCACATCAGCACGAACGTCAGCAGGATGTTGCGCAACTGATCCTCGACGCGGCCCGGCATGTCGATCGCCGCGCTGTACAGCGTGACGATGCCGACGCACAGCAGCAGGAACACGATGAGGGCGAGCGGGCGGTCGAAGCCCGCGAACATCTGCTTGATCTTGTCGAGCCAGGCGCGCTTGTCGAATTGCATGCCTTTCTCCGTTAATGAGCGGTGCCGGCGTTTGCCGCTTTCGCGGAGGCCGTGGCACGGAAGTTGTCGTCACGCGGCGCGGTGGCGAGCGGCTGCGCGTCGCTGGCGGGCCGGCGCGGCCGGTGCGGGCGCCGGATCGGCGGCAGGCTCGCTGCCTTCGGTGCCGCGGTGCTCGCGTCGGACGCCTGCGCTGCGCTCGTGCTGGCTGCGCCCGACGCATCGGGTGCCGATGCGGCCGATGCCGCATCCGCCGCGCTGGCCGCGTTCGGCACGACCGGCTGCGGCAGCGCGGTGAAGCCGGCCGCGACGGCGGCGGGCTTCACCGCGTCGCCGATCACCGGCGTGCTCACCGGCTCGGTCGCCGACGCGGCGGCGGCCACGGCCGCGGCCTCGTTCTGCGGATTCTGGCGCTCGACGAGGTAATAGTCGAGCACGCGGCGCGCGATCGGGCCCGCGGCCTGCGCGCCCCAGCCGCCGTTCTCGACGACCAGCGCGAGCGCGATCTGCGGATGGTCGACCGGCGCGTAGGCGATGAACAGCGCGTGGTCGCGCAGGTGCTCGGCAAGCAGGTGGCCCTTGTAGTTCGAGCCCTGCAGCGAGAACACCTGCGCGGTACCGGTCTTGCCGGCGGCGAGGTACGGCGCGCCGCGGAACACCTTGTACGCGGTGCCGGACGGGTTCTCGATCACGTTCTCCATCCCGCGCTTCACGACGTCGATGTCGGCCTGCTTGAGCGGGATCGTTTCGCTTTCCTTCGGCACCGTCAGATGGCGCGCGCGCGAGATCGGATCCTCGACTTCCTTCACGAGGTGGGGCTTCATCACGACGCCGTTGTTCGCGAGTGTCGCGGTGGCATGCGCGAGCTGCAGGATCGTGTACGAGTTGTAGCCCTGGCCGATCCCGAGGCTGATCGTCTCGCCGTCGAACCACTTCTGTTGCGCGGCCTTCTTGAACGCCTTCTTCTTCCAGTCGGTCGACGGCAGGATCCCGCGCGCCTCGCCCTGGATGTCGATGCCGGTGATCTGGCCGAAACCGAACGGCTTCATGAAGTTCGCGATCGCGTTCACGCCGAGGTCGCGCGCGAGCATGTAGAAGTAGGTGTCGTTCGACACCATGATCGCCTTGTTCATGTCGACCCAGCCCTGGCCCGAGCGCACGTCGTTGCGGAACGTGTGGCCGCCGAACGTGAAGTAGCCGGGATCCTGGAAGCCCCAGCCCGGCGTGCGCTTGCCGAGCGTCAGGCCGGCCAGCGCCATGAACGGCTTGTACGTCGAGCCGGGCGGGTAGGTGCCGTGCAGCGGGCGATTCAGAAGCGGCTTGTCGGACGAGTTGTTCAGCTCGTCCCAGGTCTGCTGGTCGATGCCGTCGACGAACGAGTTCGGGTCGAAGCTCGGCGACGACACGAACGCGAGCACGTCGCCCGTCTTCGGCTCGATCGCGACGAGCGCGCCGCGCTTGCCGGCGAACGCCTGCTCGGCGACCTGCTGCAGCGCGATGTCGAGCGACAGCACGAGGTTGTTGCCGGGCGTCGCCTGCGTGCGCGACAGCGTGCGCACGGGCCGCCCGCCCGCCGTCACCTCGACTTCCTCGAAGCCCGTGAGGCCATGCAGCTCGGTTTCGTAGCTCTGCTCGACGCCGATCTTGCCGATGTAGTCGGTGCCCTTGTAGTTGTTCGCGTCGCGGCGCGGATCGTAGTGTTCCTGGTCGCTGTCGTTGTCGTCGCTCATCGCGTCGATGCGATCCTGGTCGCGCTTCGAGATCCGGCCGATATAGCCGATCACGTGCGCGGCGGTCATGCCGAGCGGGTACTGGCGGAACAGCCGCGCGCGCACGTCGACGCCGGGGAAGCGGAAGCGCTGCGCGGTGAAGCGCGCGACTTCCGCATCGGTGAGGCGTGTGCGGACCGGCAGGCTCTCGAAGTTCTTCGAGTCTTCCTGCAGCTTCTTGAAGCGGCGGCGGTCGCGCGCGTCGATCGGGATGATCTCGGACAGCTTGTCGATCGTGTTGTCGAGCGTGTCGTCGAGCTTCGACGGCGTGATCTCGAGCGTGTACGCGGAATAGTTCTTCGCGAGGACCACGCCGTTGCGGTCGGTGATGATCCCGCGGTTCGGCACGATCGGTGCGACCGAGATGCGGTTTTCCTCGGCCTGCAGCGCGTATTTGCCGTGCTGCATCAGCTGCAGGTAGAAGAAGCGGCTCGCGAGCAGCCCGAAGCACACGAACACGAACACGCCCGCCGCCGCGACGCGCAGGCGGAACTTCGAGAGCTGCTGTTGGGTGTCGTTGAATTCGGTCATGCGGTTACAGTCGATCCGGCCCGTGCGCGGCGCACGCGCGCGGGCGAGGGGCCGCCCCGAAGCGCGGCGCGCGGCGGGCGTGGGGGCGGCGGGTATTCAAGGTCGGTCCTGGTGCGGCTCAGATGGGGCGCGTATCGTCCGGGTCGACCGGACGGCGTTGCGGCATCAGCAGCAGGTGGCTCGCGATCGGCCACAGCGCGGCCTCGACGAAGCCGTCCACCAGATAGCGCCAGCCGGGAAACGCCGCGCCCATCACGAGGCGGATCACGAACGGCACCAGTTGCGCGACGACGAGCAGCGGCGTGACGTACAGCACCTGCACGCCGATCGGCATCCACAGCACACGGCGGTGGATCGTGATCGCGCCGTACGACAGCAGCGTATAGGCGAGCGCGTGCTCGCCGAGCAGCCCCGCATCATGCACGTCCATCAGGATGCCGAGCGCGAACGCGACGCCCATCCCGACCTTGCGCGGCTGGTGGATGTTCCAGAACAGCAGCACGAGCGCGACGAAGTCGGGCACGCCGGGCAGGCGGCCCCACGGCATCAGGTTAAGCAGGAACGCGGCGGCGAGGCTGAAGACGATGAAGTACGGGTTGACCGGCTGCAGGATGTATTGCGGACGGTTCATCGCTGGGCTCCTGGTTGCCCGGCCGCGGGCTTCGCCGGAGCGGCAGGCGCAGCCGGCGCGGGTGGCGCGCCGGGCGCGGCCGCGGTGGACGGCTTCGCGTTCGCGTCGGCCTTTGCGGCCTTGTCGCCCTTCGCGGCGGCCTTGGCGCCTTTCTTGCCCTTCGCGTTCTTGTCGGCGGCCGGCTCGGGCTCGGCCGGGCGCGGCGGGACGTCGTTCTGGTAATGCAGCACGAGCATCTGGCGCGCGCCGCGCACGGCGGCGACCGGCGCGCAGGTCACGCGTGCGAACGCGGTATCGGCGAGCTTGTCGACGCGCGCGACCTTCGCGACCGGCAGGCCCGGCGGGTACACGCCGTCGAGGCCGCTGGTGACGAGCTCGTCGCCCGCGACGAGGTCCGAACTCGTCGGCACGAAGCGCAGATCGAGCGAATCGCCCTTCGGCGTGCCGTAGATCACGCTGCGCAGGCCGGTGCGCAGCACCTGCACGGGAATCGCGAGATCGCGGTCGGTGATCAGCGTGACTTCGGCCTGCAGCGGGAACACGCGCGTGACCTGGCCGACCACGCCGTCCTCGCTGACAACCGGCGCGCCGTTCTGGATGCCCTGCTGCGAACCCTGCCCGATCACGATCTTCTGCGTGAACGGGTCGCTGGTGTCGTACTGGATCTCGACCGGCGTCGATTGCGTCGCGATGTGCTGGCGCAGCTCGAGCACCGCGCGCAGATGCATGTTTTCCTGCGTGAGCACGGCGGCCTGGTTGGCCTGCGTGGACAGCTGCAGGTTGCGCTTGCGCAGCGCGTCGTTCTCGTGGCGCAGCGATGAACCCGTGACGGCGATGTCGGCCGCGCCCATGAACAGGTCGCGCGGCACGAGCGCCGCGCGCTGCAGCGGGTACAGCACGGTGCCGAGCACGCCGCGGACGATTTCGAGCGTGCTGAAGCGCGCGTCCGATACGAGGAGCGCGATGGCGAGGGCGACGAAGAAGATGAGCCGCGCGAGCGCGGGCGGACCTTGCTTGAAGAGGGGCGGCGGACTGTATTCCATGGTCGGCGCCGGGCGCGTGGTGATCGGTTAAATGATGCTCAGACGCGCAAACGGCGTGGCGGTTCGTTCTGAACGAGCGATCCGGCCACGCCGCGGGTGCGTCATATCAAACGGGACTGCTTAGGCGATCACTCGTACGAGAAGATGCTGCCCAGCTTGTCCATGCGTTCGAGCGCCATGCCCGAACCGCGTACGACGCAGGTGAGCGGATCTTCCGCGACGAGCACCGGCAGGCCGGTTTCTTCCGCGAGCAGGCGATCGAGGTCGCGCAGCAGCGCGCCGCCGCCGGTCAGCATCATCCCGCGCTCGGCGATGTCGGCGCCGAGTTCCGGCGGCGTCTGCTCGAGGGCGATCTTCACGGACGACACGATCTGGTTCAGCGGATCGGTCAGCGCTTCGAGGATTTCGTTGCTGGAGATCGTGAAGCTGCGCGGAATGCCTTCCGACAGGTTGCGGCCCTTCACTTCCATTTCCTTGACTTCGGAGCCCGGGAACGCGGAGCCGATTTCCTTCTTGATCGCTTCGGCGGTCTGTTCGCCGATCAGCATCCCGTAGTTGCGGCGGATGTAGTTGACGATCGCTTCGTCGAACTTGTCGCCGCCGACGCGCACCGAGCCTTTATAGACGATGCCGCCGAGCGAGATCACGCCGACTTCGGTCGTGCCGCCGCCGATGTCGACGACCATCGAGCCGGTGGCTTCCGATACCGGCAGGCCCGCGCCGATCGCAGCCGCCATCGGCTCCTCGATCAGGTAGACCTGCGATGCGCCGGCGCCGTGCGCGGCTTCCTTGATCGCGCGGCGCTCGACCTGGGTCGAGCCGCACGGCACGCAGATGATGATGCGCGGCGACGGCGAGAACATGCGCGACTCGTGCGCCGTCTTGATGAACTGCTTGATCATCTGCTCGGTGACGGTGAAGTCGGCGATCACGCCGTCCTTCATCGGGCGGATCGCCTCGATGTTGCCCGGCACCTTGCCGAGCATCTGCTTGGCTTCCTTGCCGACCGCCTGGATCGTCTTCTTGCCGTTGGGGCCGCCTTCCTGGCGGATCGACACGACCGACGGCTCATCGAGCACGATGCCCTTGCCGCGCATGTAGATCAGGGTGTTTGCGGTGCCGAGGTCGATCGCCAGATCGTTGGAGAAGTAGCTGCGCAAAAAACCGAACATTCAGAATCCTGTTTCGCTCTGGGCCGGCCCTGCATAGCGAGCGCTGAGGGCGGCAGCGGAAAAAATAACAGCCTCGGGAAGCGTGGCGGAAGCGGCCGCCGCGGCGCACGAAGCTGCGAGTGATGTCTACCGGGGATCGCACGAAGCACGCACGGCTTGCCGAAGCGGGGCGAAACGGTGCGGGAAAAGGCTGCCGGGTTTGGGTCGAACGCGTAATGATACCTTATAATTTCGCGGTATTTGAATCGAAACGGACGGTATTTTTGCCGCTTCGGCCCCGATTATTGAGGGTGGGATCGTACCCTCCAACCCCCCGCCGCAGCGCGGTTTTTGATCCGCTGCGCAGTCTTGTTTTTCCGGTGATCGCATGGCCCTGACCCTGACCGATGTGAAACGCATCGCGCACCTGGCGCGACTCGAAATGGCCGACGCCGACGCCGAGCATACGCTCGGCCAGCTCAATGAATTCTTCGGCCTCGTCGAGCAGATGCAGGCGGTCGACACCGCCGGCATCGCGCCGCTCGCCCACCCGATCGAACAGATCCAGGAAGTCGCGCAGCGCCTGCGCGACGACGCCGTGACGGAAGTCGTCAATCGCGACGACAACCAGCGTCCGGCGCCGTCCGTCCAGGACGGCCTCTATCTCGTGCCGAAGGTGATCGAGTAAGCATTCGATGAGAAGCGCGCCGGCCGGCTTGCGCCGCGCGCCACCCAGAATTCCCAGGAAAACCACTCAATGCACGCAAAAAGCCTGACCGAACTGCGCGCCGCGCTCGCCGCCAAGGAATGCTCGGCCGTCGAGCTCGCGCAGCTCTACCTGAAACGGATCGACGCGGCACGCGACCTGAACGCGTTCGTCCATGTCGACGCCGACCTCACCCTCGCGCAGGCGAAGGCCGCCGACGCCGAACTCGCGCGCGGCGCGGGCGGCGCGCTGACCGGCCTGCCGATCGCGCACAAGGACGTGTTCGTCACGCGCGGCTGGCGCTCGACCGCCGGCTCGAAGATGCTCGCGAACTACGAGAGCCCGTTCGACGCGACCGTCGTCGCCCGCCTGCAGGCGGCCGGCATGGTCACGCTCGGCAAGACCAACATGGACGAGTTCGCGATGGGCTCGTCGAACGAGAATTCGGCGTTCGGCGCGGTGAAGAACCCGTGGGACACGAACGCGGTGCCGGGCGGCAGCTCGGGCGGCAGCTCGGCGGCCGTCGCCGCGCGCCTCGCGCCGGCCGCGACCGGCACCGACACCGGCGGCTCGATCCGCCAACCCGCGTCGTTCGCGGGCGTGACGGGCATCAAGCCGACCTACGGCCGCGTGTCGCGCTACGGGATGATCGCGTTCGCGTCGTCGCTCGACCAGGGCGGCCCGATGGCGCAGAGCGCGTCCGACTGCGCGCTGCTGCTGAACGCGATGGCCGGTTTCGACGAGCGCGACTCGACGAGCCTCGAGCGCGACGATGAAGACTTCACGCGCCACCTCGGCCAGCCGTGGGCGGCGGGCAACGACGCGGGCAAGCCGCTCGCGGGGCTGCGCATCGGCCTGCCGAACGAGTATTTCGGCGACGGCCTCGCCGACGACGTGCGCGCGTCGATCGACGCGGCACTCAAGCAATATGAAGCGCTCGGCGCGACGCTCGTGCCGGTGTCGCTGCCGAAGACCGAACTGTCGATCCCCGTGTACTACGTGATCGCACCGGCCGAGGCCTCGTCGAACCTGTCGCGTTTCGACGGTGTGCGCTTCGGCCATCGCGCCGCGCAGTACGGCGACCTGCTCGACATGTACAAGAAGTCGCGCGCCGAAGGCTTCGGCCCCGAAGTGAAGCGCCGGATTCTCGTCGGCACCTACGTGCTGTCGCACGGCTACTACGACGCGTACTACCTGCAGGCGC
Organism: Burkholderia sp. Bp8998; assembly: GCF_003854235.1. Lineage (NCBI taxonomy): Bacteria > Pseudomonadati > Pseudomonadota > Betaproteobacteria > Burkholderiales > Burkholderiaceae > Burkholderia > Burkholderia sp. Bp8998. Next base: position 70,632 of record NZ_QTQF01000008.1, read on the forward strand.
AGAAGATCCGCCGCATCATCGCGAACGATTTCCAGGAAGCGTTCAAGTCCTGCGACGTGATCATGGGCCCGGCGTCGCCGACGGTCGCATGGAATCTCGGCGCGAAGGGCGACGATCCGGTGCAGATGTATCTCGCGGATATCTACACGCTGTCGGTGAGCCTCGCGGGCCTGCCCGGCATGAGCGTGCCGTGCGGCTTCGGCGCCGGCGCGAACGCGAAGCGCCCGGTCGGTCTGCAGATCATCGGCAACTATTTCAACGAAGCCCGGATGCTGCAGGTCGCCGACGCGTTCCAGCGCGCGACCGACTGGCACAAGCAAGTTCCGGCGGGGGTGGGGAATGAGCCCCCACGCTCACTTTGTTCGCTGCCCCCCGAGGGGGCGCATGCCTCCCTTGAGGCGGCTCGGCGGGAGGCATGAACATGGCTACTCAATGGGAAGTCGTCATCGGTCTCGAGACGCACGCGCAACTGTCGACCGTCTCGAAGATTTTCTCCGGCGCGTCGACGCAGTTCGGCGCCGAGCCGAACACGCAGGCCTGCCCGGTCGACCTGGCGCTGCCGGGCGTGCTGCCGGTGCTGAACCGCGGCGCGGTCGAGCGGGCGATCCGCTTCGGCCTCGCGATCGGCTCGACCATCGCGCCGCGCAGCATCTTCGCGCGCAAGAATTATTTCTACCCCGATCTGCCGAAGGGCTATCAGATCAGCCAGTACGAGATTCCGGTCGTGCAGGGCGGCCAGATCACGATCCAGGTGCCCGCCAACGAAAAGGCCGGCAAGGAAGCGTACGAGAAGACCGTCAACCTGACCCGCGCGCACCTCGAGGAAGATGCGGGCAAGTCGCTGCATGAAGACTTCGCCGGGATGACCGGGATCGACCTGAACCGAGCGGGCACGCCGCTGCTCGAGATCGTCACCGAGCCGGAAATGCGCAGCGCGGCCGAGGCCGTGGCCTATGCGAAGGCGCTGCATGCGCTCGTCGTGTGGCTCGGCATCTGCGACGGCAACATGCAGGAAGGCTCGTTCCGCTGCGACGCGAACGTGTCGGTGCGCCCGGTCGGGCAGGAAAAGTTCGGCACGCGCGCCGAGATCAAGAACCTGAACTCGTTCCGGTTCCTTGAAGAAGCGATCAACTACGAAGTGCGCCGCCAGATCGAGCTGATCGAGGACGGCGGCGAAGTCGTGCAGGAAACGCGCCTCTACGATCCGGACAAGCGCGAGACGCGTTCGATGCGCAGCAAGGAAGACGCGCACGACTACCGCTATTTCCCCGACCCCGACCTGATGCCGCTCGTGATCGGCCAGGACTGGATCGAGCGCGTGCAGGCCGGGATGCCCGAACTGCCGGCCGCGATGCAGCAGCGCTTCGTCGCGCAATACGGCGTGTCCGCGTACGACGCGGGCGTGCTGACGTCGAGCAAGGCGATGGCCGCGTACTTCGAGGCCGTGGTCGCGAAGGCCGGCGCGGCGAACGCGAAGATCGCCGCGAACTGGCTGATGGGCGACGTGTCGTCGCAGCTCAATCGCGACGGCATCGAGATCGACGCGATTCCGGTCTCGGCTGCACAGCTCGCGCTGGTGCTGCAGCGCATCGCCGACGGCACGATCTCGAACAAGATCGCGAAGGAAATCTTCGCGACGATCTGGGACGAGAAGGCGACCGACGATGCCGCGGCCGACCGCGTCATCGACGCGAAGGGCCTGAAGCAGATCTCCGACACCGGCGCGCTGGAAGCGATCATCGACGAAGTGCTCGCGGCCAACGCGAAGTCGGTCGAGGAATTCCGCGCGGGCAAGGAAAAGGCGTTCAATGCGCTGATCGGCCAGGCGATGAAGGCGACCAAGGGCAAGGCGAATCCGCAGCAGGTCAACGAACTGCTGAAGAAGAAGCTCGGCTGAACATGGCCGCGCGCCTGAACCGCGCCTGACGACGGGCCGCCGCCGGATTCGTTCGGGGCGGCCCGTCGCTTTGGTGCATGCGTTATCGTGTGCGCGTGTGCATCGCACCGCCCAACGGAGGAACGAATGGCGAAACAACCGTCGCTCGACGATTTCCGCGTGCCGTACAGCACGCGCGAGAAGGAAGCTGCCGCATTCAAGCTCGATGCGTTCGATCCGGCCGCGAAGCCGTTCTCGTCGGGGGAGAAGGATGCCGACCGCGAACGGCTGTCGGCCGTGTCGACCGAGCTCGACGTGCAGCAGGAGCGCCTGCACACGCAGCAGAAGAAGCGCGTGCTGCTCGTGCTCCAGGGGATGGATACCAGCGGCAAGGACGGTACCGTGCGCGCGGTGTTCCGCGAGGTCGATCCGCTCGGCCTGCGCGTGGTGTCATTCAAGGCGCCGACGCCGATCGAGGCCGCGCACGACTTCATGTGGCGCGTGCATGCGCAGGTGCCGGCTGCGGGCGAGCTCGCGATCTTCAACCGCAGCCACTACGAAGACGTGCTCGTGCCGCGCGTGCTCGACGCGATCGACAGCAAGGAATGCGAGCGCCGCTTCCGCCAGATCCGCGATTTCGAGACGATGCTGTTCGAGAACGGCACCACGATCGTCAAGTGCTTCCTGCACATCTCGAAGGACGAGCAGCGCGCGCGGCTGCAGGCGCGCATCGACGATCCGACCAAGCACTGGAAGTTCGACATCTCCGATCTCGACGCGCGCAAGCACTGGGACGCGTACCAGTCGGCGTACCGCGATGCGCTCGCGGCGACGTCGGCCGAGCATGCGCCGTGGTACGTGATCCCGGCGAACTCGAAGACGCACCGCAACGTGATGATCGCCGAGCTGCTGCTGCGCACGATGACCGATATGAAGCTCGAATTCCCGCCGCCGAAGCCGGAACTCGAAGGCGTGAAGATCCGCTAGGCTGCGATCCTGCAAGAACTTCGAACAGAACTGAACTGAACAACGGAACCCGACATGATGCGAGTGATTACCGCCAACCTGAACGGCATCCGCTCCGCCGCGAAGAAGGGCTTCTTCGAATGGCTCGGCGAACAGAATGCCGACTGCGTATGCGTGCAGGAAATCAAGGTATCGGCCGACGACCTGCCGGCCGAGTTCGTCGAGCCGCACGGCTTCAGGAGCTACTTCCACCACGCGGAGAAGAAGGGCTACAGCGGCGCGGGCGTGTACAGCCGCCACGAGCCCGATGACGTGATCATCGGCTTCGGCAGCAGCGAATTCGATTCCGAGGGGCGCTACGTCGAGGCGCGCTACGGCAAGCTGTCGGTCGTGTCGGTGTACGTGCCGTCCGGCTCGAGCGGCGAAGAGCGCCAGCAGGCGAAGTACCGCTTCATGGACGAGTTCATGCCGCACCTCGCCGCGCTGAAGAAGACGCGCGAGGTGATCCTGTGCGGCGACGTGAACATCGTGCACAAGGAAATCGACATCAAGAACTGGAAGAGCAACCAGAAGAACTCGGGCTGCCTGCCGGAAGAGCGCGCGTGGCTCACGCAGCTGTTCGACGATGTCGGTTATGTCGACGTGTTCCGCACGCTCGACCCGCGTCCCGAGCAGTACACGTGGTGGAGCAACCGCGGCCAGGCGTACGCGAAGAACGTCGGGTGGCGGATCGATTACCAGATCGCGACGCCGGGCGTGGCCGGCACCGCGAAGCGCACGTCGATCTTCAAGGACATCAAGTTCAGCGATCACGCGCCGCTGACGGTGGATTACGACTACAAGAAGTGATGTTTTCCGCCGCGCATCGTGCGCGGCGGCGCGGTACGTGTCCGATCGCAGCTTGCCCCGGTGTATCGGGGGAAACTTCATATTGACTCGCGGGCGGCATCTTGCCCAATTGCAGTCGTCTCGGTTCGCCGGACACGGGTGCTTCATCACATCCGGCCGTTCGGCGGGCATTTCTCCCATGCGCCACGAAGTTACTTCAGGCGTACATTTCATCCAAATTTTCGTACTCCTCCTATTTTCGCGTGTGCGCGTTTTCGGAAGACTGTCTGGCGAAATGGCGTGTGCGGGCTGAAGGTGCGAATCACCAATGACCAGTCATGTGGGCGGGCGTGATTGTGCGAGCCCGCGCTTCATGTCGAACGACGGGGATGGAATGGGAGCGCGATGATGAAGCTGTCGTATTACAGAGTCAACAAGATCTTCTGGATATGGACGCGATGCGAAGGCAAGGACGGTTGCGAAATTGTTCGTGATGCGAGGTTGTCAATGGGCAAGGCGCCACCACCATTGCCAGAGCCGCCGAAGAAGCCCGAGCCCCAGAAGCCGCGCCCCCGGCGGTTGACTCATAAGGATCGCGTGAACAATACCTTCGATGGGCTGTTGGCCGCGGCCGAGGGAATTTCGCGCTTCAAGAAATGGCTGAACACACCTGATCCGCCGAAGGAACACAAGCCTGCACCGGTCAAGAAACAGGAAAAGGAGTCGACTGTCCCGCCGTTCGATATTCAGGAAATTCCGCGGGCGATGCGCAAGATCTTTTTGCCGAAGTCGGCCGAGTTGATGGAGCGATGGTTTGCCGGACGGCTCAACTATTCGCCGGTCGACGCCGACGAAGGGGCGGAGATCAATCAGGACGGCAAGCCCTATCCGCCTGATATGTACGATACGACGACGATAAAGCTGGATTGGGTGCTCCGCTTTCCTCGTGCCAAGGAGAAATATGACTATCTGATCAATGAAGGCATTCGGTCCCCGAATGCAATCGATGTGCTCACAAAGATGCTCGTGACATACAAGAACCAGGTGATCGATCTCTACACAGGAGACATTTGTAGAAACAATCCTGTGACCTTACATCGCAATTTTCAGTTTCAGCGTGTTGCAGTCGATGGGACGTTCGGGCAGAAGATAAATCTATTGCTGACAGCGGAGTGGGAGCGTAGTGGTGCTCCTGACGATCTCACCGGTGCCCTCGGTTCGTTCGTCATCTACGCCGCCCTTGGTCGTGCACAGTTCTCCTGGGATGTCGAATGGCGCCGGACCGTGGTCGAGGTAACCGGCATTTGGGTATACGTGAAAGACAACTACACATTCACCGACAAACCCGGCGACCGTTCGCAATACTTGGGCCACTGGAGCAGTAACGGCGTCATCGTCGTGCCGCTCGATACGTTCGCGGCCCAGTCTCGTTATATCCCGTATGTCAAATCCGCCGTCACGCTTGGAAATCCTGCGACGAAGGGAAACGTCTACTATCCGGTGCACAACGCCGATTTTCGACAGTGGGCGATCAAGCATCAACGAGGTGGGGATTTCATCATCTACTCTGATTGTCGTTATGTTCCTGTCAATCCGAGTATCAAGATCTATCTATGATTCGATCAGCCAAGACCATCACGCTGCCGAAGTCTGATACAGCGGAAGAACATCCTTGCAACATGGAGAAGCGGCGAACATCAATTGAACGGCGGATGACACCATTGGTTGTTCCACTGGCACGCCGATCGAGGTGTCGCCGTGATAGTTGATTTCGGTGAGCCGCTCGCAGCGCTGTTCGGCGCATCTGCCGCATTGATTACTATCGCCTTCACGGCAATCAAGTGGCGCACGTGGCAAGAGGCGTCACGTGCGAGAGCGACGAAGATCGGCAAGGCGGCCGTGATATTGGCCGCCATCTACATGTGTTACGCGAGTCTCTTCAACAGCACGCCGGATGGAACCGGGTGCCAGAGTTCAGCCTCTTTGGATGGCCTTTACATTGCAGAGCGATGCTTGCTGAAATGGGTGCCTGGGGGGAGTTCCAAGTACGTAGGACGGTTGTTCGACGCAAAGAGTAGAAAGTTGCTCGCCCAACGTACGTTCACTACATCGAGCCCGGCGATCGAGTGGTCCATAAACGGTCGTTCTGCTTACTTCTCGAGGGGAGATTCGGATGATGGCGACGATGAAATAACGCTGCCACCTTCAAGATGGGACAGACTACTTGCCGCGCGCCTACGTTTGTAACAACCGCTACAGGCCCGTTATTTCACAGGCTGGCGTGATCGCATGCGGCGGCACGTGACGCGATCCGCATCCGTGCCGCCATTTCACGACATCGTCCGACCGGCTGACTGAAATGCCGAATCGTTGCTCAGTGCTTGATCGACGCCATGTCCACCACGAACCGATACTTCACGTCGCTCTTGAGCATCCGTTCGTAAGCGGCATTGATCTGCTGCATCGGAATCGTTTCGATATCCGACGTGATCCCGTGCTCCGCGCAGAAATCGAGCATTTCCTGCGTTTCCGCGATCCCGCCGATCAGCGAGCCCGCGAGGCGGCGGCGCTTGAAGATCAGGTTGAACACTTGCGGCGACGGATGGTCGTGCTCCGGCGCACCGACGAGCGTCATCGTGCCGTCGCGCTTCAGCAGGTGCAGGAACGGGTTCAGGTCGTGCTGGGCGGCCACCGTGTTCAGGATGAAGTCGAAGCTGTTCAGGTGCGCGTTCATCTGCGCTTCGTCCTTCGAGATCACCACTTCATGCGCGCCGAGCCGCTTGCCGTCCTCGATCTTCGACGGCGACGTCGTGAACAGCACGACGTGCGCGCCCATCGCGCGCGCGAGCTTCACGCCCATGTGGCCGAGCCCGCCGAGGCCGACGATCCCGACTTTCTTGCCGGGCCCGACGTTCCACTGGCGCAGCGGCGAGTAGGTCGTGATCCCCGCGCACAGCAGCGGCGCGGCGCCGGCCGGGTCCAGCGTCTCGGGCACGCGCAGCACGAACGCCTCGTCGACGACGAGCTGCGTCGAATAGCCGCCGTACGTGACGTCGCCGGTCACGCGGTCCTGGCCGTTGTAGGTGCCGACGAAGCCGTTCTCGCAATACTGCTCGAGGCCTTCCGCGCAGCTCGGGCAGGTGCGGCACGAATCGACGAGGCAGCCGACGCCGACCAGCTCGCCGACCTTGAAGCGCGTCACTTGCGGGCCGGTCGCGGTCACGCGGCCGACGATTTCATGGCCCGGCACGACCGGGTAGATCGTGTTGCGCCATTCGTTGCGGGCCTGGTGCAGGTCCGAGTGGCAGACGCCGCAGTAGAGCACCTCGATCTGGACGTCGAGGTCGCGCAGCGCGCGGCGCTGGAATTCGAACGGGGCGAGCGGCGAGCGCGCATCGGTCGCCGCGTAAGCGTAAGTTGTGCTCATGCAGGGGGCTCCTTGTCCGGGAAAAACGTCCGGCGAATCAGACTGCCGCCGCATCATGTGGCGACGCGGCGAGACAGGTGCCCATCGTAAGGAGCAGGGCGCTTCGGCGAAATACACGAAGGTCTCGAAGATTTGCCTATTCCTCTCGAATTGCGCGCGAACGACCATCAAAATGCTTTCAAGATGCTACATTGCGAGCCTGATTCTCTTGCCGGACAGGACGACGCCGATGAGCTTCCAGCCCCTTTTCGACGACTCGGGCGACCGTGTGCGGCGCCGCATGATCGAGCTGCATGCGCGCCTCGCGCCGAACGAGGGCGATACGCTGGCGGCGCTCGACGGCGTGCGCTTCATTCGCGTGAGCCGTCCCGTGCCTCGCATGCCGGTGCTGTACGAACCGAGCATCATCGTCGTGTGCCAGGGCCGCAAGCTCGGCTATCTCGGCGACCGCTCGTTCGTTTATGACGCGCAGCAGTATCTCGTGCTGTCGGTGCCGCTGCCGTTCGAATGCGAGACCTTCGCGAGCATGGACGAGCCGTTTCTCGCGATCTCGATCCGCGTCGATCTCGCGGTGATCGCCGAACTGGCGATCCTGCTCGACGAGACGCTCGGCGCGGCGGTCAGCGAGCCGCACGGCGTCTATTCGACGCCGCTCGATGCGCCGCTCGCCGACGCGGTGGTGCGGCTGCTCGAGGCGCTCGCGTCGCCGCACGACACGTGCGTGCTCGGGCCGGCGATCATGCGCGAGATCGCGTACCGCGTGCTGACGGGCGCACAGGGCGACGCGATTCGGGCGGCGCTCGCCCAGCAACATCATTTCGGCCGCATCGCGAAGGCGCTGCGGCGCATCCATGCGGACCTGAAGGCCGAACTCGACGTCGAGACGCTCGCGCGCGAGGCCGGGATGAGCCTTGCGGTGTTCCACGCGCAGTTCAAGCACGTGACGGCGACGTCGCCGATGCAGTATGTGAAGGCCGCGCGCCTGCACCAGGCGCGGTTGATGATGGTGCAGGACGGCGTCGGGGCGGGGGCCGCCGCCGCGCGGGTCGGCTATGCGAGCGCGTCGCAGTTCAGCCGCGAGTTCAAGCGGCTGTTCGGCCGCAGCCCGGGAGACGACGTGCGCTGGATGCGAGAAAGCGGAAGCCGGCCCATCGGCGAACCGGGGGCGATCGACCTGGCGACCTGAGCGAACGGCGGCGCGAGAGCGGCGGTGCCGCGCGCGTGAAATCGCGGCGTGCGGCGCTGCCGCCTGCTCAGCGTCGCACCACCTTGCGACGCTGCGCGCTGATGCCCGCGTAGTCGGGCAGCGTGTCGACGCGCAGGCCCGTCGCCTTCGCGTACAGCGGCATGAGATCCGGCAGGCGGTTCAGCAGATCCTGGCGGCGGGCGGCGCTGTACGGGTGCATGTAGATGAAGCCCGACGTCCTGTTCGCGCGCGTCGCCACCGCGAGCTTGTCCCACAGCGTGATCGCCGCGCGCGGATCGAAGCCCGCGCGGGCGGCGATGTCGCCGCCGATCACGTCGGCTTCGGTCTCGTCGGTCGGGTCGTAGCGCAGCGTCTGCAGGCGGGCGCCGAGGTTCAGCGCCTGCGGCAGCGGATCGCCGACGCCGAACAGCGGCGGTAGCGTGGCCGCGCGCAGCGAGGTTTGCGACATCTCGCTGAAATTGCTGCGCGCGTGTTCGCGCAGCGCATGCGCGATGCCGTGCGCGAGCAGCACGCCGAATTCGTCGTCGTTCAGGCGGACGCGATCGAGCAGCCCGCCGTACACGAGCACCTTGCCGCCCGGCAGGCAGGTGACGCGGATGTCGCGCGAGCGGATCGCGTTGACGTCCCACGCCCAGTTCTTCACGCGATCGTTCCATTTCACCGAATACGGCGCGAGCTTCATGACGATCGCGCGCAGGCGCTTCACACGCGGCTGGTTCGCGGGCAGCAGGCGGTCGCTGTCGGCGGCCGTCTGCACGATCTGCGCGTATTCGCTCGCGGTCAGCAGTTCGAGCAGCGGCGACGGGATCAGCGTGCGGAACGCGATCGCGTTGCCGTAGCGGAGCTGCTGCGGCGTCGGCGTATAGGCTTTCGCGGGCACGGCCGCGCCGGTCGGTTGTGCGGCTTCGGCGGTGGATGGCGGAACGGGGAGCGCCGGCGTGGACGGCGCAGCCGGCGCGGCTGCGGAGCCGGCCACGGCCGCACCGGTGTCGGACGCGTGAGCGCTTCCCGCCGCGCCGAGTGTCGCGATGCCGACGCTCAGCGCGGCGGCGACGCGTGCCAGGCGATGCCGGCGATCATTGCGCACGGCTGGCCTCGCCGTTGCGCGCGGCGCCGTTCCACGGCGCGATCTTGAACAGCAGCAGCATGCCGGGGATCGCGAGCGCGGTGCACACGATGAAGTAGTCGAACCAGCCGATCGTCGCGACGATGAAACCGCTCGCGGCCGATGCGAGCGTGCGCGGCACGGACGCGAGGCTCGTGAACAGCGCAAACTGCGTGGCCGTGTAGCGCGGGTCGGTCGTGCTCGCGATATACGCGACGAACGCGGCCATCGTCAGGCCGGTCGTGAAGGTTTCGACGCCGTAGACGATCGCGAGCGCGACCGTCATCGGGCTGAATTGCGGCGTGACGGTGATGCCGAACACCGACAGCGCCGCGGCGATCGCGTGGCTCGTCGATACCGTGAAATCGTACAGCACGGCAAGCACGGGCGAGCCGGGGCCGAGCTGCGCGAGCCACGCGAAGCCGAGCGTCGATACCATCTGCAGCGCGCCGAAGATCCATAGCCCACGGCCGATCCCGATCTTCACGAGCCAGACGCCGCCGATGATGCCGCCGGCGACGCTCGCGACGAGCGCGGTGGTTTTCGCGACGATGCCGATTTCGGTGCGCGTGAAGCCGATGTCGAGGAAGAACGACGTCGACAGCGTGGTCGCCATCGTGTCGCCGATCTTGAACAGGAAGATGAACGCGATGACGAGCAGCGCGCCGGCCCAGCCGTCACGCTGGATGAATTCACGGAACGGCAGCACGATCGCGTCGCGCAGGTTGCGCGGCGGCGCGCCGACGACTTCGGGCTCGCGCACGACGAGCGTCATCAGGATGCCCGGCAGCATGAACGCGCCGGTGAGCGCAAACACGGCGTCCCACGGCATGTGGTCGGACAGGATCAGCGCCAGCGAGCCGGGGATCAGCGCGGCGAGCTTGTACGCGTTCACGTGCACCGCATTGCCGAGGCCCTGTTCGGTGTCGCGCAGCAGTTCGCGGCGATACGCGTCGATCACGATGTCGGAGCTTGCGCCGAAGAACGCGACGAGCGTCGTGAGCGCGGCGACCGTCCAGATCGAGTCGCGCGGCGACACGAAGCCGAGCGCGGCGATCGCGCCGGCGACCAGCACCTGCGTGAGCAGCATCCAGCCGCGCCGGCGGCCGGGCCGCCAGCCGGGCAAGCGCGGGATGAAGCGGTCCATCAGCGGCGCCCACAGGAACTTCCACGTATACGGGAACTGGATCAGCGCGAACAGGCCGATTTCCTTCAGGTTCACGCCCTCGGAGCGCAGCCATGCCTGCACGAGGTAGACGAGCGTGAACAGGGGGAGACCCGACGTGAAGCCGAGGAACACGCAGATCAGCATGTGCGTGTTCAGATAGGCTCGCCAGCCGGGGTGATCCTCGTGAGCGGTGAGCGCGGGCGCCTCGTGTGGCGTTTTGGACATGGACTGGAACTGGGTAGCGTTGACTGATTGCGGCGGCAGCGCAGGCGGTGCGGACGGCGCAGAAGGGGCGGCCGCACGCGCGTGCGGGCCGGATCTTCGGTCAACAGCCCACCGGCTCAGCTGCGCTTGACGCGGTAGACAGCAAGACTACCACGCCAGTTCGCTCCCCATCGAATCGGCTGGCCTTCGTGCAGCACCACGCGGTCGAGGATCGTCACGCCGACTTCGGGCGCGAGCGCCTCGAAATCCTCGATCGTCAGCACCCGGACGTTCGGCGTGTTGTGCCACTGGTAGGGCAGCGACTTCGACACCGGCATCCGGCCGTTCAGCACCGACAGCCGGTGCGGCCAGTAGCCGAAGTTCGGGAACGACACGATGCATTCGCGCCCGACCCGCGCGGTTTCGCGCAGGATCGCGGCCGTCTGGTGAATCGTCTGCAAAGTCTGCGACAGGATCGCGATGTCGAAGCTGTGGTCCTCGAACAGGCGCAGGCCGTCCTCGAGGTTCTGCTGGATCACGTTGATGCCGTTCTTCGCGCTCGCGAGCACGCCCGCGTCGTTCAGCTCGATCCCGTAGCCGGTCACGTCCAGTTCTTCCATCAGCAGCGCGAGCAGCGAGCCGTCGCCGCAACCGAGGTCGAGCACCGTCGAGCGCGGTTCGACCCAGCGCGCGATCGTGCGGAAGTCCGCGCGCGCGGACAGGGAATTCAGCGCTTGCTGGTTCATGCGCCCACCTCGTTGGCGATTCGTTCGTAATACGCGCGGAGCAGGTTGTGATAGCGCGCGTCGTCGAGCAGGAACGCGTCGTGGCCGTGCGGCGCGTCGATCTCCGCGTAGCTGACCGTGCGCTTGTTGTCGAGCAGCGCCTTCACGATCTCGCGCGAGCGGGCCGGCGCGAAACGCCAGTCGGTCGAGAAGCTCGCGATCAGGTATTTCGCCTGCGTGTGCGCGAGCGCGGCCGTCAGGTTGCCGTCGAACGCCTTCGCCGGGTCGAAGTAGTCGAGCGCGCGCGTGATCAGCAGGTACGTGTTCGCGTCGAAGTAGTCGGCGAACTTGTCGCCCTGGTAGCGCAGGTACGACTCGACCTCGAACTCGACGTCGAAGCTGAAGTTGTAGGCGTCGAGCGCGCCGTCCGCGCGGCGCAGCGCACGGCCGAATTTCTCGGCCATGTCGTCGTCGGACAGGTACGTGATGTGGCCGATCATCCGCGCGACGCGCAGGCCGCGCTTCGGTTTGACGTTGTGCGCGTAATAGTCGCCGCCGTGGAAATCGGGATCGGACAGGATCGCCGAGCGCGCGACCTCGTTGAACGCGATGTTCTGCGCGGACAGCTTCGGCGTGGATGCGATGTCGATGCAGTGCGCGACGCGCTCCGGATACATCAGGCTCCATGCGAGCGCCTGCATCCCGCCGAGGCTGCCGCCCATCACCGCGGCGAAACGCTCGATGCCGAACGCGTCGGCGACACGCGCCTGCGCATGGACCCAGTCCTCGACGGTCACCACCGGGAATTTGGCGCCGTACGGTTTGCCGGTCGACGGATCGATGCTCATCGGGCCGGTCGAGCCGAAACACGAGCCGAGGTTGTTCACGCCGATCACGAAGAAACGGTTGGTGTCGAGCGGCTTGCCCGGGCCGACCATGTTGTCCCACCAGCCGGTGCTGCGCGGATCGTCCGCGTAGACGCCGGCGACGTGGTGCGACGCGTTCAGCGCGTGGCAGACGAGCACCGCGTTCGAGCGCGCGGCGTTGAGCTCGCCGTACGTCTCGACGACGAGCTGATAGTTGCCGATCACGCTGCCGCTTTGCAAGCGCAGCGGTTCGGCGAAGTGCATGGTCTGTGGAGCGACGATGCCGATCGATTCCATTCGTTCCGCCTTATGACTGGGCGGCTAAACGGTGTCGGCGATGCGCGGAGGCGAAGGTGCGCGGCTGACGACCTCTTTAGCCGCATTTGTAGTGAACCGCCGGGACAAAGATATACATCCATGCCCGGCCGGTTCGCGCGCCCGCAATCGAGTCAGCAAATCGGCGCGCTTCCGACTGCCGCCAAGCGGGCGGCAGTCGGAGGAGTATAGCGGAATTCCGCGGGGCGCGGATTTCATGCCCCGCCGGCGGTCTGCGCGGCTTACCAGCGATATTTTGCCGAGAGTTGCCCCCGGACGACCGAATAGTCGGACAGATTGCCTTCCACGCCGACGCTCGCCGATATCGAGAATTGCCGGCTCAACTGCCCGGTCGCGCCGATCCGGACGGCAACCCGGTCGCGCGGTACGCTGAACGAGAACGCATTGCGATCGAGCGTCAGCGAGCGCGAGCCGGGGCCGTGCCACCAGTTTGCCTCGATGAACGGCCGAAGTTCGCGTCCATGCGGCATCGCGGTGATGCCATGCACGCGCACGCCCAGGCGGGTGAGCACGTCGGTGGAGCCCTCGCCGTCGATCCGGCCGCCGGGCGTGGCGTGTGCGTCCGCGCGATAGTCCGACACGACGACCTGCGCTTCGGGTTCGACGAAGAAGCGTGTGTCGCCTCGCTCGTAGAAGGGCAGTGAATAGCCCGTTTCGAGCGAGCCCGTAACGGTTCGCGATCGGTACGAGTCGGCAGCCAGACTGCCGCCGATGCTGTTCGCATACGCGCCATACATGAACCACGCATCGACGTACGGGCCGGTCAGGATGTCGCGGTTGCCGTACCACGTGCCGTACAGCCCGACGTTGTAGCCGGAGACGCTGCCGCGCGCGGTGGCGTTCATCACGCGGTGCTCGATCGCGTTCCACAGGGGGCGCGTCGACCAGTTCGTCTGGCTGCCGTACATGCCCATCGCGCCGACCCGGATGCTGCCGCCGCGACCGTCGTTGAAGCGGAGCAGGTCGGCGCCCGCGTGGATCAGGCGGCCGTTACCCGACACGCTGCGGTTGCCGCCCGACATCGACGTCATCTGGCCCTCGGCACGCAGCCAGACCGCACCATCGAGCGGGCCGGCTGCTTCGGTGCGCAGCGAGCGATCGTCGCGCTGATGCAGCGTGTGGATTGCCATCGTCGACGCTGCATCGGCGTTCGCGAGATACGCATCGGGCTCCGGGGCGGCAGTGCGAGGGGGCGGAACGATTTCCGGGCTGATCGGCGGATCGGGATCGACGGGGCCGGGCGGCTGCGGCGGTTCCGGCGGCTGCGGCGGTTCCGGCGGTACGGGTTTTGCCGCGGAGACGAGATACCAGTCGTCCTCCCGGCCGCCCTGGCCGCCGCGCTTGAGCATGTAGTCATAGCCGCCGGCCGACAACGTGCCGAAGCCGTTCCGGTAGCCGTCCGATCCCGCATCGAGCGTGAAGGCCGACGCGTCGGTCGTGCCGCCATTGCGGGTTTCGACGAGCGGGATGCCGATGGTCGTCGGCGCGCCGTCGCCGCCGGAACGCTTGACGACGATGCCGGTGTCGCCCGACGCGTGGCCGCCGTCGATCACGAGGCGATCGGTCGGCGACGCGTCGTCCTGCAGCGTCGTATGGAGGACCAGCCGGCCGTTGCGGGCCGTATAGTCGCCCGTCACGACGAGTGTGCGTGGTGTCGGCGTGCCGCGTGCCGCGGGCGCGGCGAACGCGATCGTCGAATCGTTCAGCGCGACGGAGCCGACCGTCGAATTGGCGGTGACGGTCCAGCGGCTGTTCGTGTTCAGCGACAGTGTGCGGACCGCGTCGGTCGAGCCGGTCCATACGGATGCATTGGCGAGCGAGACGTCCGTCACGGCATCCGTCGGGCTGCCGTCGTCGGTCGGCTGGTTGACGATGTCGCCGTCGGCACGGGAGCCGGTGTCGAGCGTCAGGCGCACGGGAGCGCCGGACTCCGCATGGACGGATAGCAGCGTGCCGTTGCCGCCGATGGCGTGCGTGCCGTTCTTCAGCGCGATGATCGCGTCGGACGCGTCGATCGCGCCGTGGCGTTCGCTGATCAGCGAGCCGTCGTCGATCGTCAGCGTGCCGCCGTAGACGGCCGCTGCATGGGCGCCGTCGCCGGTCGCGCGCGCGCTGCTCCGCACCAGGTCGATCGTGCCGCCGGCGCTTGAATAAAGCGCGGCGGCTGCCTTGCCGTGGGTTTCGACGCTCGTGTCGACGAGGGACGCGACGGAGTCCGTGCCGGCCGACATCACGCCGCGCGCGCGTTCGCCGTCCGTCGTGATCCCGCCGCGCGTCATCGCGATCTTGCCGCCGAGGCGGGCGATCACGCCGATCGCGCGGTCGCCGGTGGTGGTCACGAACGTATCGGTTGCATTGACGACAGGCGTATCGGTGTATTCCTTCGATGCATAAAGCCCGTGCGCGCTCTTGCCGTGCGTGATGACGCGCGTGCCCGCGAGTTCGACGCTGCCCTCGCGCGTGTCCACGCCGAGCGCGTAGTCGCCGGCGGTTTCAAGGTGCGAGTCGCTGAATGCAACCGTGGAGGCGCTCGGCAGGTACAGCACCGACGCATAGTCGCCATCCGTGCGGATATCGGTGCGGGTCAGTGTCGCGCGGACACCACCGTAACTGATGGACAGGCCGACGCCGAACAGGCCGCTGGTACGAACCAGCGTATCAGCCACGTCGATGGTGCCGCCCGGCGCCAGGATCGCCGTGATGCCATGTGCTTCCTTGCCGCGTGTCACGATCACGCTGTCGGAGAGCGTGAGGCGCGCGTTGGTGCCGTCGACGGACGCGCCATGCGAATAGTCGCTGTCGGTATCGATGGACACGCGTTCCGCGGATGCGTTGCCGCCGTTACGAAGTTCGATGCCGGCGCTGGAGCCGCCGCGAGTCCGGATTTCGGTATCGCGGAGGACGATGCGCGACGTGCTGCCCCACGCGGAGACACCCGCGGCGCCGTTGCCGGTCGAAAAAACGCGGGTCCGGCCGCTGGTCGTCAGGATGCCGCCGTTGATCGCGGAAAGCACGGCTTCGCCGGACTTGCGCGTCGAATATTCACCCGGCGCGACTTCGAGTTCAATGCCGTCGGCTCGCTGCGGGCCGCCGCCCGTGACTTGTGCGGTTGACGGCGACGACATCGCCGCGCCTGCGAGCAGGGCCGAATGTGCGACATACAGGCGGACGCGCGCACGGGCCGAGATGAAATAACTGCGGTTCACCAGATCACCTTTCCTTTCTTGAGTAGGTGAAAAGTAGTTCCATTGAGCACGTTTGGATATTGGACGAGTTCGAATTTGTGGAAGGCGCCGAAGGGCGGCACGGCGTACACGTGAGGCGCGAAGGCGCTTCGGTGCCGACTCCTGGATGATTGCGGGCGTGGTGGGGCGGACCCGGAACCGGGCCGGCCAATTGCGTGGCGCCCGGCGCGAGCGTTTCCGGCCGGGTTCGTGAGGGAATCCTGAAAGAGGTGAGATGCAGTGACGACTGCTCGAACGACCATGCCGTCCGCGGGCGGATCGATGGCCGCTGGTCTGCCGAGGATGTGGGGGAAGGGGCGCACCCCCGCGCCCCGGTGACGATCCGGCGCGCGGGACGTGCGCCGGATCGTGGACTTTACTGATACATGATCGAGTACATCACCGAGGTGTTCACCGTGCCCTGGCCCGCGGCGCCGCCCGTCGCGACATACTGGGCGTAGTACGGCAGGTCCGCAGCGCCGTCCTTCAGCGCGACGGCCTTCGAGTTTTCATCGGCCTTGCCGACTCCGATATTGCTCGTGTCGCCGTTGAGCAGGCCGACTTCGACGTTCTTCGCGGTGCCCGATGCGTTGAGCAGCTGACCGGTCGTCGAGTTGACCGTGGTGCCCGGTTCGAAGTGCGTGTAGACGTTGCCGGTGGCCGGCGAGCAGTTCTTCAGGCCGATCTTGAACGGCGTGCGGCCGGCCGTCGCGCCGCCGCTGGCGAGCGACGTCGTCGACACCTTCGGCAGCGCGACCGTGAAGTCCTTGCCGCCCGTGCCGTTGCCGTCGATCGTGCAGGTTTGCGTACCGATCTTGCCGTTGATGGTGATGGTGCCGTCGGCGGCGTGCGAGACGGCCGGCATCATGGCTGCGGCAGCGACGGTGAGAGCAGCGATGCTGGAGAGTGCGAATTTCATATCAATTTCCTCGAGTACTGGTTGAAAAAACGCGGACTCCGTCGTCGTGCCGCCTGCTCGCCGGGACTGGCCGTGCGTGCGGCATGTCGAGTTCATCCGATAAGCACCTTCCGATGAAGTCCTGTCGGACTGCTAATCAGAAGCTTGTTCCGGTCACCGATCGGGCGGTGACCGATGGAGCGCGCCGGCTGCGTGAAACTGGGTTGCGGCCGGCGCACTGCCGAATTGCTTTGATCGAGTGCGACGCGTTCACTGATAGCTCAACGTGAACGTCGCGGCGCCCTTGACCTTCCCGCCGGATACGACGCCGGTCGCGATGTATTGCGCGCTCAGCGGGATGCTGCTGACCGACCCTGACGATCCGACGTACCACTGGTTCGGGTTGCCGACCGCGGACGAATCGGGACCGTAGCTGACGGGTTGGCCGTTCCTGAGGATCCGCAGCTTGACGCCCTTCGCCGTGGCGTCCGGCGTGAGCGTGAGTGCATTGCCCATGTTTCCCGGATCGGTCAGGTCCGTCAGCGTCACGTAGAGGTTCGTACCGGCCTTGCAGGACAGGCTGATGGCGAAGTCGCGATCGCCGGCTGTCATGCCGACCGCGTTCAGCTTGCTGGCGGCGACCGGTGGCAGCGGGACGTTCACGTTGTTCGTCAGGACGGTACAGCTGGCCGGCGTGAGCGCGATGTTCCCGGTGTCCCACCAATAGGATCTCCAATACCCTTTCAGTTGATTGGTATTCCTGTTGAATGCTTGTATTTCCGAGTCGTATTGAGTCATGTTGAACAGGACTGCATTGGGATAGTTGTAGATGTTGTCGCTCAGTTTGATCAGCTCTTTCTTGATCCTCAGCACGCCTTGGGTAGCCCCGGTCTGACCGATTGGTGGCCCCCACGGCTGAGTAAGAGCGGTATTCGCCATCATGACTTCACCCGTATCCAGGTTCGTCGTGCGGATGCCAACGTACAAATAGTGAACAGTATTCGAGCCGGTCAACCCGCCGGTGTTGTAGGCCCCCGGTATGTTGGTCGGGTAGTAATACTGCGCGAACCTGAACTCCCATCCGCCGGGATTGGCGTCACACTTGTACGAAATGTCCTGGGTCGCGGTTCCAATTACGGCGCCGTTCGGCAAATTGGGCGGAATGACGAGTTTCCCTCCCTTGACGAATCCGTAGGGCCAGAAGATCCCATTGGGGGGGGTGTCAAACTTGCAGTATTGCGCATGCGCAATGCCGATACCGCATGCCACCGGCATCAACCAGACGATGAGCAGCCGGAGAAGATGAATGGCGAATCTGCGTGGGGTGAACTTCATGAAACCTCACCGTAAAAATTGTGTGTTCGAAGGAGTCGGCCGCATGTGGAACGGCTTACGGCCGGGCCTTGATCGGCGAGTAGTCGCATTTCGCGTTCATCCGCTCGTACGCGGCATGCTTGCTCCGCTCCGTCGGCAAACTGTAGGAGAACGAACAGGCCTGATTGGCGCGGTTGCCCCATTTCGCGGTCAGCACACCCGAGTCATTCAGGCCGCGCGTGAATACCGTGCCGCCCTGGCCCGCCATGCCGATCGAATTGCCTTCCTCGTCGACCACCGCGCTGCCAAACGGAATGGGCGTGCCGTCCGGCTGATGAATCCCGAGCAGCACCGCGCGTCCGCTGACGGTGCCGAACTTGAGCTTCACCACCGAATTCGCGCGCGGAGCGACCTGCTGGCTCGTCGTCAGCATTTCCACGTCGAGCGGAATGCCCTTCGGGTCGAGCTCGATCGTGTTCATCTTGTACGGCGTCAGATACGGCAGCACCGCATAGCCGCGCCGGCCGATCCGAACGTCCGTGCCGTTGGTGACACGGGCACCGACGGCGTCCTTGGCCTCGATGATCGCGACGGTATCGCCGAGATCGTTGGCCAGCGTGACGCCGCCCGCATGACCGACGACGCCGCCCGATACGCCGACGGATACGCTCGAGTAGCCGCTGCCGCCGGCCGCGCTGCCCGAGAAAGTCGCGAACGGGCTGCGATACTGCGCGTTGCCGCCGCCCGACGTCGTGCCGCCGCCGGTGGTGGTGTTCAAGCCGTAGGTGAGCGCGCCGGATTCGCCGAGCGTGCCGGTCAGCGACATCTGGCCGGTGGTGCCGCCCTGGTTGTCGTGCGCGATACTCGAGCTCAACGTCGGCGCGTACGAGCGCCGGCCGAGCGGGATGGTCACGTTCGCGTAGATCTGGTTGTTCAGGTTGCCGGAATAGCCGTCGCGCTGCCGCGACACCGACAGGTTGTAGCTCACGTTGAGGCCGGCGATCCGCAGACTGTTGTTGTAGCCGACCTGGAACTGCGTGGTCGTGCCTTGCCGATTCCAGTAGCTGGACGACGAGCCGATCGCGAACAGCGTGCCGCGCCCTTCGCCGAGCGTCTGGTTCAGCGTCAGTTGAACCTGGTTGCGCTGCCGGTACACGTCGCCCGGATTCCGGCCTGCTGCCGCTTGTTCCCGGGCATACATCGCATCGCGCATGCCCCAGTATCCGCGCGACGAGTAGCGGTACGCGGCGACCGCGACGTTGGTGCCCGTCGCTTCGACGGACTTGCTGTAGCTGACGCGCACGCTCTGGCCGCTCGTGGCCGACACGCCCGGGATGCGGGCGCTCGCCTGCGTGACATCGACCGCGAACGCGCCGGCCGGCGTGTTGAACGCGGCACCGACCAGCCCGGCCAGATAGTTTTCCGCGACGATGGCCCCGACATAGCCGGTCAGCAGGTTGCTGATGCCGCGCTGATAGGTGGCCTGCGCAAAATTCGGGTGACGCTCGAGCAGCGGCTCGCGCAACTGCCCCACCGCGACGCCGAAACGCGAGAGGCCGGGGCGCAGCGACTGCACGACTGCCGCATACGGCACCGTGAAGCTGTGCTTTCTACCGTCGGCCTCGGTGACCGTGACGAGCAGGTTGCCGCCATAGCCGGTCGGGTACAGGTCGTTGATCTCGAACGGGCCGGGCGCGACGTTGGTTTCGTACAGAAGCGCGCCGTTCTGCGACACCTCGACGTGCGCATTGCTCGTGGCGACGCCGCGGATCATCGGCGCATAGCCGCGCATCGAATCGGGCAGCATCCGGTCGTCCGTCTCGAGCGTGGCGCCGCGAATGCCGACGCTCTCGAACAGCGTGCCGTCGGTATAGGTCTCGCCGATCTTCAGCTGGCTGCGCCATGCGGGCAGGTCGCGCTGCAGATAGGTGTTGAGGCTCCGATAGCGGCTCGGCCCCTGGGATTGCGCGCTATAGGAGCCGTTGTGGCGGAAATGCCAGTTGCCGATATTGGCGCCCGCATTCAACCCGAGATAGGCCTGCGTGCTGTCATAGCCGGACGACATGTTCCGGAACACGTTCGCGTCGTACTTGAGCGTCATGCTCGGCACGCCGCTGTCCCAGAGTTCCGGACTCACATAGCCGCGCGGATTGCGCAGCAGCGATGCCTGCGGAATGCTCACGTTCAGCCGCAGCTCGGACATGTCGAACTCAACGGTGGCGCCGGCCACCAGACTGGCGACGTCCGTGCACTCGCCGGCCTGCACGCGCGCCAGCTCGGCGCGCGCTGCATCGGTCAGCGTCTCGCTGTCGAGGCCGAGCCGGCTCACGAGCGTGCGGTCGAAGCACGGCGTCGCGCTGACCGCGCCTGCCGGTGCATCGAAGCGTACCGTCGAGCGGCCCGTCCACGTTTCGTTCACGTAGAGGTCGACCAGATACTCGCCGGCCGGAACCGGGTTGCCTTTCGCGAAGCGATCGAGGTCGAGCCGCTGGCCGCGCGGCTTCATCATCAACGTGTCATTGAACTGAACCTGCGCGACGTCGAAGGGCTCCGCCGGAGCGGCTGACGCGTCGGCGGCGAATGCACCGGCCGTCCAGCCGCCGAGCGTCGCCATGACGAGCAGATAGCCCGGCTTGAACGCGAAACGCGGAGACTCCAGTGGTTGAATGTGATGATTCGCTCGCATGAATTCAATGTGTTGATGCCGCATCGTCATAACGCGAGCGACGGTCTGCCTGCGCCGGTGCGACTGCCGCACCGCCGGTCAGCATCGGGTTGAGTCGGGAACGGTCGGGCCGTGTCAGTGCGCCTTTTTCGGCGCGTAACGGCCTTCGATGGCGGCGCCGTAATCGTTGAGGAACGTGTAGTCGACCTCGATCGGCGCGCCGGACGGCGACGGCACATTGCCGACGTCGAATTGTTCGGTGGCGCCCGGCTTGACCATGCCGCCCTTGTCGTCGGTCCAGGTCGCGCCGCCGGACTTGACGACCAGCTTGGTGAACGTCACGTGGTAGGGCGTCGGATTCGTCGCTTGCAGCGCATAGCCGCCGCTGGACTTCGGCGCGAAATTCCAGGTGACTTTTTCCGCGGATTCGTCGGCGACGCCTTGCAGTGCCGCAGGGCGGAAGAACAATTTGATGCGCGTGCGGAACGCGAGCTGCAGCATGTTCGGATCATTCGAATCGCCGGTGGCCTGAGGCGGGACGTCGAGCACGTTGAGCCAGTACAGCGTTTCCTTGTCCGGCGCGAGCGGTTCCTGCGTATAGATCAGCCGCAGGCTCTGGCCTTTCTTCGGATCGAGACGGAACAACGGCGGCGTCAGCGTAAACGGTACCTTCGAGTCGTCCGGCAGCGCGTTCGCGTGGCCGTCGTCGACCCATGCCTGGACGAGCGAAGGCCGGTCGCCCTCGTTGGTCAGCTTGACCGTGACCTCGCGCTCCTTTTCCGGATAGATCACGCGCGTTCCGCCGATTACGACGCTTGCATCCGCGGTGCTCAGGCCGGACAGCGACGCGATCAGCGTTGCGGCCCCCACGCTCAAGCGCAAGTTCATTGGCATTCCCATCGCTGACTTCTCCTTGTAGATGGACAGTTCACTGTTGGTCGGACGCGGCCCGTGCAGCGCCACTGCATCGCGTGCCCGGGCCGCCGGTCGGCAGACCGCGTTACTGGTACGAGACCGAGTACATGACCGACGTATTGACCGTGCCGGCCGTGGACGCGCCGCCGGTCGCGACGTATTGCGCAAAGTAGTTCAGCTCGGCTGCGCCGGCCGCGATCGGCACGGTCTGCGAGTTCTGCTGCGCTTGCGCCTTGCCCAGCTCGATCTTCGAACCGTCCTTGTTCAGCAGGCCGACTTCGACGTTCTTCGCGTCACCCGTTGCATTGAAGAGCTGGCCCGTCTGCGCGTTGACCGTCGTGCCCGGCTCGAAGTACACCGACGCATTGCCCGAATTCGGCGAGCAGTTGGTCAGGTTGATGCGGAACGGCTTGCGGCCGGCCGTCGAGCCCGGCGTAGCGAGGGCGGACGTCGACACGTTGGGCAGCGTGACGGTGAAATCCTTGCCGCCGCCGTCACCCGAGATGTTGCAGGTCTGGGCGGTGATCTCGCCGGTGATCGTGATCGTGCCGTCGGCTGCCTGGGCCGACGAAGCAACGGCCAGGAGGCCCGCTGTCGTCATCAGAATGGAAAGTGCTTTTTTGGACATGAAAGTACCTGTTAGTAAGGAGTCCTGCGTCTATAGACGACGCACCGACGTTTCCTGAGCGCTGCCTGTCGACGTCGTTGAAACGGAACGGAAGCGGCGACAGGAAACAGCCGATATTGTTGAGTTTTAATGCGTTTGAAAGAATTGGACGATTACTAATCCATTTGTTTATTTGTTCGTTCTGGTACTAAATTCTTTCAAATATTGTCAGACGAGCGGGTTCGCATGCGTTGACGCCGGACTCGGATGCTGTCGGTGCAGGGCTGGAGGCCATTCAGCGGGGGCGCGGCGCAAATGCCTGAGCGAGAGGCGATAGACGCAGGGGGAGCGGCGACGTCGATAGCGAGTTGTTGATACACGGCAACAAACAGGAATCCTGATCGTATACGGTGAGGTGCTCACGTGTCGCGCGTGTCGCGCCGAATCGGGGGGCGTTCGGCAATCGTGCCCGTGGTTATAAAGGCGGACGCCGCGCGGGCGATCGATGCCGGTGCGGGCGCCACCCGGATCAGGACGGTTCGAGTCGGAAATGCGCTCGATCCGGTGGGAGATCGTTACGCTGAAGCGCCGGACCGCGTGTCAGTCGGTGCGGACGCGCCGCGCATCACTGCAGGATCAGCAGCAAATGTGCATCGGCCTGCTCGCCGGGCGGTTTCTGGAACCCGCCTTTTGCGAACCGATGCCACCGGCCGATCACGTAGCTGACGAGCAGGCTTGCGCGGGCGGCGGGATCGTAATCGGCCGGCAGCACGAACGGCGCCGCGCCGTCGGGCGCCTGCGCCTCGGTGCGCGCGACGCGCAGGCACTGCTTGACGGTCGCCTCGATCCGGTCGAGCAACTGGTTCACGCGCTCGGTGAGCCGCTCGTCCTCGCCGACCAGCGCCTCGCCGGTCAGCACGCGCGTCATCCCCGGGTTCTTCGCGGCGAAATTGAGCATCGTCAGCGCGATCGTGCGCGCCTGTTGCACGCCGTTCGGCTCCTTCGCGACGATCTGGTTGACGAGCCCGAACAGCGCCTGCTCGATGAACTCGATCAGCCCTTCGTACATCTTCGCCTTGCTGGCGAAATGCCGGTAGAGCGCGGCTTCCGACACGTCGAGCCGGGCCGCGAGCGCGGCGGTCGTGATTTTCTCGGGTTTCGGCGCCTCGAGCATCGCGGCGAGCGTCTGCAGGATCATCACGCGCCGCTCGCCCGGCTTCGGGCGCGGGCGCGACGGCGTGGCCTGGTCTTCCGTTACGGCTTGGTCCTGCGGGTAAGTCGGCTGCATTTCTGTCGCCCCGATCGTGTGCCCAGTCGCAGTGATTTTAACGAACGAATCCGCTGGTCGACATAATGCGGGCGGCCGGTGTTCGGCAGGTGGCCCGGCAGGTGCCCGGTGATCCACACCGTGCCGATGCCGAGGCGCTTGTAGCGCTTCAGGTGGCCGCGCGTATCCTCGACGAGGATCGCGTCTTCCATACGCGCGTTGGCCGCACGCAGCGTCCGGCGCAGCATCGTGTGATCGGGCTTCGCGCGCCAGATGCGGCGGTCGCGCATGTGCTCGATCGCGATCACGCGCTCGAACAACCGCTCGATGCGCAGCTCGCGCAGCACCGCGCGCGCGTAGTTCTCCGGCGCGTTGGTCAGCACGAACTTGCGGCCCGGCAGCGCGGCGATGATGTGCGCGAGGCCGCGCTCGGCGCGCAGCATCGCGGGCAGGTCGGAGAACGTGTGGACCACCCGCAGGAAGTCGTGCGGATCGATCGGATGATGGCGCGTGAGGCCGAGGAGCGCCGCGCCGTAGCGCTGCGTGTAGCCGGTGCGCAGCCGGTCGGCCTCGGCACGCCCGACGTGGAGCGTGTCGACGATGTACTGCGTCATCGCGCGGTTGATCTCCGGAAAGATCGCGTGCGATGCGTGGTGCAGCGTGTTGTCGAGATCGAACAGCCAGACGGGCGCGCCGGCACGCGGC
This sequence comes from Burkholderia sp. Bp8998, assembly GCF_003854235.1. Lineage (NCBI taxonomy): Bacteria > Pseudomonadati > Pseudomonadota > Betaproteobacteria > Burkholderiales > Burkholderiaceae > Burkholderia > Burkholderia sp. Bp8998. Next base: position 94,935 of record NZ_QTQF01000008.1, read on the forward strand.
CGGCTGCGGGAGATGCGCCGGCGTCGCAGCGACGCCGGCAGGTCGGAACGCTTGGGCAGGCGGCGTGCGCTCAATGCGAGCGGATCATCGTGCCGAACGGCTGCTCGGTCAGGATTTCCAGCAGCACCGAGTGCTCGATCCGGCCATCGACGATGTGGACCGACTTCACGCCGCTCTTCGCGGCGTCGAGTGCCGACGAGATCTTCGGCAGCATGCCGCCCGAGATCGTGCCGTCCTCGAACAGCGCGTCGATCTCGCGGGCCGACAGGTCGGTCAGCAGGTTGCCGTCCTTGTCCATCACGCCGGGGATGTTGGTCATCATCAGCAGCTTCTCGGCGTTCAGCACGGTCGCGAGCTTGCCGGCGACGAGGTCGGCATTGATGTTGTACGACAGGCCGTCCTCACCGAAGCCGATCGGCGAGATCACCGGGATGAACGCGTCGTCCTGCAGCGCCTTCACGACGGCCGGATTGATCGCCTCGACTTCGCCGACCTGGCCGATGTCGATGTACTGGCCCGGGTTGTCGCGGTCCGGCATCAGCAGCTTGCGCGCGTGGATCAGGCCGCCGTCCTTGCCCGTCAGGCCCACCGCATGGCCGCCGAAGTGGTTGATCAGCGTCACGATGTCCTGCTGCACTTCGCCGCCCAGCACCCATTCGACGACTTCCATCGTCTCTTCGTCGGTGACGCGCATGCCCTGGATGAAGGTGCCGGCCTTGCCGATCTTCTTCAGTGCCTGATCGATCTGCGGACCGCCGCCGTGGACGATCACCGGGTTGATGCCGACCAGTTTCAGCAGGATCACGTCGCGCGCGAAGCCTTGCTTGAGCCGCTCTTCCGTCATCGCATTGCCGCCGTATTTGATGACCACGGTCTTGCCGTGGTAGCGACGGATGTACGGCAGCGCTTCCGCGAGGATTTCTGCTTTCAGCGTGGGGGCGATCTGCGAGAGGTCGATGGGCTCGGACATGGCGGCGGCTCTGGCTGGGAACGGTTGAAACAGGGCGAATTGTACAGGAGTGGCGCAGCGCAGCATCGGGTTTTTGGGCTGGCCGGACGGCGGATCGCGCGGGCCCCGCGCCACGCGCGGCGGCCCGCCGGCCGTGGCGCCGGACCCTGCGCCGGGCCCCGCGGCAGCGGCGCGGGCGGGGCGGCGCCCGGCGTGTGCGGCGGTGTCGGCGGCACGCATCGGCTGGACGGCCGACGTGCAAAATCCGTGCGCCGCGCTATGCTTGTCGCGTAGGGTGAGGTTCATGCCCGCTTTCGCGCTTTCGCCATGACCGATTCCGCCGCCGACGCCCGTTCGACCCCGCGCCGCGCGCGTTGCCCGCACTGCGGGCGTGGCTTCGACTGCGGCGCCCGCACGCAGCCGTTCGAGTGCTGGTGCGCGTCGATGCCGGCCGTGCCCGGCGGCGTGCCGCCTGTGGCCGGTACGCGCTGCCGCTGCCCGGAGTGCCTCGCCGACGAGATTGCGCAGCGCATGGCCGGGGCGGTTGGCTGACGGTGCAGGCCCGTGCAACCGGACGCGCCACCGGCTTGCCCCGGCGGTCCATTGATCCTTCCAGATCCGGCCCCCGGTAGAGGCGTCGGGCGCTAAACGGGTAAACTGCTCGGATGCAACGAATCACCACCACCGGGCGCGTCAACCTCAGTCACCTGTTCTGGCTGCGCAATCTTGCGATCATCGGTCAGCTCGTGACGATCGGCGTCGTGCAGACCTATTTCGGCGTGCACCTGCCGTTGCCGGCGATGCTGATGGTCATCGCGCTCGAAATCGTTTTCAACGCGCTGACCTGGGTGCGCGTGCTTCGCGCGCGGCCCGAGACCAATTTCGAGCTGCTCGGCCAACTGTGGGTCGACCTCGGCGCGTTGTCGGCGCTGCTGTTCCTGTCGGGCGGGACGACGAACCCGTTCGTGTCGCTGTACCTGCCGTCGCTCGCGATTGCGGCGGCCGTGCTGCCGTGGCACCTGATGATCTGGCTCGCGGCGTTCGCGGTCGCGTGCTACGCGGCGCTCGGTTTCGATTCGGTGCCGCTCAACATGGACAACCCGGCGAACCTGTTCGACTATTACCGCACCGGGATGTGGGCGAACTTCATGGTCAGCGTCGGGCTGATCGCATGGTTCGTCGCGCGCATGTCGAACGCGCTGCGCCAGCGCGATGCGGCGCTCGGCGAAGCGCAGGCGCACCTGCTGCGCGACGAGCGGGCGGTCGCGCTCGGCGTGCAGGCGGCCACCGTCGCGCACGAGATGGGCACGCCGCTGTCGACGATCGCGATGCTCGCGGAGGAGCTGCGCGACGCGGCACGCGCCGATCCGGGGCTCGCGCGCTACGAGGCCGACCTGAAGGTGCTGGAAGAACAGATGACGCTCTGCACGTCGGCGCTCGCGCGCCTGCGCAGCCGCGCGAGCGCGCCGGCGAGCCGCCAGCCCGTGGACGACTGGCTCGACACGTTCGTCGAACACTGGCGCCTGCGGCATCCGCACGTGCAGTTCGAATTGCTCGGCGCGCGTCCGTCGGGCGTCGGGCTCGACGACACGGTCGCGGCCGGCCAGATCCTGACGATCCTGCTCGACAACGCCGCGCGGGCGAGCCCGCATCGCGTGACGCTGGCCGCGAAGCTCGCGCACAACGAGCGGGCGGCCGACCGGATCGAATTCGAAGTATGCGACGACGGCCCCGGCATTCCGGCGGCGTTGCGCGAATCGCTCGGCGCGATGCCGGTCGACAGCACGCAGGGCGGGCACGGGGTCGGCCTGTACCTTGCGTTCAGCGCGGCCGTGCGCCTCGGCGGCGAGATCGAGCTGTCCGACGTCACGCCGCGCGCGGCGGGCGGCAACGGGCGCGCCGGTGGCGGCGCGAACGGTCACGCCGCGGCTGCGGCGGGCCAGCGCGCGGCCGAGCGGTCGGCAGCCGCGCCGGACAGCCGCCCGGCCGGTGCGCCGGGCCGCGGCACGCGCGCGGTGCTGCGCCTGCCGGTGGCGCGCATCGCGGCGCCGGCCGCCTCAACCAACACGTAGACGGAGAAACCACATGAGCGAGAACAATTTCCTGGTGATCGACGACAACGAGGTGTTCGCGGGCACGCTCGCGCGCGGCCTCGAGCGCCGCGGCTATGCGGTCCAGCAGGCGCACGACAAGGAGGCGGCGCTGCGGCTCGCGGCCGGCGGCAAGTTCCAGTTCATCACCGTCGACCTGCATCTCGGCGACGATTCGGGCCTGAGCCTGATCGCGCCGCTGTGCGACCTGCAGCCCGACGCGCGGATTCTCGTGCTGACCGGCTACGCGAGCATCGCGACCGCCGTGCAGGCCGTGAAGGAGGGCGCCGACAACTATCTCGCGAAGCCCGCGAACATCGAGTCGATCCTGGCCGCGCTGCAGACCAACGCGAGCGAAGTGCAGGCCGACGAGGCGCTCGAGAATCCGGTCGTGCTGTCGGTCGACCGGCTCGAATGGGAGCACATCCAGCGCGTGCTGGCGGAGAACAACAACAACATCTCGGCAACCGCGCGCGCGCTGAACATGCACCGCCGCACGCTGCAGCGCAAGCTCGCGAAGAAGCCGGTGCGGCAGTAAGCGGCGCGGCGGCATCGGCCGGCCGCATCAACGAAAACGGGCGGCCCGCCGGGCCGCCCGTTTCGCATTCGACGCCGCGTGCGTTACAGCACGTAGCGCGACAGGTCTTCGTCCTGCGACACTTCGCCGAGCGCGCGGTCGACATACTTCGCGTCGATCGTCACGCGCTCGCCGGCATGGTTGCCGGCCGAGAACGACACTTCCTCGAGCAGCTTCTCGATCACCGTGTAGAGCCGGCGCGCACCGATGTTCTCGGTCTTCTCGTTGACCGAATACGCGATCTCGGCGAGGCGGCGGATACCGTCTTCGGCGAACTCGAGCTGCACGTCTTCGGTGGCGAGCAGCGCCTGGTACTGCTTGACGAGGCTCGCGTCGGTCGCGACGAGGATCGCCTCGAAATCCTTCACCGACAGCGAGTCGAGCTCGACGCGGATCGGGAAGCGGCCCTGCAGTTCGGGAATCAGGTCGCTCGGCTTCGCGAGGTGGAACGCGCCGCTCGCGATGAACAGGATGTGATCGGTCTTCACCATCCCGTACTTCGTGTTGACGGTCGTGCCCTCGACGAGCGGCAGCAGGTCGCGCTGCACGCCCTGGCGCGACACTTCGCCGCCGCTGCCTTCGTTGTTGCGCGACGTGATCTTGTCGATCTCGTCGAGGAACACGATGCCGTTCTGTTCGACGTTCTGCACGGCCTTCGACTTCACTTCCTCGTCGTTGAGCATCTTGGCGGCTTCCTCGTCGGTCAGCAGCTTCAGCGCTTCCTTGATCTTCACCTTGCGGCGCTGCTTCTTGCCGCTGCCGAGGTTCGAGAACATCGAGCGGATCTGCTCGGTCATCTCTTCCATCCCCGGCGGTGCCATGATGTCCATGCCGGCCGACGGCTGCTCGATGTCGAGCTCGACTTCCTTGTCGTCGAGCTGGCCTTCGCGCAGGCGCTTGCGGAAGGTCTGGCGCGTCGCGTTGTTGTCGTCGTTCGCGTGTTCGGCATTGCCGCCGAAGCCCACCGCGCGCGGTTGCGGCAGCAGGATGTCGAGAATGCGGTCTTCCGCCTGGTCGGTCGCCTTGCTGCGCACCTTGCGCATCTCGGATTCGCGCGTCTGCTTGACCGAGATCTCGATCAGGTCGCGCACGATGCTGTCGACGTCGCGGCCGACGTAGCCGACTTCGGTGAACTTGGTCGCCTCGATCTTGATGAACGGCGCGTCGGCGAGCTTCGCGAGGCGGCGCGCGATTTCGGTCTTGCCGACGCCCGTCGGCCCGATCATCAGGATGTTCTTCGGCGTGATTTCCTGGCGCAGCGGGTCGGCGACCTGCTGGCGGCGCCAGCGGTTGCGCAGCGCGACCGCGACGGCCTTCTTCGCGTTGGCCTGGCCGATGATGTGCTTGTCGAGTTCCGAGACGATCTCGGCAGGGGTCATGGTGCTCATGGTGCGGTCCTTACTCGATCGTTTCGATGATGCGGTTGTGGTTCGTATAGATGCACATGTCGCCGGCGATCTCGAGCGACTTCTCGACGATCTCGCGCGGAGACAGCTCGGTGTTCTCCGCGAGCGCGCGGGCCGCGGCCTGCGCATAGGCACCGCCCGAACCGATCGCGCAGATGCCGCCTTCCGGGTCGAGCACGTCGCCGTTGCCGGTGATCACGAGGGTGGTGGTGGCATCGGCCGTGATCAGCATCGCCTCGAGGCGGCGCAGCATCCGGTCGGTGCGCCAGTCCTTCGCGAGCTCGACGGCCGCGCGGGTCAGGTTGCCCTGGTGCTTCTCGAGCTTCGCCTCGAAGCGATCGAGCAGCGAGAACGCATCGGCGGTGCCGCCCGCGAATCCGACCAGGACCTGGTTGTTGTAGATCCGCCGCACTTTCCGCGCGCCACCCTTCATGACGATGTTGCCGAGGGTTACCTGGCCGTCGCCGCCGAGCGCGACCTTGTCGCCGCGCCGGACCGAAACGATGGTCGTGCCGTGAAATTGCTCCATCTGCGTTCCTTGAGAAAAACGGGGAAGAGTCGGGCGGCGCCGGGCGCCGCCGCGTGAATCGCAGTGCGCCGGGGAGTGGCCCGGCGCGCGTCCGATTCATTTTAGGGCGGGCGCCGGGATATCAAGAGGGGGATGCAAATCGGCCCGGGCGGGAACCGGTGCCGGAAAAACAAAAAGCGCGCGGCAGGCCGCGCGCTTTCGGGAAGCAGCGTGTCGGAGCGGAACGCCGCTCGATCAGTCGCCGAACAGCTTCTGGCGCAGCTCTCGGCGCTCTTGCGCCTCGAGCGACAGCGTGGCCGTCGGACGCGCGAGCAGGCGCGGGATGCCGATCGGTTCGCCGGTTTCCTCGCACCAGCCGTAGTCGCCGGAATCGATGCGGGCGAGCGACTGCTGAACCTTCTTGAGGAGCTTGCGTTCGCGATCGCGCGTGCGCAGTTCGAGCGCGTGCTCTTCCTCGATCGTCGCGCGATCGGCGGGATCGGGGACGATCACCGTCTCGCGCAGGTTCTCGGTCGTCTGGCCTGCGTTCTTGAGGATGTCCGCCTGCAACTGTTCGAGCCGATTTTTGAAGAAGGCGAGCTGATCCTCATTCATGTAATCCTTGTCGCTCATCTTCAGGATTTCGGCTTCGGTCAAGAGTTTCTTCGTCATCTGCTTGCTTCTTCAATGTGCGGCAAATCAGGAGATAGTGCCTGCACTTTGGGATTACCCGCAACTGCGCTTGCAATCATTTGCGATTTGCCGCCGCGGGGCCGAAAGCCTCTGGAAAACCGGTTCTCAAATACCAGGATAGGCCTGGCGCGGATTTGCGCGCGCGGCGAACCGGTGCTGCGCGGCAGATCGCATCGGCCGCGGCCGGTTGGCGGATGGGCGATCCGGCGCGGTTGCGATGCCCGGGTAATGGTTCAGCAAGAACCGGGCCTGTTATTGCCGTACTCCAGCGGGCACGTATTGTAACTGAATCGCAAGCGGGCGCCGTATCGGGTCGATCCCCGTCGGCTGCGCCAATATCTAGAAAATATAACGCGCAAATCGCGAAAAAGCGATGACGGCGAAACCCTGCCCGGAAAAGGCACCGCGCAAGCGCCGCGGCCGCCCGCGAGGGCGGCCGCACGGAAGGTGCGCGACGCCGGCCGAACGCTCAGGCGAGGCAGGCGTCGAGGCCGTCGGTGATCAGGTCCTGCGGCAGGTCGACGCCGATGAACACCATCTTGTTGGTCTTCTTCTCGACCGGCAGCCATTTCGCGGCGAGGTCGCTGCCCATCATCTGGTGCACGCCCTGGAACACGACCTTGCGGTCGACGCCCTTCATGTACAGCACGCCCTTGTAGCGCAGCATCCGTTCGCCGTAGATCTGCAGGATGCCGCCGAGGAAGTCCTCCAGCTTGTTCGGGTCGAACGGGCGATCGTTGCGGTACACGAACGACTTGATCTTGTCGTCGTGGTGCGCATGGTGGTGGCCGTGGCCGTGGCCGTGGTCGTGATCGTGCGCGCATTGACCGTGATCGTGGTCGCAATCCGCGTGATCGTGGTCATGGTCATGGTCATGGTCGTGATCGTGGTGATGGTGCGCGTGGTCGTCCTCGGCCAGGAAGTCCGGGTCGATCTCGAGCTTCGCGTTCAGGTTGAAGCCGCGCAGGTCGAAGATTTCCTTGATGTCGGCTTCGCCGAAGTTGACGACCTTGATCGCGGCGCGCGGGTTCATGTGCATCAGGCGGTGCTTGAGGTCGGCCACCGTCTGGTCGTCGACCAGATCCGACTTCGTGATGAACAGGCGATCGGCGAAGCCGACCTGGCGCTGCACCACTTCGTGTTCGTCGAGCTGCGCGTTCGCATGCTTCGCGTCGACCAGCGTGATGACCGCGTCGAGCAGGAAATCGTCGGCGATCTCGCTGTCGATGAAGAAGGTCTGTGCGACGGGGCCCGGATTCGCGAGGCCGGTCGTTTCGATCACGATGCGGTCGAAGTCGAGCTTGCCTTCGCGCTTCTTCGCGGCCAGGTCGCCGAGCGCGCGTGCGAGGTCGCCGCGGATCGTGCAGCAGATGCAGCCGTTGCTCATCTGGATGATCTGCTCTTTCGTGTCCTGAACGAGGATCTCGTTGTCGATGTTCTCTTCGCCGAATTCGTTCTCGATCACGGCGATCTTCATGCCGTGCTGTTCGTTCAGGATGCGCTTGAGCAGCGTCGTCTTGCCGCTGCCGAGGAAGCCGGTGAGGATGGTGACGGGAGTGGCCATGTCGGTCGCCTGTGGTTCGTGAATCGGGGTCAAAACCAGGATGTGTGCGTCGCGCCTTCGACTCGCGAGCCGGGGCGCACAACCATCCATTGAAACATACCTGTCAAGCCCTCGCCCGTCGTCCGGACGACAGGCGGGAGTGCGAATCCGCCGGGCGCGAGGCTGCGGCCGGCGGATGGTTACGCGCGTAGATCGGGGCGATCAGACGATTTGCAACAGCAGGCCCTTCAGATATTCGCCTTCCGGGAACGCGGCGAGCAGCGGGTGATCGACGCCCGCGCCGAGCCGTTTCAGGATGCGTGCGTCGACCTTCGCGTCGGCGGCCGCGCCCGCGACGATCTTCTGGAACAGGTCCATGTCGATCGCGCCCGAGCACGAGTACGTGAACAGCAGGCCGCCCGGGCGCAGCAGCCTGAAGCCGCTCAGGTTGATGTCCTTGTACGCGCGTGACGCGCGGTCGACGCTGTCGCGGGTTGGCGCGAACTTCGGCGGATCGAGCACGATCAGGTCGAAGCGCTCGCCTTCGTCGACGAGGCGGCGCAGCGTCTTGAACGCGTCCGCGTCGAGCCAGGTCGCGCGTTCGGCGTCGAAGCCGTTCGCCACGACGTTCTGCTGCGCGAGCGCGAGCGCGTCGCCCGACGAGTCGATCGACACGACACGTTTCGCGCCGCCCTTGAGCGCGGCGAGCGAGAAGCCGCCGGTGTAGCAGAAGCAGTTGAGCACGTCGCGGCCGTCCGCGTATTGCGCGACGAGCGCGCGGTTGTCGCGCTGGTCGACGTAGAAACCCGTCTTGTGGCCGTTCGGCACGTCGACGTGATAACGCACGCCGTTTTCGTTCGCGATCAGCGTCGCGGGCGGCGCGTCGCCGGCGAGCACGCCGGTCGTCTGCGCGAGCCCCTCCTTGTCGCGGATCGACACGTCCGAGCGCTCGTAGACGTTCGGGCAGCCGGTCGCGCCGCTGAGCGCCGCGACGATCGCGTCCTTCCACGCCTCGACGCCCGCGGCCATGAACTGGCACACGAGCTGGCCGCGCGGCGCGGCGCCCGGTTCGGCCGTGTCCGCGATGTAGTAGTCGACGATCAGCCCGGGCAGCCCGTCGGCTTCGCCGAACACGAGCCGCACCGCGCCCGTGCCCGACACCATCGTCGTGCGGTGCGCGACCGCGCGCTGCACGCGGCGCTTGAAGAACGCGTGATCGATCGGCTCGTTCTCGTCGAAGCTCCACACGCGCACGCGGATCTGCGACTGCGGGCTGTACGCGCCGCGTGCGAGGAAGCGGCCGTCGTGCGCGCGCACGAGCACGGTCGCGCCGGGCGCGGGCTTGCCGTCGACGCGGTCGATCGCATTGGCGTAGATCCACGGATGGCGGCGCAGCAGCGATTTTTCCTTGGACGGCTTGAGGGTGACGGTTTGCATGATGAGATCGAAATGGGCCGCGCGCGACGCCGGCCGGTGCCGGCCGCCGCGCGTGGCGGGTAACACGGGACGCGCGTCAGTCGCGCTTCTTCGCGCGCGGATGCGCGCTGTCGTAAATTTTCGCGAGATGCTGGAAGTCGAGCGACGTGTAGACCTGCGTCGCGGCGACGCTCGCGTGGCCGAGCAGTTCCTGCACCGCGCGCAGGTCGCCGCTCGACTGCAGCACGTGCGTCGCGAACGAGTGGCGCAACACGTGCGGGTGAACGTTGGCGGGGATGCCGGCGGCGAGCGCCGCGCGCTTCACGCGGTCGCGCACGACGCCCGGCGACATCCGGTTGCCGCGCACCGACACGAACAGCGGATGCGGATCGTGCTTCACGAATTCGTCGCGCACCGCGAGCCACGCATTCAGCGCGTCGATCGCCTTGCGGCCGACCGGCACCTTGCGTTCCTTGTTGCCCTTGCCGCGCACGGTGACTTCGGCTTCGGCGAGATCGAGCCAGCCGGCCGAGCGGTAGCCGTCCGCGTGCGTGTACATGACGTCGAGCCCGACCAGTTCGGCGAGGCGCAGCCCGGACGAATAGAACAGCTCGAGGATCGCGTGATCGCGGATGCCTTCGGTCGTGCTGGCGAGCGGCGCGTCCATCAGCGCCGATGCGTCGTCGACCGACAGCGCCTTCGGCAGCGTCTTCGGGCGCTTCGGCGCGCGCACCGCGGCGACGGGGTTCGCGGGCATCTCGATGCGCTGCGCGAGCCAGCGGTAGAACGCGCGCCACGCGGACAGCCGGTGCGAGATCGAGCGCGCGGACAACCCGCCCGCATGCGCGCGCGCGACCGCACCGCGCATGTCGGCGGCCGTCAGTGCGTCGAGCGGGCGGCCGGCCGCGAGCTTCTTCAGTTCGTCGAGTTCGTGCGTGTACGCACGCAGCGTGTGTTCCGACAGCTGCCTGACGTGCTTCAGGTTCGACAGGTAGGCGGCGATCGGATCGTCGGTCATGGGCGCGACGTCAGTGCGGCAGCAGGCGCGTGAGCGCGGCGCTCGCGAGCGTCGCGATCTGCGCGAGGAAGTCGGTCGCCATCCCGTCGTGGAAGCGGCGCGGATCGGGCGAGCCGAGCACGAGCAGGCCGAACGCGGGCGCATCGGTGCCGGCGAGCGGTGCGCGCAGTGCGAGCAGCGCGACCGACGTGGCCGCGCCGTCGCCGGCCGGTGCGGCTTCGGCGCCTTCCGCCGTGTTCGCGGCCGGCGCCACGAGCGCGGGCGCGAGCCACTGGGCGGCTTCGAATCCGGTGTTCGCGCCGCAGTACGGCGTCGACAGCCCGTTCGTGAACAGGCGCACTTCCTCGCCGACCTGGCGCGCGAAATCGGCCTGCGCATAGGTGTCGGCGACGTCCCATACGCGCAGCGCCGTTTGCGGCACGTCGAATACGTCGGCGATGCCTTCGGCGATCGTGCGCGGCAGCGCGTACGGGTCGCGTTCCGCGATCACGCGCGCGGTCCAGCGGCCGAACTTCGCGGACAGGCTGTCGTTCTCGTGCCCGTAGCGCACGAGCTCGGCGAGCCGGCGCTCGAGATGCTTGTTCTTGTCGCGCAGCATCTCCATCTGCCGCTCCTGCAGCGAGATCGCGGCCTTGCCGTGCGGGTTCGCGAGACGGATCGTCGCGAGCAGTTCCGCGTGTTGCGCGAAGAATTCGGGATTGGCGAGCAGGTAGTCGGCGACTTCGCGATCGTTCATGTGGCTGGAGCGTTCAGTTATCAAGGACGTTGCAGGGTCAGATGTTCAGATCGATCTCGCCTTCGAACACGGTCGCGGCGGGCCCGGACATCATCAGCGCGGCGGCTTCGTCGCGCGCGCCGCCCCAGCCGATCGTCAGCGTGCCGCCATGCGTGTGAACGGTCACCGGCGAATCGAGCAGGCCGCGCCGGATGCCGGCCGCGACCGCCGCGCACGCGCCGGTGCCGCACGCGAGCGTCTCGCCCGCGCCGCGTTCGTACACGCGCAGCTTCACCTCGTTGCGCGACACGATCTGCATGAAGCCGGCGTTCACGCGCTGCGGGAAGCGGACGTGGCGCTCGATCAGCGGGCCTTCGTCGAGCACGGGATACGCTTCGGCGTCGTCGACGACCTGCACCGCGTGCGGGTTGCCCATCGACACCGTCGAGATCCAGCGCGTGTGGCCGCCGACGTCGAGCGGCCACAGCGTGTCGTTGCCTTCCGGCCGGCCGTCGAGCCCCGATGCGTCGAACGGCACTTCCGCCGGCGTGAACACGGGCGCGCCCATGTCGACGGCGACTTCGCCGTTGTCCTGCATCGTCAGCGTGATCAGGCCCTTCATCACCTGCACGCGCACGCTGCGCTTGTCGGTCAGCCCGCGGTCGCTGACGAACTTCACGAAGCAGCGCGCGCCGTTGCCGCAGTGTTCGACTTCGCCGCCGTCGCAATTGAAGATCCGGTACTTGAAATCCGCGCCCTCGATGGTCGGTTTCTCGACGAGCAGCAACTGGTCGGCGCCGATGCCGAAGTGTCGGTTGGCGAGCGCGCGCACCTGCGCCTCGGTGAGCGGCGGCAATGCGCGCGAATAGCTGTCGAGCACGACGAAGTCGTTGCCCGCGCCGTGCATCTTGGTGAACGAGAGTTTCACTGGGTCCGGAATTCCATGGCGAACAGGGCGGCCGGCACGACGGACGCGGCGTGCCGCCATGCCGGGCGGCGTCGTTCGTCGTGCTGATCTCAACCGCAAATGATACATGCAGCCGACAGGGGCGAGGAAAACGGCGGGAAGGCGGATCTGTGGCTCGCGCAGCAGTCGGCCTACGATCTCTGGCAGGCACGCGCGAAAGGCGCGCCGAAGGTGGCGAGGGTGCAGGCGCGCATCTGACGGCGCGCCCGCGGGTTCGACTCAGTAGAGGCTCGGCTCGCCGGGCGGGCGCGTCTTGAAGCGCTTGTGCACCCAGTAATACTGTTCGGGCATCAGCGGAATCTGCTCCTCGAGGAATTCGTTCATCCGCCGCGCATCGAGATCGTCGTCGCCGGTCGGGTAATTGGCCCACGGCTTGAAGACCTTCAGCCGATAGCCCTTGTAGTTCGGCAGCACCTCGCCGATAAAGGGCAGCACCTGCGCATGGCCCGTCTTTGCGAACCGGCCGACAGCCGTCAGCGTGCAGGCCGGTACACCGAAGAAGGGCACGAACGTCGAGTTGCGCAGCCCGTAGTCCATGTCGGCGCCCAGCATCACCGGCTTGCGGTCGCGCAGCCACCGCAACACGGTTCGCGCGCTGTCGGCCCGGCTCGCGAGTTCCGCGCCGAAGCGGCTGCGGCCGGCCTTGGCCGCGGCTTCGATTTCCGGGCTCTTCATCGGCGTGTAGAGCGAGCCGCACGTACGGCCGAGTGCGAGGTTGATCGCCATGGAGCCGGCCTCGATGCCGACGAAATGGAAGCCGAGCAAGAGCGTCGGCGGCATGTCCGGATCGCTGAGGTCAACCTCGCTCTCGACCGTAAACAGCTTGCGGTATGCCTGCTCCGACGCGAACCACTGGTAGCTGCGCTCGACGTAGCTGCGGATCGCATGGCGGAAATGCAGGCCCGCGACTTCCTCGCGCCGTTCGTCGCTCCAGTCGGGGAAACAGAGTTTCAGATTGATATGTACGATGCGCTTTCGCCGGCTCGGAATCTGGTACAGCAGCCAGCCGAGGCCATCGCCGAACCGCGCGGTCAAACCGTACGGCAGCAGGGCGAGCAGCTTCAGCAAGCCGATGGCGAGGTGCGTGCCGAGGCGGCCTAGCATGCGGAATCTCCGTGGGGCCGGCGGGCCGGCACGTTGCGAACAGGGGGGGAGGACAGCGGACGATGCAGCACGGGCGGCGCTCTGTGACAATTCACGAAAGCCGCTATAATACGGTCTTCGCCGAGTTAACTGACAACTTGCGGGGCGAAGCCGGCTGGCGCGAAGCGCGCTGCCCGGTCCTGGTAATCCGCTAAAGCGTCGCCGCTTCAGGCCCAACGAAGCTGGCTACGTGAAACCAACCGTAACCACACAGGAGCCTGAAAAAGTGGCAAACGATTATCTCTTCACGTCCGAATCCGTCTCCGAAGGCCATCCGGACAAGGTCGCGGACCAAATCTCGGACGCGATTCTCGACGCCATCCTCGAGCAGGACAAATACTCCCGCGTTGCGGCGGAAACGCTGTGCAACACGGGTCTCGTCGTTCTGGCCGGTGAAATCACCACGACGGCGAACATCGATTACATCCAGATCGCGCGCGACACCATCAAGCGCATCGGCTACGACAACACCGATTACGGCATCGACTACAAGGGTTGCGCGGTGCTCGTCGCGTACGACAAGCAGTCGCCGGACATCGCGCAGGGCGTCGACCGCGCGCATGACGACAACCTCGATCAAGGCGCGGGCGACCAGGGCCTGATGTTCGGTTACGCATGCGACGAAACGCCGGAACTGATGCCGCTGCCGATCTACCTGTCGCACCGTCTCGTCGAGCGCCAGGCGAGCCTGCGCCGCGACGGCCGCCTGCAGTGGCTGCGTCCGGACGCGAAGTCGCAGGTGACGGTCCGCTACGTCGATGGCCGCCCTGATTCGATCGACACCGTCGTGCTGTCGACGCAGCATGCCCCGGACATCGAACTGCCGGCGCTGCGCGAAGCCGTGATCGAGGAAATCATCAAGCCGACGCTGCCGGCCGACCTGATCAAGGGCGACATCAAGTTCCTGGTGAACCCGACCGGCCGGTTCGTGATCGGTGGCCCGCAGGGCGACTGCGGCCTGACGGGCCGCAAGATCATCGTCGATACCTACGGCGGTGCCGCACCCCACGGCGGCGGCGCGTTCTCGGGCAAGGATCCGTCGAAGGTCGACCGTTCGGCAGCCTATGCCGGCCGTTACGTCGCGAAGAACATCGTCGCGGCAGGCCTCGCATCGCGCGCGCTGATCCAGGTGTCGTACGCGATCGGCGTCGCCGAGCCGACCTCGGTGATGGTCAACACGTTCGGCACGGGCCGCGTGTCGGATGCGGTGATCACGAAGCTCGTGCGCGAGCATTTCGACCTGCGTCCGAAGGGCATCATCAAGATGCTCGACCTGCTGCGCCCGATCTACGAGAAGACGGCCGCTTACGGCCACTTCGGCCGCGAAGAGCCGGAATTCTCGTGGGAAGCGACCGACAAGGCACTCGCACTGGCCGAAGCGGCCGGCGTGGAGCCGACGGCGCGCGTCGCGTAAGCGTCGTCCGCGTGAAACGAAAAACCCCGGCATGCCGGGGTTTTTTTATGCGTGTCGAGCGCCGGCGAGATGCCGGCGTCGCGACGATCGCGGCGGGCACTGCCCGCCGGCGCGGCGTCAGCGTGCGCTGAACCCGAACCAGCCGTTGCTGGCCGCGAGGCGGCGCGGGCGGTTGACGCGGCGCTGCGGGCCCAGCGTGCGGCGCAGCGCGAGCGCGCGCAGCGACGATGGCTTCTGCAGCAGCGAGCGCAGGCCGGCGCGGCGTGCGAACCCGTGCGCGCTCATCATCGAGAAGAACGCGTGGAACCACGCGCGGATGCCGTCCAGCCGGCTGTGCGCGTGCGTGTGCTCGGCGAGCACCTGCGTGCGGGCGCGGTGATGGCGCAGCGGACGGGAGGGAGCGGGCGGCACGACGCGCTTCGCAGCGCGGCTGAGACGGGAAGTCAGACGGAATGGCATGTGAACGATGCTTCGCTTGTATGAATGGCGCCCTTGAAGAGCGCACTGGTATGAACGGCCTCGGATGGCGCAACGGATCTTACCGAAAGTCGTTGCGCGCCGCGCCCGCCAGAATTGACAGGCCGCGACAGGCTACAAGGGTTTCATGACCGGCAAAAGTCGCGATAAACCCTTGTGCCGCAAGCGTGTCGCCGCATACCGCCTGTCGCTGAGGCTCGCGCCGCGCCGCACAGTTCCCTTGCGCCAGATCAAATCGGCGATTGGCATGCCCCCGCGCACGACAATGGCGCTGTTCGCGGCATCCGGCGCCGATTTACAATCGTCACATTCACACAATAAACGTCTGGCATCCCATGTCGTCTCCATTGCAGTCGGAATCGATCCGCGCGCAAGTCGCGGAATTGCGCGAACGCGGCTTCGTCGTCGCGCGCGGCCTCGTCGGCGAAGCGCGGTGCGCGGCGCTCAAGCAGATCGCGGCGCGCCAGTTGCAGGAAGCGGCGGAGCCGATCGAGTTCGAGGCGGATTTGCGCTACCCGGGCGCGCCCGAGTCGAAGCATGCGCCGGGCGGTCATACGGTGCGGCGGCTGCTGGACGCCTATGCGCGCGATCCGGCGTTCGCCGAGCGCGCGATCGCACCCGAAATCGGCGCGTGGATGCGCGAATACTTCGGCGAGCAGCCCGTGCTGTCGCGCGCGCATCACAACTGCATGATGACGAAGCACCCTGCGTACGGCAGCCTGACGGGCTGGCATCGCGATTTCCGCTACTGGTCGTTCGAACGCGCGGACATGGTGTCGGTGTGGCTCGCGCTCGGGCCGGAAACGAATGAAAACGGCGCGCTCTGGCTGGTGCCGGGCTCGCATACGGCCGAATTCGGGCCGGAAGCGTTCGACGATGCGAAATTCTTCCGCAGCGACCTGCCGGAGAACCGCAAGATGATCGACGCGGCAACCTGCCCGCCGCTGCAGACCGGCGACGTCGTGTTCTTCCACTGCAACACGCTGCATTCGGCGGGGCAGAATCGCTCCGACCAGGTGAAGTTCTCGCTCGTGTACACGTATCACGGCGTGAGCAACCGGCCGGTGCCGGGCACGCGTTCGGCGGCGAAGCCGGAAGTGCAGCTCTAGCAGCGGTTCGGACGACGAGGCGGCCGCGTCGTCGTCCGATGCGGCACGGCGGCCGCGCAAGCGGATGAACAAACGGGCGGCCTGGGCCGCCCGTTGCGTTTTGCGCGGCCCGCTCGCGCGATGCGGGCCTTCACGAGTCGCGCGGCTGCGCGATCAGCGCTTGTTGGCCGGCATCGCGAGGCCGATCAGGCCGATCAGCAAGGCGACGGCGCCGCCGGCGATCAGCAGGATCGTCTTCGTGGCAGGCGAGCCGGTGAAGAAGCGCGACACGTTGTCGTTGATCGAATGGAACGACTGGCCGCCGAAATACAGCAGCACGACGCCGCCGACGAGCAGCGCAACCGAGATGACCCGGGACATACCAACCTCGCTGTAACGGTGATTCGAGACGCCGCAGTGTAGGCGACGCGTGCGACCGCGTCCATTGCCGTGCGCGCTTCGGCCACGTTCGCTACCATAACCGTCGTATGTTTCCTTCGCCGCCGGCGCGTGATGTTCGCGCGCGGCGCGCGTCCCTTCCCCGACGTCCTGACGGAACCGACTCATGGCCTACGAAGCAGCTTCCGAACGTTATGCCGACATGCAATACCGCACCTGCGGCAAATCCGGGCTCAAACTGCCCGCCCTGTCGCTCGGCCTGTGGCACAACTTCGGCGACTCGACGCCGATCGCGACGCAGCGCGACATCCTGCGCACCGCGTTCGACCTCGGCATCAATCACTTCGACCTCGCGAACAACTACGGGCCGCCGTACGGGAGCGCCGAAACCAACTTCGGCCGGCTGCTGAAGGAAGATTTCCGGCCGTATCGCGACGAGTTGCTGATCTCGACGAAGGCCGGCTGGGACATGTGGCCGGGGCCGTACGGCAGCGGCGGCGGGTCGCGCAAGTATGTGCTCGCGAGCCTCGACCAGAGCCTGCAGCGAATGGGGCTCGACTACGTCGACATCTTCTATTCGCACCGCTTCGACGCGCACACGCCGCTCGAGGAAACCGCCGGCGCGCTCGCATCGGCCGTGCAGCAGGGCAAGGCGCTGTACATCGGCATCTCGTCGTACTCGGCCGCGAAGACGCGCGAGATGGCCGAACTGCTCGCGCAATACAAGGTGCCGCTGCTGATCCACCAGCCGTCGTACAACCTGCTGAACCGCTGGATCGAGCAGGATCTGCTCGGCACGCTCGACGACATCGGCACGGGCAGCATCGCGTTCACGCCGCTCGCGCAGGGGCTGCTGACGTCGAAATACCTGAACGGCGTGCCGGCCGATGCGCGCGTGAACAAGCCGGGCGGCGGCTCGCTGAAGCAGGATCACCTGAGCGCGGACAACCTCGAGCAGGTGCGCAAGCTCAACGGCATCGCGGAGCGGCGCGGGCAGAGCCTCGCGCAGATGGCGCTCGCGTGGGTGTTGCGCAACGGCCGCGTGACGTCCGCACTGATCGGCGCGAGCCGTGCGGAGCAGGTGCGTGAAAACGTCGGCGCGCTGAAGAATCTCGAATTCTCGGCCGACGAACTCGCGGAGATCGATCGCTACGCGACCGAAGGCGGCATCAATCTGTGGGAAAAGCCGTCCACCGATCAGGCGATCTGACCGGCGGCAAGGACAGTCGATACGGGATGCGAACTATATCGCATGCCGTATCGCGGCGCGCGCACACAAGCCGTCACGTCGCTGCGATGCGGGGCGATGTGACCGGCGCGCGCCAACGCGTCGCTAGAGCAGCGCAGGCAGGCCTTCGACGAGCAATACCGCCACGCCGACGCCGAGGATGACGCCGAGCACGCGCAGCAGGTTGTGGCGGAATTCGGTTGCGCACGGCACCGCGCCGAGAAATAGCGCTCCGGCCAGCGCCATCGGAATCAACAGGATGAAGTCGCCGATCGTGAAATAGGTCGTCATGCGTGTCTCCATAGTCGGCCGGAACAGGCGCACACGCGTCTTCCAGCCCCATGCCGGGCATTTCTCATATTTGGGCCGACCCGATTTCGAGCGGGTCGGACAGTTCGAGTATAGGCAACCTCGTCGCGTTTTTCGCTATCCGAACCATTAAAAGTATGCGGAAAACCCCGGGGATTCCGCATTTTTTCCGCGAATCGGACGAATGCCTTGCGCAAGTCTTTCCCGTTCCTTTCGATTCGTGCGGAAACGTCGTACGTGTGCGATACGGGCTGCCGCACCCGCGGGTGCGGCAGCCCGTCCGCTTACGCGCGATCGGGTTGCGCGCGGACGGCCGGCGTGCGGAACACGAGTGCGAGCCCCGCGACGATCGCCCCCATGCCGGCGAGCGCGAGCGGTTCGGGCCGGTTGCCGAGCCAGACCGCGTCCATCAGCGTGGTGACGACGGGCACGAGATAGAACAGGCTCGTCACGTTGACGAGATCGCCGCGTTGCATCAACCGGTAGAACAGCAACTGCGCGATCACCGAGATCACGATGCCGAGCCACAGCAGCGGCACGACGAACGCCCAGCCGATCTCGAGCGAGATCGGCCGGAACGGCAGGATCGCCACGCACAGCGCAAGGCCGATCGCGTTCTGCAGCGGCAGCACGTCGGCAGGCGCCGCACGCACGCGCTTTTGCAGCAGCGAGCCGGCGGTCAGCGCGACGAGCGCCGTGAGCGCGCAGACGACACCCATGATCGGCAGGCCGGCACCGCCCACGCCGCGGCACACGACGAGCGCGAGGCCGGACAGCGACAGCCCGAGCCCGGCGATACGCATCGGCTGCCAGCGCCGCTCGACGATCGCGAGGGTGAGGATCGGCTGTACGCCGAGGATCGTCGCGAGCACGCCTGGCGCGATCCCGCGGTCGAGCGCGAGCAGGTAGAAGATCGAATAGCCGCCCATCATCAGCAGGCCGGTCAGCGCCGCCATGCGCCGCTCGCGGCGTGGCGGCAGCCAGCGTCCGCGCATGATGGCCGGCACGAGCAGCACGAGTGACGCGAGCGCGAATCGTGCGGTGAGAAAGACGAACGCGGATGCGTGATGCAGACCGAGTTCAGCGAAGATCGCGCCGCTGCTCCACAACAAGACGAAGAGCGACGTCACGCCATGCGCGGCGAGCGCGCGTTTGAACGAAACCATGTGAATCCACCTGTCGAACGGATCGAAACGTTCCATGTCGCGCGCGCGGGAACGCGCCGTGCGTGATCACGCACGAACGGCCGCAAACGGGCGAATGGAAAACGGAAAACGAGCGCCGGCTGGGGTCAGCCGACGCGTGCCGCCGGCGGGGGCGGCGCGGCGCCGACGCGCGGCGGTGCGACAGGAGGAGGGAGGACCGACGGATGCGCGCACGCCTGCGGCCGCGAGTCGAACTGCGGCCGGGATTTTGCAAGAGCGGACGTGAGCGGATGCATCGTGTCGAAATGCGATTGAACGCGAATGAGCGTCAAAGGTAACGCAAGGCGGCCATCCCGCGCAACCGCTGTCGGCGGTGAGCCGGTGCCGCGCGCTCGAGCGTCACGCACGCGAAGCTTGCTGACGACCGGGCAAAGGGCAGACGATACGCACGGTGCGCGATTCGCGTGCGCGCCGCGCGTGTGGCCGGATTCGGCGGACAGTCACATTTGACAGGGTATGATGGGGGTAACCGCCCGTGCAAGCGCACGCGCGGCGCAGTGGTTGATTGGAGACATTCGACGAATTCGCGGCACTTCGCCTGCTTCTTCTTCTTTTCGCGCTTCGATAAACCGTGAACAATGGGATCACGCGCAACACCCCGACGAGGGCGGCGCGGATCGTGCATTTGCCGGCTCGCCAGCGAGCCGGGTTTCAAGTTTCAAGAGTGGGGAACCATCATGCATGTCGGGTCGATTGTCTGCACTACCCATATCGCGGTGCCGAAGGGCGCGCGCGGCATCGTTCAGCGC
This sequence comes from Burkholderia sp. Bp8998, assembly GCF_003854235.1. Taxonomy (NCBI): domain Bacteria; kingdom Pseudomonadati; phylum Pseudomonadota; class Betaproteobacteria; order Burkholderiales; family Burkholderiaceae; genus Burkholderia; species Burkholderia sp. Bp8998. The sequence goes on from NZ_QTQF01000008.1 coordinate 114,829, forward strand.
CTTCTGGGCGACATGGCCATGGTGACCTGGTACGCGGGCGTGCCGGGCGAGTCGAAGGAACTCAACACCGAGCCGTTCTTTCTCGAGGACCTGATCGACACCGGCGAATCCGTGCTGCCGGCCGGCGCCGCGATCCACTGAGTGCGCGTGCCGCACCGGGCGCTCGTGTTTCGGCGCGGCTGACGGCACAATGCGGGGCATGAAAGACGACACTTCCGCCCCCGCAGCTCCCGCCGGCCCGCCGTTCGCCGGCCTCACGCCCGAGTGCGTGCTCGACGCGCTCGACAGCGTGCTGATGCCGGCCGGGCTGCGTACCGACGGGCGCCTGCTCGCCCTCAACAGCTACGAAAACCGCGTCTACCAGGTCGGCATCGAAGACGGTCCGCCCGTCGTCGCGAAGTTCTACCGGCCGGCGCGCTGGTCGGACGACGCGATCCTGGAAGAACACGCGTTCGTCGCCGAACTCGCCGCGCGCGAGATTCCGGCGGTGCCCGCGCACGCGTTCGACGGCCGCACGCTGCACGCGTTCGACGGCTTCCGCTTCTCGATCTTCGAGCGGCGCGGCGGCCGCGCGCCCGATCTCGACCGCAGCGACACGCTCGAATGGCTCGGTCGCTTCATCGGCCGGATTCACGCGGTCGGCGCGACCCAGCCGTATGTCGCGCGTCCGGTGCTCGACATTCGCACGTTCGGCTACGAGCCGCGCGACTACCTGCTCGCGCACGATTTCATTCCCGACGATGTGCGGCCCGCCTACGAAACGGCCGTGACGCTCGCGCTCGAAGGCGTCGAGGCCGCGTTCGAGCGTGCGGGCGAGATCCGCCTGCTGCGCACGCACGGCGACTGCCATCCGAGCAACGTGCTGTGGACCGACGCGGGCCCGCATTTCGTCGACTTCGACGACAGCCGGATGGCGCCCGCGATCCAGGATCTGTGGCTGCTGCTGCCCGGCGATCGCGAAGGCGCGTCGCGCGCGCTCGCGGACCTGCTCGCCGGTTATGAGGACTTCTGCGAATTCGAGCCGCGCGAGCTGCATCTGGTCGAAGCGCTGCGCACGCTGCGCTTGATCCACTATGCGGCGTGGCTTGCGCGCCGCTGGGATGATCCGGCGTTTCCGGCCGCATTCCCGTGGTTCAACACGCATCGCTACTGGGAGGCACGTGTGCTCGAGTTGCGCGAGCAGATCGGCGCGATGCAGGAAGGGCCGCTCTGGCCCGTGTGACGGCGCGCGCGGCAGCGTCGCCGCGCCGCGTGGTCCGGTGGGCCGCCGCGCGTGGCGCGCGGCCCGCACCGCTCAGAACTTCAGCATCATCCTGATCACTGCCGCGAAGCGCTTGCCGTAAGGCGGCGCGATCAGCCCGCGGGTATTCAGGCGCGCCTGCGTGAGCACGGGCTTCATCTTCGAGAACGTCACGAAGCCGTCGTAGCCGTGATACGCACCCATCCCGCTCGCGCCGACGCCGCCGAACGGCAAGCTGCCGCACGCGATGTGCATCAGCGTGTCGTTGACCGTCACGCCGCCCGAGATCGTTTCGCGCATCACGCGGTCGACCGTGCCGCCATCCTCGTCGAACAGGTACAGCGCGAGCGGGCGCGGCCGTGCGTTCACGTACGCGATCGCCTCGTCGAGCCGCTCGTACGGCACGAGCGGCAGCAGCGGCCCGAAGATCTCCTCCTGCATCAGCTGTGACGAGGCCGGCACGTGCGTGACCGCGCACGGCACGAAGCGGCGCGACGCGGGATCGGACCGCGCGTCCGACAGCGGATGCAGTTGCGCGCCGGCCGCCTGCGCGTCGGTCGCAAGCTGCTGCAGCCGGGCGTAGTGGCGCGGCGACACGATCGTCGTGTAGTCGCCGTTGGTCGACAGGTCCGGATACAGCTTTGCGAAGCGCGCCCGCGCGCGCTCGATGAACGCGCCCTCCATCCCGCGCGGCAGCAGCACGTAGTCGGGCGCGATGCAGGTCTGGCCCGCGTTCAGCGTCTTGCCGCCGATGATTGCGTCGACGGCCGCATCGAAGCGCGCATTCGGGCCGACGATCGCCGGCGACTTGCCGCCGAGCTCGAGCGTGACGGGCGTGAGATTGTCCGCCGCGGCACGCATCACGTGGCGGCCGACGTGCGTCGAGCCGGTGAACAGCAGGTGATCGAACGGCAGCGCGCTGAATGCGGCACCGATCTCGGCATCGCCGTTCACGACCGCGACGTGGTCGCGCGAGAAGGTCTTCGCGATCAGCTGCTCGAACAGCGCCGACGTGCGCGGCGTCAGTTCGGACATCTTGATGATCGCGCGGTTGCCGGCCGCGAGCGCGCAGATCAGCGGTCCGGCCGCAAGCAGGATCGGATAGTTCCACGGCACGACGATGCCGACCACGCCGAGCGGCTGCGGCAGCACCTTCGCGCGCGCCGGCCGCAGCCACTTGTTCATCGGCTTGCGGATCGGCTTCATCCAGCGCTTGCCGTGCTTGAGCGCGTCGTCGATCTCTTCCTTCGCCATCCAGATTTCCGACAGCAGCACTTCCTGCTTCGCGCGATGCCCGAAGTCGGCGCTGACCACATCGGCGAGCGCATCCGCGTGATCGATCAGCATCGTGCGCAGCGCGCGCAGGTGCTGCGCGCGAGTGTCCCACTCCGGGTACGGCGCGCGCAGGTAGGCCGCGCGCTGGTCGCGCAGCAGCGACGTCAGCGCATCGACCGATGGCGGCGCTTGCGGGGCCAGTTCGGGCAGGTCGTTCTTCATGTCGTCTCCTCCAGTTGGGCGTGGCACGGCGGCCAGCAGTCAGGTCGCACGTACTCGCTCGGCGAGCGTGGCGGGGCGGGGCCGGATGACGCGCGTCGCGCGGCGTGGGGCCGGGTGCGATGCGCGGGCGAAAAAAACAGGGTGCAGCGTGCGGCAAGCGTCGCATCCGCGCGACGGTGTTCGCGTTCCAACACGGGATTGCGCGGGGTGCGCGCAGGGCTCGATGCGACTGCTGACCGATGCGCGATCGTGCGTTGCAGGCGTTTGCCGCCGCGCTGAAGCGGCGTCGTGCGATGCGCGCGGCGACGCACGCACCGGCAGGTCGCCCCGCGCATGCGACGAGCCGTCCAAACGGTCGGCGATACGCGGTGTCGTTCGATTTCGACCGGCCGCGCGCGCGGTGTTGCACGTCACCGTCCGGGCATCCGTTTGAAATGAAATGCGGGCCGCGCGCGGTGCGTCCGGACAACCCGGTCGGCACGCGGCCTGTGGAACGTCACGCTGCATCGTCGTCTCCCCAGTTTCGCGACGGCGCGGCTTCTGTCGGCCGATGCATCGCGTCACATCAATCGATACATCTTAAATTTAGTTCACGCGGGCGTTTAGAGGAATCGCTCTTGAATCGGCGTGCCGCGCGCGCGACGGCCATTCCTACAATGCCCGAACATTACAAGCGGGAGCCGGGCCGCGCCGGGCGCCGTTCATGACACGAAGGAGACGTGACATGCAATACGACTACATCATCGTGGGTGGAGGGTCGGGCGGGTCGAGCCTCGCCAGCCGCCTCGCCGATGCATGCCCCGACGCGACGATCGCACTGATCGAGGCCGGCTCGCACACGGAGCGCAACCTGCTCGTCAACATGCCGGTGGGGATCGCGGCGCTCGTGCCGTTCAAGCTCGGCACGAACTACGGTTACGAGACGGTGCCGCAGCCGGGCCTCGGCGGCCGCCGAGGGTACCAGCCGCGCGGGCGCGGGATGGGCGGCTCGAGCGCGATCAACGCGATGATCTATACGCGCGGCCACCCGGGCGACTACGACGAGTGGGCACAACTCGGCGCGACGGGCTGGGGCTGGCAGGACGTGCTGCCGTATTTCCGCCGCGCGGAAGGCAACGCGCGCGGCGCCGATGCATGGCACGGCGCGGACGGTCCGTTGACGGTGTCCGATCTGCGCTTTCGCAATCCGTTCTCCGAACGATTCATCCAGGCGGCGCACGCGGCCGGTTATCCGCTCAACGACGATTTCAACGGCGCGACGCAGGAAGGCGTCGGCTTCTATCAGGTCACGCATCGCGACGGCTCGCGCTGCAGCGTCGCGCGTGCGTACATCTATGGCCGCAACCGGCCGAACCTGCATGTGATCACCGACGCGACGGTGCTGCGCGTGGGTTTCGACGGCAAGCGCGCGGTCGGTGTCGTGGTGTCGCGCGACGGACGCGTCGAGACGCTCGGCGCGCGCGCGGAAGTGATCCTGTCGGCCGGCGCGTTCAATTCGCCGCAACTGCTGATGTGCTCGGGGATCGGTCCGGCGGAACAGTTGCGCCGGCACGGGATCGCGGTGGTGCAGGACGCGCCGGCCGTCGGCACCAACCTGATCGACCATATCGACTTCATCATCAACACGCGGGTGAATTCGTCGGAGCTGGTCGGCATCTGCCTGCGCGGGATCACGAAGATGACGCCGGCGCTCGCGCGCTACTTCTCGAGCCGCACGGGGATGATGACGAGCAACGTCGCGGAGGCCGGCGGCTTCATCAAGAGCGATCCGTCGCTCGATCGCCCGGACCTGCAGCTGCATTTCTGCACTGCGCTCGTCGACGATCACAACCGCAAGATGCACTGGGGCTTCGGTTATTCGCTGCACGTGTGCGCGCTGCGCCCGTTCAGCCGCGGCACGGTCGCGCTCGCGAGCGGCGATGCGCGCGACGCGCCGCTGATCGATCCGCGCTTCTTCAGCGATACGCGCGATCTCGACCTGCTCGTGCGCGGCGCGCAGGCGATGCGCCGGATCCTGTCGCAGGCGCCGCTCGCGTCGCAGGGCGGGCGCGAGCTGTACACGCGGGCGGACCAGAGCGAAGCCGAGCTGCGCGCGACGATCGTCGCGCACGCCGACACGATCTATCACCCGGTCGGCACCTGCCGGATGGGCTCGGATGCGCGCGCGGTGGTGGATCCGCAACTGCGCGTGCGGGGTGTCGAAGCGCTGCGGGTGGTGGATGCGTCGGTGATGCCGACGCTGATCGGCGGGAACACGAATGCGCCGTCGGTGATGATCGGCGAACGCGCGGCGGACTTCATCGTCGCGACGCGCAAGAGCGGCGTGCCGCGCGGCCAGGCGGCCGCGGCGGTGCACGGCCGCTGAGCGGCGCGCACCGGCACGCGACCGGCGCGATGCTCAGGCGAACGTATCGACGAGGCCCGCGCGGCTCACGGTCGCGCCGGCCGCTGCGGATTGCGCAGCGTCGACCGGTGCATCGACGGCTGACGATCCGGCGCGCGCGCGCGGCGACGACTGGCCGCCGGCGAAGCGCTGTTGCGGGTTCTGCTGCTGCGACGCGAAGCCGCCGTCGCTGACGGTCGCGCTACCCAGGCCGAGCCCGCCCGCTTCCATCGCTTCGCGCAGCTTCGGCAGCGCGGCTTCCACCGCGTCACGCACCTGCGGGTGCTGCGACACGAACAGCGCATGTGCGTGGTTGTCCGCGACGCGCAGCACGACCTGCAGCGGGCCGAGGTCCGGCGGGTTCAGCGTCAGCTCGGCGCTCTGCTGGTGCGCATTCGACAGGAACACGACCTTCTGGCTCAGCGCGTCGGTCCAGTCGGCGGTGCCGACATGCGGGGCCAGCACATGCGCGTTGGCCGCGGCGATCGAGCTTGCGGCGGGCGATGTCGGGAGGTTCGCCTGTGCAGCTGCCGCGGCCGTCGCGGCGGCCGCGACCGTTGCGTCGGGAGCCGGGCCGGCGGTTTCTTCGGCGGCCGCGAATGCATGCGCCGCGGGCTGGCCGGTTGCGCCGGCCTGCAGTGCCGGCGCGGTGGCTTGCGCGGGCGTTTGCTGCGTCGCGAGCGCACCTTTCGCGTCGGCGAGCGTGTGGTCGAAGGTGGTGACTTTCGGTGTCAGCGGTGCCGCGGCGGCCGATGGGGACGTCGTCGATGCCGGTGCTGGCGCGGCGGCTGCCGTGCCGGTCGCGGGCATCGCGATCGCACCCGGGCCGCCGGTCAGCTTCGCCAGCGCCGCCTGTAGCGCGTCGCGACCCGACGCCGGCACGGCCGGCTCGGCGGCCGCATCCTTGCCGGCATGATTCGTCAGCGCGGCCGTGGCGTCGGGCTGGCCGGACACGGCCGTCGTTTGCGCGGCGGTGGCGGCGGTAGCACCGGTGGCGGCGCTGGCGGCATCGGCCGGCACCGCATCGTTCGCGCGCGCCTGCAGTTGCGCCTGCACGGCGGCGGCCGCGGCGAGCGCGGCGGCGTCGGGATTGGGCGGTGTGTTCGCGTCGACGATCGACTTGTCGCCGTCGCCGTCGTTGTCGGACGGCTTCGTGCCGGCGGCGGGCGTCGACGACGCCTGTTTCGTCGAGACGTCCGGCTTGCCGGCGAGCGTCGCGTCGTGCCGCGTGACGACGCTTTGCTTCAGCGTCTGCGCGAACGGCACGGCGGCCGGACTGGTTGCGGCATCGTTGCCGGCGGACGTGGCGACGGCGGACGAACCCGCGTCGCGGACGGCCTTGAGTGCGGTGCCGGCGGTGTCGAGCAGCGCGCCGAGCAGGGGCAGTGGAGGCATGACGATTCTCTCGTTCGAAAGCGGTGAGCAGTTACGCCGAGCGGGCCGCGTCGGCCCGCATGCGCAGGATCTTCGCGGCGTGTTCGTCCGCGTCGCGCTGTTCGCGCTTCGCGGTACGCCGCGCTTCCTGCGCGACGCCGCGCGCCTGCAGGATTTCGTATGAGCCGACGGTTCGCTTCTTCTGCTGCCAGTTCGGGCGCGCCTCGTCGATGCGGACCTCGGCCGCGGCCAGCACGTTGCGCTGCTGCACGATCGCCGCGTCGAGCGTATCGATGAACGCCTGGAAGTTGCGCCAGTTGCCGGCCGGCATCCCGTGCTGCGCGGACTGCGCGAAGCGCGCGTGGTATTCGTCGCGATAGCGCAGCAGCGCATCGAGCTGTTCGGCGGCCGCGGTGCGGTCGCGCTGCGCGGTGCCGAGTTGCTTCGCGGCCGTGTCGAGGTCTTCCTGCGCACGGTCGAGCAGCAGTTGAAGAGGAAAGCCGGGTGCCATCGGGATCAGCCTCCGTGTACGTCGAACAGCGCATCGAGTGCGGCGAGGCTCGACGCGAACGGCGCGCATTCGCGAAAGCCCTGCTGCAGGAACGATTCGATGCGCGGGTAGAGCGCGATTGCGCGGTCGAGCTGCGCGTCGCGGCCGGGCGCATAGGCGCCGACCGCGATCAGGTCGCGATTGCGCTGGTAGCGCGACAGCATCTGCTTGAACTGCCGCACGCGGTCGAGATGCGTTTCGTCGATCAGCGCAGTCATCGCGCGGCTGATCGATGCCTCGATGTCGATCGCCGGATAGTGGCCGGCCTCGGCGAGCGCGCGCGACAGCACGATGTGGCCGTCGAGGATCGCGCGCGCCGAGTCGGCGATCGGGTCCTGCTGGTCGTCGCCTTCGGTCAGCACCGTGTAGAACGCGGTGATCGAGCCGCCGCCTTCGGGCCCGTTGCCGGTGCGCTCGACGAGCGCGGGCAGCTTCGCGAACACCGACGGCGGATAGCCCTTGGTCGCGGGCGGCTCGCCGATCGCGAGCGCGATCTCGCGCTGCGCCATCGCATAGCGCGTCAGCGAATCCATCAGCAGCAGCACGTGCTTGCCCTGGTCGCGGAAATACTCGGCGAGCGACGTCGCGTAGGCGGCGCCCTGCATCCGCAGCAGCGGCGACACGTCGGCCGGCGCCGCGACGACGACCGAGCGCGCGAGCCCGTCCTCGCCGAGGATCTGTTCGATGAATTCCTTCACTTCGCGGCCGCGTTCGCCGATCAGCCCGATCACGATCACTTCCGCGCTCGTGTAGCGCGCCATCGTGCCGAGCAGCACGGACTTGCCGACGCCGGAGCCCGCGAACAGGCCCATCCGCTGCCCGCGGCCGACGGTGAGCAGCCCGTTGATCGCGCGCACGCCGACGTCGAGCACGTGGTCGATCGGCTCGCGATCGAGCGGGTTGATCGATGGCGCCGACAGCGGTGCGTCGACCTTCGACGCGAGCGGGCCCAGGCCGTCGAGCGGGCGGCCCGACGCGTCGACGACGCGCCCGAGCATTTCCCAGCCGACCGGCAGCCGCTTCGCGCCCGCGAGCGGATCGGCGACGGGCGCGGCCTCCAGCGGCCACACGCGCGCGCCGGGCAGCACGCCTGCGACGTCGGTGGTGGGCATCAGGAACAGGCGATCGCCGGAGAACCCGACGACTTCCGCTTCCGCGTGCGGCAGCGTGCTGCCGGGCGGCAATTCGATCGTGCATTCGGCGCCGACCGACAGGCGCAGCCCGATCGCCTCGAGCACGAGGCCCGCGGCGCGCGTGAGGCGCCCGCACGGCCGCAGCGGCAGCGCGCGGTGGCTGCGTGTCGCGAGCCCGTTCAGGTGCGTGCGCCAGTGCGCGAGATGCGGATTGTGCGGTGCGCGCGGTGCATCGCAGGCGGCATCCGTCACGTGCGCAGGTGCGCCGTGAGCAGTGTCGTGCGTACTGTCGGGACCGAACGACGCGAGCGCGAGCTCGCGCTCGAGCGGCGTCATCCCGTCGTACAGGATCGATTCGGGCGTGGGCGTCACCATGCGCTCACCTTGCCGATCGCGGCGGCGACGCGCTGCCAGCGGGTGGGCAGCGTCGCGTCGACCTCGCCAGTCGCGGCGTGCGCGCGGCAGCCGCCGCGCTCGATCGACGCGTCGGTGCGCACGTTCCATCCGAGCGTATCGAGATCGTCCTGCAGATAGGCTTCGACGACGGGCAGGTCGGCCGGATTCACCGCGAGATGCGGCGCGCCTGACAGCGCCGGTTCGGCGGCGAGCACGTCGCGCACGGCCGCGACGAGCGCGGCGGGATCGTGCTTCACGTGCTGGCGCACGACCTGCTGCGCGATGTCGAGCGCGAGCTGCGCGAGGTCGGACGCGAGATCGTGCTCGACGCTCGACACGGCTTCTCGGAACGACGCGGCGAGCGCCGCGAGCTGCGCGGCCAGTTCGCGGGCTTCAGCCTGGCCGGCCTCGAAGCCCTGCTCGCGGCCCTGGTCGAAACCGGCCTGGTAACCCAGCGCCTGGCCCTCGACGTGACCGGCCGCATGGCCTTCGGCATGCGCGGCGTCGCGCACGCGCTGCAGTTCCGCGGCGAGCGCGGCGGCGGCCGCAGCCGCGTCGTCGGGCGGCGGCGGGGGCGGCGGCGGATCGAACGACGCCATCTCCCACCGCTGGTACGCGGTGAGGGTGCCGGCGCGGTCGCGCGCGGAATCAGACATACGCGTCTTCCGCCTTGCCGCCGATCACGATCTGACCGCTCTCGGCGAGGTTGCGCACGATCTGCAGGATGCGGCGCTGCTGCGTCTCGACTTCGGACACGCGCACCGGGCCGCGCGCGTCGAGATCCTCGGCGAGCAGCTCGGCCGCGCGTTGCGACATGTTCGCGAGGAACTTCTGGCGCAGCGCGGGCGGCGCGCCCTTCAGCGCGATGATCAGCGTTTCCGACTCGACTTCCTTGAGCACCATCTGGATCGCACGATCCTCGAGGTCGAGCAGGTTCTCGAACACGAACATCTGGTCGACGATCTTCTGCGCGAGGTCGGCGTCATACTGGCGCACGCTTTCGAGCACGCCTTCTTCATGATTGCTCGTCATGAAGTTCAGGATCTCGGCCGCGGTGCGGATGCCGCCCATCGGGCTGCGCTTCAGGTTGTCGCTGCCGGACAGCAGGCCGGTCAGCACGTCGTCGAGCTCGCGCAGCGCGGCCGGCTGGATGCCGTCGAGCGTCGCGATCCGCAGCAGCACGTCGTTGCGCAGCCGCTCGGTGAAGCATGACGCGATCTCGGACGCCTGGTCGCGGTCGAGGTGCACGAGGATGGTCGCGATGATCTGCGGATGCTCGTTCTTGATCAGTTCGGCGACGGCGCCCGAGTCCATCCACTTCAGGCCCTCGATGCCGCTCGTGTCGCTGCCCTGCAGGATCCGGTCGATCAGCACGCCGGCCTTGTCCTCGCCGAGCGCCTTGGTCAGCACCGAGCGGATGTACTCGCTCGAATCGAGCGACAGCGCGGTGTGCTGCTCGGCTTCCTTCGCGAACTCCTGCAGCACGTCCTCGACCTGCTCGCGCGTGACGTTCTTCAGCGCGGCCATCGCGGCGCCGATCTTCTGCACCTCGCGCGGCGCGAGGAACTTGAATACTTCAGCGGCCTCTTCCTCGCCGATCGACATCAGCAGCAGCGCGCTCTTGGTCAGGCCTTCAGCGTTCATCGGACACCCAGTTCTTCACGACGGTGGCGACGATCTTCGGATCCTGGCGGGCGATCGTGCGCGCGTAGTCGAGGTTGCGTTCGTAGCGGTTCTTTTCGTTCTCGAAGCCGAGCAGCAGCGCATCGGGCTCCTCGGCCTTGTCCGGGGCGGGCAGGCCGTCGAGCGCGACCGCATCCTCCGGCGCCGCGAGCGCCGGCGCGACCGGCTCGGGCGGCGGGAACGCGCGGCGCATCGCCGGGCGCACGAACATGAAATAGAGCGCCGCCGCGGCCGCCGCGATGCCGAGCCACTTCGCGGCTTCCTTCGCCATCGCGATCATGTCCGGCTGGCGCCACCACGGCAGGTCGGCGTACGGATCGCTGGCGGTCGAGAACGCGCTGTTCACGACGTTCACCGAGTCGCCGCGCTTCTCGTCGTAGCCCATCGCGTCCTTCACGAGCTGTTCGATCTGCGCGAGCTTCGCGGGCGGCAGCGGCTGCATCGTCACTTTGCCCTTCGCGTCGGCGACCGGCTGGTAGTTGACGACGACGGCGACCGACAGCCGCTTCACGTTGCCCATCGGCTGCTCGACGTGACGGATCGTCTTGTCGAGCTCGTAGTTGGTCGTCTGGTCCTTGCGGTCGCTGACGGGCGTCGACTGCGGCCCGTTCTGGCCGTTGCCGGCGACGATCGGCGCGGAGGCCGGCTGCGGCGGCGTGTTCGACAGCGCGCCCGGCACGCCCGATGCGCCGCCCTGCGCGAGTTCGGTCGCGCTGCTGGTCTGCTGGCTGCGGATCGCGGCCTGCTGCGGCGCGCCGTTCGGGCCGTAGCTTTCCGAGGTCTGCTCGAGCTTCGAGAAATCGATGTCCGCGCTGACCTGCGAGCGCGCGTTGCCGGTGCCGAAGATCGGCGCGAGGATCGTGTCGATGCGCTTCTGCGTATTGCGCTCGACCTGCTGCACATACTTGAGCTGGCTCGCGTCGAGGCCGGAGGCCGACGCGGTCTGCGTCAGCAGGTTGCCGTCCTGGTCGACGATCGTCACGTTCCTGGCCGGCATGTCGGGCACGCCGGACGACACCATCCGCGTGATCGCCTGCACCTGGCCCTCGTCGAGCACGCGGCCCGGGTAGAGGTCGACGAATACCGACGCGCTCGGCGCTTCCTTGTCGCGCACGAACACCGACGGCTTCGGGATCGCGAGATGCACGCGCGCGCCGCGCACCGCGTTGATCGATTCGATCGTGCGCTGCAGCTCGCCTTCGAGCGCGCGCTGGTAGTTCACCTGCTCGGCGAACTGGCTGATGCCGAATTTCTGGCTGTCCATCAGCTCGAAGCCGACCGAGCCGCCCTTGGGCAGGCCCATCGCGGCGAGCTTCAGGCGTGTTTCGTGCACCTGGTTCGACGGCACGAGGATCGCGCCGCCGGCATCGGCGAACTTGTAGGGAACGTTTGCCTGCTGGAGCGCGGTGATGATCGCGCCGCCGTCGCGGTCCGACAGGTTGCTGTACAGCACGCGATAGTCGGGCGCGCGGCTCCACAGCACGAGCGCGGTGATCGCGGCGATGGCGAACGCGACGGCGATCACGAACGGCAGCTTCGGGTTGCCCTTCATCCGCGAGATGCCGGAGATGCGTTCCGCGAAGCCGCCGAAGCCGAAGTCCGCGCCGGCGCCGCCTGCTCCCGGCAACGCGGCGGCCGCGGCGGCGCCTGGCACCGGGCTGGCGAGGCCCGTGCGGGCGTCGGGGTTGATCAGCGAGTTGGCCTGCGAATCCATGCGTGGAGTTTCTCCGGAGCGGGACGACTGAGCCGCTCGGACGAGCGGACGGACAATGACACGATGCGATTATCGGGACCCGGGCACGACTCCGATCGACCGAAAAGAGCGGGGTTTCCCCCGTACTTTCGCGGCTTTGGCGCGCGCCGCGCTGCTATCCTTTTTCGCGATCCGGCATGGTGCGCGTCGTGCGGTGCCGTCGGAAACGCCCGGTGCGCCCGGGTCTTTTCTCTTATATGTCTGGGGACAGCATGGCTGCCAACGTCAGCGGAATCGGTTCGGTGTTGCAACAGATGCAGGCGATGGCCGCGCAGGCGAGCGGCGGCGTCGCCAGCCCCGCGGCGGCGCTCGCCGGCTCGGGTGCCGCGACGGCCGGCACGTTCGCGAGCGCGATGAAGGCGTCGCTCGACAAGATCAGCGGCGACCAGCAGCACGCGCTCGGCGAGGCGCACGCGTTCGAGGTCGGCGCGGCGAACGTGTCGCTGAACGACGTGATGGTCGACATGCAGAAGGCCAACATCGGTTTCCAGTTCGGTCTCCAGGTCCGCAACAAGCTCGTGAGCGCGTACAACGACATCATGCAGATGTCGGTGTGATGGGACGGCCACCCGGCGACGGGCATCCGGGGACGGCCATCCGGGGACGGCCATCCGGGAGCGGCCGGCCCGGCGGTCCGTGCGCCTAAAGCTTTTCAATTCCCTTCCGATAACTCTGGAACAAGGCCGCGCCGTGCATCGCAGGGCGGCGGCCGCTGCATAGCCACCGCATCACAAGGAGAAGCGCATGTTTTCCCCAGGACACGCTGGAGCCAGTGCGTACGCGCGTGTCGGCGTCGAGACGGGGGTGATGGGCGCCTCCCCGCACCGGCTGATCGCGATGCTGTACCAGGGCGCGCGACAGGCCATCGCGCTCGCGCGCATGCATTTGCAGCAGGGCAACGTGCCCGCACGCGGCGAAGCGATCGGCAAGGCGATCGGGATCGTCGAGAGCGGCCTGCAGGCGTCGCTGAACCGCGACGCGGGCGGCCAGATCGCCGGGCGCCTCGACGCGCTGTACGCGTATATCGGCCGGCGCCTGCTGGAAGCCAACCTGCATGCGAGCGACGCGATGCTGGTCGAGGTCGACGGGCTGCTCGCGACGCTCGAGGAAGCGTGGACGGGCATCGCCCCGGAAGTCGCGCGCATGGCCGCACAACAGGCGGTGGGCGCGGCGCGATGAATCTCAAGGCCGAATACTTCGCTCGCTACGAGGCGCTCGCGGCCGTGTCGGGCCGCATGCTGTCCGCGGCGCGCGGCGCGGACTGGCGCGCGCTGCCGGAGTTGCAGGCCGAATTCCTGAGGCTCGTCGACGGGTTGAAGGAGGCCGATCCGGGCGTCGCGTTCGACGAAGCGGACCTCGGCCGCAAGCTTGCGCTGATCCGCCGCATCCTCGCCGACGACGCCGCGATCCGCGATCTCGCGAGCCCGGAGGTCGCGCGGCTGTCCGCGCTGTTCGAGGCGCGGCGCTCGACCAAGGTATTGACCGATCTCTACCGCGCTCGCGGGTAGTGCCCGTTCGCCGGGGCGGCGGTTGCCGCGTGCCCGGCTTCGCAACGATGTGGCTGAGGTGAGCAGGCTCCGATCATGACCGGTATCGACTCCGTTGCGGCCGCCCTGCTGGCGAGCCGCCTCGACAGCCTGCTGACCGGCACCGTGGCGGCGCCCGCCGGCGGTGGCGCGACCGCGCAGGTCGGCACGCCGGGCATGGGCGCTTCGTCGCCGTCTTCGACAGGGGCCACGCCGGCCGCGCCGCCGGCGTCCGCGCAGACTGCGCTGTCCGATGTCGCGCTCGTGCTCGACGCGATCTCGCGCTCGGGCGGTGTCGCGACCCCGGCGATCGCCGGGCGCACGCCGCTGCTGGCCGATCCTTCCGTGCTGCTGAGCGCCGCGGCGGCCGCGCCGCCGGACGGACAGCCGTCGACGGAGCCGGCGTCCTCCGCGTCTTCGTCGGTAGCTTCTTCCGCTGCGTCGGCCGCATCGGGAGCGTCAGCCGCGTCGGCGGTGCGCGATGCGGCGAGCACGCCGCCCGTCGCGGCGCTGCGTGCGGCGCTTGCGCAGGCCGTGAGCGAAAGCGGCCTCTTTTACGAATCCCATCTCGCGCAGTGGCTGGCCGGCCAGCGCCCGCTCGCCGCGCTGATGCGCGAACCGCAGGCGCGCCTCATGACCGCGCCGGTGCAGCCCGCCCCGGATGCCGCGCAGCACGACGCGCCCGACGTGCTCGACGAACTGCTCGCGCGGCGTCTGCCGTTGCCGACGGCGGCGCCGCGATCCGCCACGCAGCCGGGTGCGCCCGCGCCGGGCGGTGCGGGGCCGCACGAACTCGCGCAGAGCGCGGCGGTGACGACCCGGCAGTCTGCCGCGTCGAGCACGGCCGCGACGACCGGCCCGCTCGGCGACCACCCCGACACGCGCTGGACGCCCGCGCGCGCCGAACTGGCCGCCGCGTCGGCCGATCCGCAGACGCAGGCACAGGTTCCGGTGCATCCGGGCGCCGTGCCGATCGTCCGGCAGCAGCTCGATGCACTCGCGACCGACCAGTTCCGCTGGGCCGGCGAGGCGTGGCCCGGCGCGAGGCTCGACTGGACGATCGAGCCCGACGACCCGGGCGGCCACGCGTCGCGCAGCGGCGACGACACGGGGGACGGGATCGCGTGGCGCACGCGGCTGACGCTCACGTTGCCGTCGCTCGGCACGGTCGACGCGGAGCTGGTGTTGAACGGCAAGCAGCTCGTCGCACGGTTGCGCGCGAATTCGGCCGGCGCCGACCGGCTCACGCGGAACGAGGCCGCACTGCGGCAGCGGTTCGAGGGATCGGGGCTGCAACTCGGCGGACTGTCGATTCGCGCGGTCGGCGACGAACCGGACGGCCTCGACCCGCTCGTCGCGCAGGCCGCCGTCGCCGCATACACGCGCGGCGCGGCCGGCGGCACGCCGCGCGCCGACGACGAGAGCCCGCGATGAGCATGACGTCCCGCAAGCGCGCGACCGCGCTCGTCTACGATCCGAAAGGCGGCGATACGGCGCCGCGCGTGGTCGCGAAGGGGTATGGCCTGCTCGCCGAGATGATCGTCGCCCGGGCGCGCGATGCGGGGCTGTACGTGCATACCGCGCCGGAGATGGTGTCGCTGCTGATGCAGGTCGACCTCGACGACCGGATTCCGGCGCAGCTTTACCAGGCCGTCGCGGATCTGCTCGCGTGGCTGTACGCGCTCGATCGCACCGAGCCCGAGCCGGGCGACGTCGCGCCGCGCTTTCCGCTGCCGCCGCTGCGCCGCTGAGCGTGCGCCGGCCTCGCTTTTCTTGCGACATGCTGCCCGGGGCTTTCCCGATCGTTTCACAGGCATTTTTCTTCTATTGACCGGAATCGGCGTGCAATCCGCGTGCTTTGTCGGTTATCACCGGACTTGTGCGCTCGCCCCCCGTGCGCCGTCGGATTGAGCGGCCGTGCTATTTATGTAATGATATCCATTCTCATTTCATGTTGACCGGGCGGCGCACGTTTTCCCGTGCGCCGCCCGTTGTTTTGAACGAATGGACACTCTCGCGTGAACGCGCCCGAAACGATCGCCCCGCCGCAGGCGGGCAGGCCCCCCGCGGGCGTCACCGTGCCGCATCCGGCCGCACGTTCCCTGAGCGACGCCGAACTGGCGGCGCGCCGCCAGCGCTCGCGCCGTGCGACCTTCATCAAATGGCTGCGCAAGGTGCACGGCTGGGTCGGGCTGTGGGGTGCGGTGCTGGGGCTGCTGTTCGGCGTGACGGGCGTGCTGCTGAACCATCGCGCGCCGCCGCTGAAGATCCCGACCGGCGAACCGCAGGTCGAGCAGATGCAGATCGCACTGCCGGATCCGGTGCCGAAGTCGCCGGCCGCGATGACGAAGTGGCTGCAGCAGGAACTGCACGTCGACGGCCGGCCGGGCCGCGTGCGCAAGGAGCCTGCGCAGCCGGTCGCCTGGGGCGACCGGCGCGTGATGCAGCCCGAGCACTGGCAGATGGGCCTGTTCGGGCCGCACCAGAACCTGCAGGCCGAATACTGGGTCGGCAACGGCTACGTGTCGGTGAAGCGCACCGGCAACACGTTCCTGACGACGCTGAACAACCTGCATCGCGGCGTCGGCATGAATCTCGGCTGGGTGCTGCTGATGGACACGATCGCGGGTTCGCTGATCCTGTTGTCGCTGACGGGCGTGCTGCTGTGGACGGAGCTGAACAAGCGCCGCACGGTCGGCGTCGTGCTGGTGGCCGGTTCGGTCGCGGCGGCGCTCGCCGCGGGCCTCGCCTGACGCAACGGTCGCAACGGTCGCAACGGTCGCAACGGTCGAAACAGTCGCAACAGTCGCAACGCGCAGGCTTGCTGCCGGCGCGCCTCAGAGGCCGCAGGTCGCGCCGCGGTTTGCCGCGATCTCGCGGGCGGCCTTCGCGCCCTCGACCTGCAGGATCGTCGGCAGCGACACGTTATTCTTCGCGGCCGTCACCTCGGCGAGGATCGAGATCGCGATTTCCGGCGGCGTGCGGCTGCCGATGTAGATGCCGGCCGGCCCGTGCAGCCGTGCCAGTTCCGCGTCGTTCAGGTCGAATTCGAGCAGCCGCTCGCGCCGCGCCGCGTTGTTGCGCCGCGAGCCGAGCGCGCCCACGTAGAACGCGGGTGTCTTCAGCGCTTCCATCAGCGCGAGATCGTCGAGCTTCGGGTCGTGCGTGAGCGCGATCACGGCCGAACGCACGTCGAGCTTCATGTCGAGCACCGTGTCGTCGGGCATCGTATGCGCGACGCGCGTGCCCGGCACGTCCCACGCATCCGTGTATTCCTCGCGCGGATCGCAGACCGTCACCTGGTAGTCGAGCCCGACCGCGATCTGGCAAAGATAGCGCGACAACTGCCCCGCGCCGATCACGAGCATCCGGTAGCGCGGCCCATGGATCGTCACGAGCCGTTCGCCGTCGAACGCGAGCCCGTCGGTCGCCTGCGCGGGCGACAGCGACGCGCGGCCGGTGGCGAGTGTCATCGTGCGCGTGACGAGGCGGCCGGCTTCGACTTCCGCGCACAGCGCGGCGATCCCGCTGTCGCGCGTGAGCGGCTCCAGCACGAGCTGGATCGTGCCGCCGCAGGGCAGGCCGAAGCGGTGCGCTTCCTCGGCCGTCACGCCGTACTTGACGGCTTCCGGGCGCGCGTCGGCCGCGATTCCGCTCGCATGCACGCGGGCGATCAGGTCGTCCTCGATGCACCCGCCGGACACGGAGCCGACCACGAGCCCGTCCTCGCGCACCGCGAGCATCGCGCCCTCGGGGCGGGGTGACGAGCCCCACGTCTTCACGACCGTCACGAGCAGCACGCGGCGCCCTTCGTCGAGCCAGCGCGCGCTGGATTTCAGTACATCGAGATCGACGCTTTCCATCATCCTTTCCTGTTGCCGGACGGCCCGCCGGGCAGGACCGTGTTCGATGGCGGGATTATGAACCGCCCGGCGCGCGCCTGCAGGCAGCGTGCGAATCGTCCGCGCAAATCCGGAGGATCGGGCAAGACATCGCGACGATCGGGCAGCGGCGGCGCGCGGGCGCGGCGCGGCGGCGCGTGCCCGGCGGCGGTGGGTTCGACAACAGGAGGGAGGGGTGCCGCACGGGGCCGCTCATGGCCGGGTGCGGCATCGCACCGCCGCGCGCGGCATGCGCACGCGGCGGCTCGGGTCAGTGCGCGTCGTGGTGACCGCGGGCGAGCTTCGAGTGGTGTCGCGAATACAGGAAGTAGATCACGAGGCCGATCACGAGCCAGATGCCGAACGCAGCCCACGTGACGGGCTGCAGGTTCAGCATCAGGAACAGGCACGCGCCGACCGCGAGGATCGGCACCACCGGCACGCCCGGGCAGCGGAACGCGCGCGGCAGGTCCGGGTGCGTGCGGCGCAGCACCAGCACCGCGATCGACACCATCGAGAACGCGGCGAGGGTGCCGATGTTGATCAGCTCGGCGAGCACGTTGAGCGGCACGAGCGCGGCGATCAGCCCGAAGAACAGGCCGACGAGCCAGGTCGTCAGGAACGGCGTCGCGTAGCGCGGATGCACGCGCGACAGCGTTGCGGGCAGCAGCCCGTCGCGCGACATCGCGAAGATGATCCGCGTCTGGCCGTAGCTCATCACGAGGATCACGGTCAGCATGCCGAGCACCGCGCCGAGATCGATGAAGCCCGCGACCCACTTCTCGCCGGCGATCTGCAGCGCATATGAGATCGGGTGCGACACGTTCGCATACTGCGCCGCCGGCACGATGCCGGTCGCGACCGCGGCAACCGCCACGTACAGCACCGCACACACCGCGAGCGACGCGATGATGCCGATCGGCAGGTCGCGCTTCGGATTCTTCACTTCCTCGGCCGCCGACGACACCGCGTCGAAGCCGATGAACGCGAAGAACATCACGGCCGCCGCGCCGAACACGCCGTTCCAGCCGTGCGGCATGAACGGCTTCCAGTTCGCGGGGGTCACGTGGAACAGGCCGACCGCGATCACGAGCAGCACCACCGACACCTTGATGAACACCATGATGTTGTTGATGCGGGTCGACTCGCGGATGCCGATCGACAGCAGCGTCGTGATCACCACCATCACGAGGAACGCGGGCAGGTTGAACCACGTGACGACGCCCGGAATCGCGCCGGGTGCGGCCGTCAGCACGGTCGGCAGCGAGAGCCCGAAACCCTGCAGCAGCGACTGCAGGTAGCCTGACCAGCCGACCGACACGGCCGACGCCGCGAGGCCGTATTCGAGCATCAGGTCCCAGCCAATGATCCAGGCAACGAGCTCGCCGAGCGTCGCGTACGAGTACGTATAGATCGAGCCCGCGACCGGAATCGTCGACGCGAATTCGGCGTACGACAGCGCCGCGAGGCCGCACGCGATCGCTGCGATCACGAACGACAGCATCAGCGCGGGGCCGGCCTGCACGGCGCCCGTGCCGGTCAGCACGAAGATGCCGGTGCCGATGATCGCGCCGATGCCGAGGAAGGTGAGGTCGATTGCGCCGAGCGCTTTCTTGAGTCCGGCGCCGTGCGCGCCGGCGATCATGCGATCGACGTTTTTCTTGCGGAAGAGGGACATTGCGGATGAGTCTCCAGCGCGCGAGTGCGGCGCCGCCGAGTGAGTGAAAAACCCGTAATTTTAGCCGATTTGGCGTGGAAGACCCGCTGCGGCGCAGCGGTGCGCACCAGAATCGTCCGATAAAACAAGCGCTTGCGCGCAAGGTTCGGCGGCCGGCGCCGGCGCGGAGCACGCCGGCGCGGTGAATCGCGCGATTCCGGTGAATTCGGTGGATCAGGCGCCCGACGCGGGCGCCATCTCGACGAGCCGGTTGCTCATCACGTAGAACGTCAGTTCCGCGTTGTTCGACAGCCGCATCTTCTCGAGCAGCCGCGTCCGGTACACGCTCACCGTCTTCACCGACAGCGACAGCGTGTTCGCGATGTCGGTGAGGCGCTTGCCCGACGCGAGCATGCAGAGCGTCTGGTATTCGCGGTCGGACAGCTTCTCGTGCGGCAGCGGTTCGTTCTCGAACGACACGTATTCGGCGAGCGCCTCGGCCATTGCCGGGCTCACGTACTTGCGGCCGGCCGCGACCTGCTGGATCGCGCCGATCATCTGCGCGGCATTCACCGTCTTCGACAGGTAGCCGGCCGCGCCGGCCTTCAGCGCGCGCACCGCGTACTGGTCCTCGCGGTACATCGAGAACATCAGCACCGCCGCGCCCGGCAGCTTGCGCTTGATGCGCTTGAGCACCTCGATGCCGTTCGTGTCCGGCAGCGAGATGTCGAGCAGGATCACGTCGAAGGCCTGGCGGTCGACGGCGGCCACCGCATCGCTGCCGGTCTCGGCTTCGGTCACGTCGCGCGCGACGCCGCGGTCGATCAGCAGGTGGCGGATCCCTTGCCGGACGATCGCGTGATCGTCCACGAGCAGGATGTTCAGGCTCATGACGACCTCACGAAAGCGACGCGCGGCGCGCGGCGGCCGGCACGGCGAACAGCGAGTCCCACGCGAAGCGGGCGGTGACGCGTGTGCCGCGGCCCGCTTCCGGTCCGCTCGCGTCGAAGCTGCCGCCGAACGCCTCGCAGCGTGCACGCATCCCGGCGAGGCCGTAGCCGGTGCGCCGGCCGCGGGAGAAACCGGTCCCATCGTCGGTGACGATCAGGGACAGATGCGAGCCGTCCGTGTCGATCCGCACGTCGACGGACGCCGCGCGCGCATGCTTCGCGACATTCGACAGCGCTTCCTGCGCGACGCGGAAGATCGCGAGCGCGCCGGCGCCGCCGAGTTGCGTGAGCCGTGCGTCGGCCGCGCAGACGAAGCTCGTGCGCAGGCCGGTGCGGGCGGCGTGGCTGTCGGCCCACGCCGACAGTGCACCGACGACGCCGCCGTCGAGTGCCGGCGTGTCGCGCTCGTCGATCAGCCGGCGGTTGGCGTCGGTCGCGGCGTCGAGCGACCGCTGTGCCAGCTCGAGCGCGCGCAGGCAGCCGTCCGGCGCATCGGCCGGCAGCCACGTTTGAACGTTTGCGAGCGCGAAACGCGCGGCGGTGAGTTCGGCGCCGAGCCCGTCATGCAGCTCGCCGGCCAGATGGCGGCGGGCCGCTTCGTCGGCGACCATCAGCTGGAGGGACAGCGCGGCGATCCGGGCGGCGGACGTGTCGCGGTTGGGCAGGGCTTCGGCCACGGGGGCGGCCGCGTCGCAGCCATGCACGAGCGGCTGCGACGGGAACGGGGCGTGGGCGCGTGGGGGCGCGTTGAGCGACGTATCCATGACTCTCCCTGCTGTCAGAAAGCGGTTCAGGCACCGGCTGGCTGCGTGGATCGGCTGCCGTTTCGATGACGGTCGCCGCCAGGGAATCGCCCCTTGCCGAGGTAACAAAAGTTACATCTCGTAACGTTTGAGTCCGACCCTTCAATGACCATCCGCATGGCATCCACGCGGGCCGAATAATATCTCAAAATTTCTGAAAAGATCATGTCAGGCGGACATTTAAGGGTAAATGTGAATAATCGGAATGAAGCTGTTGTAGGAAAAACACCGACACGAAAGCACCTGGACGGCCCGTATCCAAATGTAACGATTTGACGTGGAATGGTCCCAGTTTGTTACGAGTTCGCCAAGTAGGGACAAAAAAAAACCGGAGCTTTTGCTCCGGTTCTTGATGCGGCACAAATTCGGGGATCGATCAGTCCACGAATGCGCGTTCGATCACGTAGTGACCCGGTGCGCTGTTCTTGCCTTCGACCAGGCCGGCCTGCTTCAGCAGGTCGGTCGTATCCTTCAGCATCGCGGTGCTGCCGCACAGCATCACGCGGTCGTTTTCCGGCGAGAACGCCGGTACGCCGAGGTCCGTGAACAGCTTGCCCGTCGCGATCAGGTCGGTGATCCGGCCCTCGTTGTCGAACGCCTCGCGCGTGACCGTCGGGTAGTAGACGAGCTTTTCCTTGATGATGTCGCCGAGGTACTCGTGGCCCGGCAGGTCGTGCTTGATGTAGTCCATGTACGCCAGCTCGCCCTTCAGGCGGCAGGTGTGCGTCAGGATGACCTTGTCGAAGCGTTCGTAGATGTCCGGGTCGCGGATGATCGACATGAACGGCGCGAGGCCCGTGCCGGTCGACAGCATCCACAGCGTCTTGCCGGGCAGCAGGTTGTCGGCGACGAGCGTGCCGGTCGGCTTCTTGCCGATCAGCACCGAGTCGCCCACCTTCAGGTGCTGCAGGCGCGACGTCAGCGGGCCGTTCTGGACCTTGATGCTGAAGAACTCGAGATGCTCTTCGTAGTTCGGGCTGACGATCGAGTAGGCACGCGCGAGCGGCTTGCCGTCGACCTCGAGGCCGACCATCGTGAATTCGCCGTTGTTGAAGCGCAGGCTCGGCTCACGGGTGCAGGTGAAGCTGAAAAGCGTGTCGGTCCAGTGATGGACGGATTGGACGGTGGCGGTGTCGTATTTGCTCATGGCTTTGAAAACGGACGCGCGTAGCGGACGCGTGTAACGGGCCCAAAAACGGGCAAAAAAACCGAGTGCGTCGGCCCGATCGCGGATCGGCCGGCCGGCGCGTCGGACACGCGCCTTCTCGATGACAGACGTTTGAGGAACTCGTTATTTTACCCTGCTTGGGGCAGATGCGGGCTTGACCCGCGCGGCTGCGCGGATTTGGCGCAACGAAATCTTGCGATCGGCTTTCAGTGATCGGCCGCGAGCTGCGCGCCGAGGCCCACGAGCGCGGCGCCGCGCGGCCGCGCTGGCGGTGCCGCCGCGCTACCGCGACCGCGGATCGAGGCGCAGCCGCGCGATATACGGCAGGTGGTCCGACAGCCACGCGGTTTCGCCGGACGGCGCCTGCCATTCGAGCGGCGTCAGCCCGCGCACGAACATCTTGTCGAGCGCGAGCGCCGGGGAGAACGCGGGGAACGTGCGGCCCGACTGGCCGAGCAGCGTCGCGACCTCGGACAGCCCGATCTCGGCGAACAGCGCGACCGAATCGTTGCGCCAGTCGTTGAAGTCGCCGGCGAGCACGAGCGGGTCGTCGCCCGCGTTGCGCACGATCCAGTGGGCGATCCAGTGCATCTGGCGCAGCCGCGCCGCGCGCGTGAGCGCGAGGTGCGCGCACAGCAGCGTGACGGGCCGCGCGCCGGCGAGCGTCGCGCGCGCGACCAGCAGCCCGCGCCGCTCGAAGCGGTGCGCGGAGATGTCCCAGCGGCCGCCCAGGTCGAGCGGATGCGGCGACAGGATCGCGTTGCCGTGCCGCCAAGACGGCTTGAACACGTTCGGTCCGAGCGCGATCTGCCAGTCGAGCGCCTGCGCGATCTCGGTGGCCTGGCAGTGCCATACGTCGTCGACCGCGTCGTCCATCGGCGCGCCGAAGCCGGGTGCCAGCATCGGGCGCGGCATGCGGCGCGCCATCGCTTCCTGCAGAAAATACACGTCGGCGTGCGTCGACTGCATCCAGTTGCGCATCGCGTTCCATGCGGTGAAGCCGAGCGGCGAGCGGCCCTTGTGCAGGTTCCAGCTGACCGCGGTGATTTCGTCGGGTGCGGCGTGCGGTTCGGCGAACGGCAAGGACAGGGCGTCGGCGGACATGGCGCTCAGTCCTTCGCGACGTGCGCGCGCACGCGGTAGACGAGATGCGGGTGCTGCTCGACGAGCGTCCAGTCGGTCCATGCGTCGCCGCCGACCGACAGCCCCGGATGGCTCGCGACGATCTGCCGCGGCGACGCGGGCAGGCACGGATCGCTGCGCGTCGCGTTTTCGTCGTCGAGGGTTTCCTGCACGTCGAGCGCGAGCGACACCGTGTGCGCGGCGTCGTCGACGGTGAGCGGCGCGACCGTCACCGAGCGCGAGCGCTCGGTCGGCACGACGCGCGCGGCATTGCCGCAGCCGACGGGCACGGCGGACGGATAGCGATGAGTGTCGGTGCGGGTTTGACCGACGGTGGTGCGTTGCTGGAACGTGTCGATCGTCTGACCGTCGCGCACCACCTGGATCTCCCATGCGACGACGGCCGGTGCGGGGCTCTGCGCATGGGCCGCGAGCACGGCGCTCGCGAGCAGGACGGCCAGGCCGTGTTTCAGCATGAAACTTCTCCGGAAACGCGGGGTAGCGGGGAACGGACGCACATCTTACGCCCGATCGATTTGAACGGTGGTGTGACAGGATGCGTCGCCGCGGGTTCGCAGCACGCTCCGGTCCTGATCGAAAGGTAGGTGCGCGTCACGCGTTTTCAAGCGAAAAAGCGCGTGAACTCGGCGACGCTCGCGCGCCGTCGGCGAGGCCGGTACCGCGGCCGGTGAACTTTCGATCATACGCCGCGCGGCGCGACGCTGCAGTGCGCGCGCGGTGTTAGCAGCAGACCGGGACGGCTGCTTGCTTGCACGCCGATGCGAGATCGCTACACTGAAATCGTAAGGGTCTGATGGACGTGTGACGGCAGCGGTAGCGAGGTTGGTATGACGACGGCGATGGTGAAACAGGAACTGGCGGTGGCGTCCTTCAGCACGGTGTACGACCTCGAGCAGGTCGAGACCGCGCTGAACGACCTGAACGAGAGCGCGAGCGACGCATTGCGCGCCACCTACGAGCGGATGCTCAAGACCGGCAATTTGCGCTTTTGCGTGAAGCCGAACCGGATGCCGTCGTTCGACGAACTCGGCGACGCACTGCCCAATTTCACCGAGCCGCTCGACGACGTGCGCAAGCAGGTCGCGCTGTGCCTCGAGACGGACGACCGGCTCGAACTGATGCCGATCCTGCTGCTCGGGCCGCCCGGCATCGGCAAGACGCACTTCGCGAAGGCGCTCGCGCAACTGCTCGGCACCGCGTATCACTACGTGCCGATGAGTTCGCTGACGGCCGGCTGGATCCTGTCGGGCGCGTCGTCGCAATGGAAGAACGCGAAGCCCGGCAAGGTGTTCGATGCGCTCGTCAACGGCAGCTATGCGAACCCGGTGATCGCGGTCGACGAGATCGACAAGGCGGGCAGCGACGCGCAATACGATCCGCTCGGCGCGCTGTACGCGTTGCTCGAGCATGACACCGCGCGCGCGTTCGTCGACGAATTCGCCGAAGTGCCAATCGATGCGGGCAACGTGATCTGGGTCGCGACCGCGAACGATGCGCAGGCGATTCCGGAGCCGCTGCTGAACCGGATGAACGTGTACGAGATCGCGCCGCCGGACGCGGCCGGCGCGCGCCGGATCGCGCAGACGATCTACGACGAGATTCGCACGTCGCACGCGTGGGGGCGGCGCTTCCCCGACACGCTCGACGACGACGCGCTCGACGTGCTGGCCGCGACGCCGCCGCGCACGATGCGCCGGGCGCTGCTGCATGCGTTCGGCGCCGCGCGGCTCGACGGCCGGGACGTGATCGCACCGTCCGACATCCGCGCCGACGAGGGCGCGACGAAGCGCCGGCCGATCGGATTCTGAGCCGGCGGCGTGCGCGTCGCCGCGGCCCGCGCACGTCGCGTCGGGCCGCGCGACGCGCTCGCCCGACCGGATGTGCATGCGTTCGGCAAGCGGGCGAGCCGGGACGTACAATTCTCTTCTCTCCCCTCGACGCGTGAGCGACGCGAAACGCCATGGAGCAGATGGATTGTGTGGTGATCGGCGCGGGTGTGGTCGGTCTGGCGATTTCGCGGGAACTGGCCGCGCGCGGGCGCGAAACGATCGTGCTCGAGGCGGCCGACGCGATCGGCACGGAAACGAGTTCGCGCAACAGCGAGGTGATTCACGCGGGGCTCTATTACCCGCGCGGCTCGCTGAAGGCGATGTCGTGCGTGCACGGGCGCGACCTGTTGTACGCGTTCTGCGAAACGCATCACGTGCCGCACCGGCGCACCGGCAAGCTGCTCGTCGCGACCAGCGCCGCGCAGGTGAAGCAGTTGAAGGCGATCGCCGCGCGCGCGGCGGAAAACGGCGTGCTCGACCTGATGCCGCTCACGCGCGGCGAGGCGCAGACGCTCGAGCCCGCGCTCGAATGCGTCGAGGCGCTGTTCTCGCCGAGCACGGGCATCGTCGACAGCCACCAGCTGATGCTCGCGCTGCTCGGCGATGCGGAGCGCGACGGCGCGACGTGCGCGCTGAAATCCCCGGTCGAGTCGATCGACGTGTTGCGCGGCGGCCGCTTCGTCGTGCGTACCGGCGGCGACGCGCCGACCGAAATGGAGGCCGCGTGCGTGATCAACAGCGCGGGCCTCGGGGCGCAGGCGCTCGCGCGCCGCACGCGCGGCCTCGACCCGCGCTGGGTGCCGCCGCTCTATCTCGCGCGCGGCAACTACTTCAGCCTGTCCGGGCGCGCGCCGTTCTCGCACCTCGTGTATCCGATGCCTGACCGGGCAGGGCTCGGCGTGCACCTGACGCTCGACCTGGCCGGGCAGGCGCGCTTCGGACCGGACGTCGAATGGGTCGACGCGCTGCGCTACGAAGTCGATCCGGCGCGCGCGCAGGCGTTCTACGCGTCGATTCGCGCGTACTGGCCGGAACTGCCCGACGATGCACTGCAGCCGGCCTACGCGGGGATCCGGCCGAAGCTCGCGGGGCCCGGCGAGCCGCCGGCCGACTTCATCGTGCAGGGCGCGGCGCAGCACGGCGTGCGCGGGCTCGTGAACCTGTTCGGCATCGAGTCGCCGGGGCTGACCGCGTCGCTCGCGCTCGCGCAGCGCGTCGGCGACATGACGTCATATACGTGACGCACACGTGACGCACGGGGCCCGGGTCCGTGCGGGCCGGCCGTGCGAAACCCCGTGTGAAATCCCTTATCTCCGGCATTTCGGCGCGCACATTTGCTCGCTTGAGCGTTATTCTGTCGAACGGCCGTCGCCAGAACGGCTTTCAAACCGATAACGTTGGAGCGAGTCCCCATGAAAGCAACCCGTCGGAGTTTCCTGATTACGAGCATTGGTGCCGTGTCCGCGCTGGCGCTGTCGCGTGAAGCGCTGGCCGATGCGCCGATGCTGTCGGAAACCGATCCGACCGCGGTGGCGCTCGGCTACAAGGCCGATGCCACGAAGGTCGACAAGACGAAGTATCCGAAATACGCAGCGGGCCAGGATTGCGCGGCCTGCATGCTGTACCAGGGCAAGAAGGGCTCGGCTTCGGGCCCGTGCGGCGCGTTCCCCGGCAAGCAGGTATCGGCGAAGGGCTGGTGCAGCGCATTCTCGAAGATGGGTTGATGCCCGCGGCGGCATCGTGCGATGCCGCAATGTGGCGAAAACCGCAAAACGCCCGCCGTCGAACGACGGCGGGCGTTTTTTATGCTTGAAAACGGTTCCGTCGCTTTCTACACTCGCTGCAAACCAGCGCGCCGCGGCCCCCCGCGCCGCACCCGACCGATACGGCGAATTCACGAGGACGAGGCTCGCATGGCGACGATTGCGAATTCAACGAAAACGATCCGGCCCGAGCGTGCGCTGAACCGGCGCGCGGTCGCGGCGGCCGTGATCGGCAACGCGCTCGAGTGGTACGACTTCACGGTGTTCGGCTTCATGACGGTCGTGATCGCCGAGCTGTTCTTCCCGACTTCGAGTGAATACTCGTCGCTGCTCTTGACCACCGCGACGTTCGGCGTCGCGTTCTTCATGCGCCCGATCGGCGGCATCGTGTTCGGGCTGTACGCCGACCGCGCGGGCCGCAAGGCCGCGCTGTCGCTCGTGATCCTGCTGATGACGGCCGGCATCTTCCTGCTCGCGATCGCACCGCCCTACGCGGCGATCGGCATCGGCGGCCCGCTGCTGATCGTGCTCGGCCGCCTGTTGCAGGGTTTCTCGGCGGGCGGCGAATTCGGCAGCGCGACCGCGCTCCTGATCGAAGCCGCGCCGTTCTCGAAACGCGGTTTCTACGGCAGCTGGCAGATGGCGAGCCAGGCAGCCGCGCTGCTGATCGGCGCGCTCGTCGGCGCGGCCGTCACGCGCGGGCTGTCGCACGACGCGCTGCACAGCTGGGGCTGGCGCGTGCCGTTCATCCTCGGGCTCGTGATCGGGCCGATCGGTTTCTACATCCGCCGTCATCTCGCGGATTCCGAAGCGTTCCTGCATGCGCAGCAAAGCGCACGCCGCGCAACGCTCGGCGAAGTGTTTACGCGCCATCCGCGCGAGGTGCTGTGCGGGCTCGGCTCGGTGATCGCGCTGACGGTGACGGTCTACGTGCTGATCAGCTATCTGCCGACCTTCGCGGTGAAGCAGCTGAAGCTGCCGTATGCGCAATCGTTCTATGCGGTGATCATCGGCAACCTGCTGCTGATGGTGCTGTCGCCGGTCGCAGGCGCATGGTCGGACCGCATCGGCCGCAAGGGGCTGTCGCTGTGGTCGCTCGTGCTGACGCTCGTACTGATGTATCCACTGTTCGCGTGGCTCGACGCGGCGCCGAGCATCGGGCGGCTGATCGCGGTGCAGGCCGTGCTGTCGGTGACGCTCGCCGGCTACTACGGGCCGTTCGGCGCGATGATCGCCGAGCTCTTCCCGGCCAACGTGCGCTCGACCGGGCTGTCGATCGCGTACAACGTCGCGGTGATGCTGTTCGGCGGTTTCGGGCAGTTCATCGTCACGTGGCTGATCAAGGTGACGGGCACGCCGCTCGCGCCGACCTATTACGTGATGGCGGGGCTCGTGCTGTCGATCGTCGCGGTCGCTTTCGTGCCCGCGCGCAGCGCGGATCTCGACGCGCCGGCCTGACGGTTGCATTGCAGCGCATGCAACGTTTCGAAAGCCGCAACGATGCGCGACCTGGCCCCGAAAGCGGCGTGACAACCCTTCGCATACGCGTCCGAATTGTTTAGTTGTAGAAGGAAACATGCGCAGGATGAACGAAATGGCCGCTCGCACGCGCAGAGGCACTTTTCGCGTGCGCAAGACATCGGCAAAAACCCGCGTGGATGCGTCTAGAGGAGTTATTTCTCCAGCTTGTTGCAAAATTGCTGGCTCAAGTAATATCCGCGTACCCGGCCCCTGGGGGGACCGGTTCCGATCTGGAGACCTGGAGGAAACATGGAATACAACCGTCTGTTGCACACCCTGCGTGTTACCGCCATCGCAGGCGTGGCAGCGGCATCGCTCGGCGTCGCGGGCTCTGCTTTCGCACAGATCCCGAACAAAACGCTCGTCTACTGCTCAGAAGGCAGCCCGGCGGGTTTTGATTCCGCGCAATTCACGACCGGCGTCGATTTCACCGCCGCCACGTTCACCGTCTACAACCGTCTCGTCGAATTCGAGCGCGGCGGCACCAAGGTCGAGCCGGGCCTCGCCGAGAAGTGGGACGTCTCGTCCGACGGCAAGGTGTACACGTTCCACCTGCGCCATGGCGTGAAGTTCCACACGACCGACTTCTTCAAGCCGACGCGTGAATTCAACGCGGACGACGTCGTGTTCTCGTTCGAGCGCATGCTCGATCCGAACCAGCCGTTCCGCAAGGCCTACCCGGTGTCGTTCCCGTACTTCACCGACATGGGCCTCGACAAGCTGATCACGAAGGTCGAGAAGGTCGATCCGTATACCGTGAAGTTCACGCTCTCCGAGCCGAACGCGCCGTTCATCCAGAACATGGCGATGGAATTCGCGTCGATCCTGTCGGCCGAATATGGCGATCAGCTGATGAAGGCCGGCAAGGCCGCCGACATCAACCAGAAGCCGATCGGCACGGGCCCGTTCATCTTCCGCAGCTACACGAAGGACGCGACGATCCGTTTCGACGGCAATCCTGACTACTGGAAGAAGGGCGCGGTGAAGCTGTCGAAGCTGATCTTCTCGATCACGCCCGACCCGGGCGTGCGCGTGCAGAAGATCAAGCGCAACGAATGCCAGGTGATGAGCTATCCGCGTCCGGCCGACATCGCGACGCTGAAGGCCGACTCGGGCATCGACATGCCGTCGCAGCCGGGCTTCAACCTCGGCTACCTCGCGTACAACGTCGAGCACAAGCCGGTCGACAAGCTCGAAGTGCGTCAGGCACTCGACATGGCGATCAACAAGAAGGCGATTCTCGAGTCCGTGTACCAGGGCGCAGGCCAGGCCGCCAGCGCGCCGATGCCGCCGACCCAATGGTCGTACGACAAGAACCTGAAGATGGCGCCGAACGACACCGCGAAGGCGAAGGCGCTGCTCGAGAAGGCCGGCTATCCGAACGGTTTCGACATCACGCTGTGGGCGATGCCGGTGCAGCGCGCGTACAACCCGAACGCCCGCCTGATGGCCGAGATGATCCAGGCTGACTGGGCGAAGATTGGCGTGAAGGCGAAGATCGTCACGTACGAGTGGGGCGAGTACATCAAGCGCGCGCACACTGGCGAGCAGGACACGATGCTGATCGGCTGGACGGGCGACAACGGCGACCCCGACAACTGGCTCGGCACGCTGCTCGGCTGCGAAGCGATCAAGGGCAACAACTTCTCGCACTGGTGCTACAAGCCGTTCGACGAGCTGATCCAGAAGGGTCGCACGACGACGGGCCAGGACGCGCGCACGAAGATCTACACGCAGGCCCAGCAGATCTTCGCGCAGCAGCTGCCGTTCTCGCCGATCGCGAACTCGACGGTCTACCAGCCGGTCCGCAAGACCGTGGTCGACATGCGCATCGAGCCGCTCGGCTATGCCCGCTTCGACGGTGTCGGCGTGAAGTAACACGACCCGTGTAAGCTGTCGAGAAGACTAGCTCATTCATCCGGCGGCGGGAGGCCAAAAGCTTCCCGTCGCCGGTCGCACATTTCCCACAAGAAAATACGAGACGCATCATGTTCACGTTCGTGTTGCGCCGCGTGGGCATGGTGATCCCGACCTTCATCGGCATCACCATCCTGGCGTTTGCGCTGATTCACCTGATACCGGGCGACCCCATCGAAGTGATGATGGGCGAACGCGGCGTCGATCCCGCGATGCATGCGGAGGCAATGAAACGCCTCGGGCTCGACCAGCCGCTGCCCCTGCAGTACAT
Source organism: Burkholderia sp. Bp8998 (assembly GCF_003854235.1). Taxonomy (NCBI): domain Bacteria; kingdom Pseudomonadati; phylum Pseudomonadota; class Betaproteobacteria; order Burkholderiales; family Burkholderiaceae; genus Burkholderia; species Burkholderia sp. Bp8998. Next base: position 145,267 of record NZ_QTQF01000008.1, read on the forward strand.
CCACTACATCGGCCGTGCGCTGCACGGCGACCTCGGCACGTCGATCATCACCAACACCAGCGTCGCGGGCGAGTTCTTCGCGCGCTTCCCGGCGACCGTCGAGCTGTCGCTGTGCGCGCTCGTGTTCGCGCTCGTAGTCGGCCTGCCGGCCGGCGTGATCGCCGCGCTGCGGCGCGGTTCGGTCGTCGATCACGGCGTGATGGGCACCGCGCTCACCGGCTACTCGATGCCGATCTTCTGGTGGGGGCTGATCCTCATCATGGTGTTTTCGTCGTATCTCGGCTGGACGCCCGTGTCGGGACGCATCGCGGTCGAATACGACTTCCCGCACCCGACCGGCTTCATGCTGATCGACGCGCTGCTCGCGCCGGACGAAGGCGCGTTCAAGTCGGCGGTCAGCCACCTGATCCTGCCCGCGATCGTGCTCGGCACGATCCCGCTCGCGGTGATCGCGCGGATGACGCGCTCGTCGATGCTCGAAGTGCTGCGTGAGGACTACATCCGCACCGCCCGCGCGAAGGGGCTGTCACCCGCGCGCGTGGTCGTCGTGCATGCGCTGCGCAATGCGCTGATCCCGGTCGTCACCGTGATCGGCCTGCAGATCGGCACGCTGCTCGCGGGCGCCGTGCTGACCGAGACGCTCTTTTCGTGGCCCGGTGTCGGCAAGTGGCTGATCGATGCGATCGGCCGTCGCGACTATCCGGTCGTCCAGGGCGGCATCCTGCTGATCGCGACGCTCGTGATCGTCGTGAACCTGGTCGTCGACCTGCTGTACGGCGTGCTGAATCCGCGCATCCGCCACACGAGGTAATTCCATGAGCAATCTGCAAAATACCCTGCCGAGCGAATCCGCGCCGGCCGGCGGCCGTGCGCTCGCGCTGCGCGAGTTCTGGGCCAACTTCTCGCGCAACCGCGGCGCCGTCGGCGCCGGCATCGTCGTGCTGGTGCTGATCCTGGTCGCGATCTTCGCGCCGCTGATCGCGCCGCACAGCCCGGTCGAGCAATACCGCGACTACGTGAAGATCCCGCCCGCGTGGCTCGCTGGCGGCAACTGGCGGTTCATCCTCGGCACCGACGAAGCGGGCCGCGACATCCTTTCGCGCCTGATGTTCGGCGCGCGCATGTCGTTCTGGATCGGCTTCGTGTCGGTCGTGCTCGCGCTGATCCCCGGCATCGTGCTCGGGCTGGTCGCCGCGTTCTTCCAGAAGTGGGCCGACACGCCCGTGATGCGCATCATGGACGTGCTGCTCGCGCTGCCGTCGCTGCTGCTCGCGGTCGCGGTCGTCGCGATCATCGGCCCGGGCCTCACCAACACGATGTTCGCGATCGCGATCGTCGCGCTGCCGGCCTACGTGCGTCTCACGCGCGCGTCGGCGCTCGGCGAACTGCAGAAGGAGTACGTGACGGCGTCGCGCGTGGCCGGTGCCGGCACGCTGCGCCTGATGTTCTCGCAGGTGCTGCCGAACTGCACCGCGCCGCTGATCGTGCAGGCGACGCTCGGCTTCTCGTCGGCGATCCTCGACGCCGCGGCGCTCGGCTTCCTCGGCCTCGGCGTGCAGCCGCCGACCGCCGAGTGGGGCGCGATGCTCGCGTCCGCGCGCGACTACATCGACAACGCATGGTGGATCGTGACGATGCCCGGCCTGTCGATCCTGATTTCGGTGCTCGCGATCAACCTGCTCGGCGACGGGCTGCGCGACGCGCTCGATCCCAAACTGAAACGGATGGCCTGAAGATGAAACAACCCCCACGCTCACTTTGTTCGCTGCCCCCCGAGGGGGCGGTCATCCTCCTTGGGGCGGCCCGGCGGAGGATGACATGAGCCAAGATCTTCTGACCATCCGCAATCTCGCGGTGAACTTCAACGGCCTGCCCGCTGTCGACCGGATCAACCTGTCGATCGCGCCGGGCGAGGTGGTGGGCGTCGTCGGCGAATCGGGCTCGGGCAAGAGCGTGACGATGATGGCGCTGATGGGCCTGATCGACGCGCCGGGCAAGGTGACGGCCGACGAGGTCACGTTCAACGGTGTCGATCTGCTGAAGGCGTCGCCGAAGGCGCGACGCAGGATCGTCGGCAAGGACATCGCGATGGTGTTCCAGGATGCGCTGACGAGCCTGAACCCGAGCTACACGGTCGGCTACCAGATCAAGGAGGTGCTGAAGCTGCACGAAGGCCTGCGCGGCGACGCGCTGCACCGGCGCGCGCTCGAACTGCTCGACCAGGTCGGCATTCCCGATGCGAAGAACCGCATCACGGCGTTTCCGCACCAGATGTCCGGCGGGATGAACCAGCGCGTGATGATCGCGATGGCGGTCGCGTGCAACCCGAAGCTGCTGATCGCCGACGAGCCGACCACCGCGCTCGACGTGACGATCCAGGCGCAGATCATGGATCTGCTCGTGAAGCTGCAGAAGGAGCGCGGGATGGCGCTCGTGCTGATCTCGCACGACCTGGCCGTGGTGTCGGAGGTCGCGCAGCGCGTCGCGGTGATGTACGCGGGCGAGGTCATCGAGACCAATCGCGTGCCGGACATCTTCCGTGCGCCGCATCATCCGTACACCGAAGCGCTGCTCGCGGCGATTCCCGAGCACAATCAGGGGGCGCGTCGCCTTGCCGCATTGCCGGGCATGGTGCCCGGCCGCGATGATCGCCCGTCCGGGTGCCTGTTCGCGCCGCGCTGCAAGTACGTCGTCGACGATTGCCGCAAGGCGCGTCCGGCGCTCGATACGCTGGTGCCGGCCAACGATGCGATGCGGGCGCGCTGCATCAAGCCGCTCAATGTTTCCAACCTCGACCTGACGGGAGGTGCACGATGAATGCAGTCAATCAAACGCGTGCCACGCCGCACGACGAGGAAGCCGTGCTGGTGGCCGACGGCCTCGCGAAGCACTATACGGTCAAGCGCGGGATGTTCGGTCAGGGCACGGTGAAGGCGCTGAACGGCGTGTCGTTCTCGCTGAAGCGCGGCAAGACGCTCGCCGTCGTCGGCGAGTCGGGCTGCGGGAAATCGACGCTCGCACGCCAGCTCACGATGATCGAGACGCCCACCGCGGGCAGCCTGGTGATCGACGGCAAGAACGTGGCCGGCGCGAACCGCGAGACGGTCGCCGACCTGCGCCGCCGCGTGCAGATGGTGTTCCAGAACCCGTTCGCGTCGCTGAACCCGCGCAAGACGGTCGAGCAGACACTCTCCGAGCCGCTCGAGATCAACACGAACCTGACGGCCGCCGAGCGCGCGCAGCGCATCGCGCAGATCATGCGCACGGTCGGCCTGCGGCCCGAGCACGCGAAGCGTTATCCGCACATGTTCTCGGGCGGCCAGCGCCAGCGGGTCGCGATCGCACGCGCGATGATCCTCGATCCGCGGATCGTCGTCGCCGACGAGCCGGTGTCCGCGCTCGACGTGTCGATCCAGGCACAGATCCTGAACCTGTTCATGGATCTGCAGGAGCAGTTCAAGACGAGCTACGTGTTCATCTCGCACAACCTGTCGGTGGTCGAGCATGTCGCCGACGACGTGATGGTGATGTACTTCGGCAGCGTCGCCGAGCTCGGCGACAAGGCGACGATCTACGCACGGCCGCGCCATCCGTACACGCGCGCGCTGATGTCGGCGACGCCGGCGATCTTCGAGGAAGACCGTCGCGTGCAGATCAAGCTGCAGGGCGAGCTGCCGTCGCCGCTCAATCCGCCGTCGGGCTGCGCGTTTCACCAGCGCTGCCCGTACGCGGTCGAGCGCTGCCGCGTCGAGGAACCGCAGCTGCGCGACGTCGACGGACGCCGCGTGGCCTGCCATCGCGCCGAGGAGGTAGGGGAGGTGAATGCCTGATGGTTTGGCGGCGCGCGCGCCTGGCGTGCGCCGTTCGGGGGCCGGCAGCGCGCGCGTGATGCGCGCGTGCCGCAACGCACGGCGCTGGAGCGTGCGCACGGTCACGGGCGCGGCGCTGGCCGGCGCGTGCGTGGCCGCCAGCGTGCTGGCGCCGGTCGACACCGCGCATGCCGAAGGGCGTGCGCCGGCGAGTTCGCCGATCCATCCGGCGCAGGTTCCGCCGCCCGCCATGAACCTGCCGGGCTTCCATGCGCCGTCCGTGTCGAACGGCGCGGTCGCGCGCGGCACGGTGCGCGTGCAGCCCGCGCGCATGCCGTTCTATGTCGCGACCCGGGGCAAGGTCACGCTGTACGTGCTCGGCACGCTGCACACGGGCGACCCGTCCGACTATCCGCCCGCGCAGCCGTTCCGGCCGGGCATCCTCGCGGCGCTCGCCGCGTCGCCGACGCTCGCGCTCGAGCTGTCGCCGGACGACCTCCTCGAATCGCAGGACGACGTGTCGAAGTACGGCGTGTGCCGCTACCCGTGCCTGCAGCGCCAGCTGCCCGAGCCGCTGTGGCAGCGCCTCGCGGCGCGCCTGCGCGGCAATCCGGCCGCGCTCGCGGAGATCCGCCGGATGCGGCCGTGGCTCGCGGCGCTGGTCGTCGAGACCTACGACTCGCTGTCGGCCGGCCTGCAGACCGAGTACGGCACCGAGGCGCAGCTGCAGAACGTGTTCCTGAAGAAGAAGGGCGGCCGCGTGATCGGGCTCGAGACGCTCGCCGAGCAGATGCGCGCGTTCACCGGGCTGACGCTCGCCGAACAGCGCGAGATGCTCGCGCAGGACTTGGTGCAGACCCCGGCGCAGAATGCCGACGACATCAAGTCGCTGCACCGGCTGTGGCGAATTGGCGACGCCGATGCGATCTCGGCGTGGGCGGTCGCGAAGAGCGAGCGGCTGGCTCGTTCGAAGGCCCTGTCGGCGTCGATCGACAACAAGATCCTGTACGAGCGCAACCGGCGCTTCGTTGCACGGATGACGGCAATCGCCGCACCGAACCGGCCGGTATTCGTCGCCATCGGCGCGCTGCATCTGGGTGGCCCGCGCGGCGTGCTCGAATTGTTGCGCCAGCAAGGGTATCAGGTGGACGCGAACTGATCGCGCCGGGTGCCGCGCATCGATCCTCCCCTGTTTGATTGACGGCGCGCGAATGGTGCGAGGCGCCTGCGCGGCCGCGCGATTCGATAAGGAAAACCCTCGAATCCTCAGGAAATAGCGTTTAAAACGATTGACATCCGCTTCGGCCAATCTCTATTCTTCATCCCACAAGTTGAAAAAATGAAAAGAATAGAAAACGTTCTACGGGGTAGCAGAAAACAAAGCGCGGGGTTAGCGTAGCCGGCACGTGATAGTCGTGCCGGCCGCGGAATGTCTGCATGCACGGCGGGGCCAATCATCGTCGGCACAACAAATGCATGCGGCAGACTTGCGGTATAAGCAACGTTCCGTCGTCCAACCGGGGAAGCAGTAAGCGGGGGGCGGCGGACGTTTTTTAACCGGAGCATTTTTCCGGTCACCGTCGACAGACGGTTTCGGGGGGCGAATCGACAGACGGCGAAGTCCGCGGCGATTGCGCCAACAGAAAGGCGCCACGAGGGCGCTTTTTTTCTTTGGTGCGGCGGTTTTCGCCGGGCGGCGGCGGGGCGTGCGTGCCTGTCAGGTGCCTTCGTCGGCCTGCACCGCGCCGGGCGCGACGACGTCGACACCCGCCGCTTCGAGCGCCGTGCGAATCCGCTTCGCGAACGCGAGCGCATGCGGGCCGTCGCCGTGCAGGCAGACGGTCTGCGCATTGAGCGGCACCCACTCGCCGCTCACCGCCCGCACCTTCCGCTCGCGCACCATGTCGAGCGTGCGCGCGAGCACCGCATCTTCATCGTCGATCAGCGCGCCGGGCTGGCTGCGCGGCACGAGCGAGCCATCCGCGCGGTAGCCGCGATCGGCGAACACTTCCTCCACCGCGGCGAGCCCCGCGTGGCGCGCGGCCGCGACGAACACGCTGTTCGCGAGCCCGAACACCGCCAGCGACGGATCGAAGTCGTGGATCGCGGACACCACCGCGTCGGCGATCATCGGGTCGCGCGCGGCCTGGTTGTACAGCGCGCCGTGCGGCTTCACGTGCGCGATGCGGCCGCCCTCGGCCTGCGCGATCGCCGACAGTGCGCCGAGCTGGTACAGCACGCCCGCATAGATGTCGCCGGCCGGCAGCTGCATTTCCTTGCGGCCGAAATTCTCCGGGTCGTGAAAGCTCGGGTGCGCGCCGATCGACACGCCCTTCTGCACGGCCCAGCGCACGCAGTCGCGCATCGCATTCGCGCCGCCTGCATGCCAGCCGCATGCGATGTTCGCCGACGTGACGAGATCGAGCAGCGCCTCGTCCGAGTCGCATCCTTCGCCGAGATCGGCATTCAGATCGATTTCCATGGTGTTCCTCGTCCACTGATTGCGTGGCGCGTCCTTCGTCCTGCTTCCGCTATTGTCACGCCGCGCGCGATTGCGCGCGGCGGCGCGTTTCCTCGCGCATCTCGATCGCGACGTCGATCTGCCGCAGATAGGCACGTTCCGCGGTCAGGGCGGCGCGCGCGGCGTCGGGTGTCGTGCGCACGAAGCGGATCGGCAGGTTGAGCCGCGCCTGTGCGAGTTTCCAGAGATCCGCGCGGATCACCGTGCCGATCTTCGGATAGCCGCCGGTCGTCTGCGCGTCGTGCATCAGCACGATCGGCTGGCCGTTCGGCGGCACCTGGATCGTGCCGGGCAGCACCGCGTGCGACAGCAGCTCGGCCGGCCGCTCGCGCACCAGTTCGGCGCCGGCGAGACGATAGCCCATCCGGTTGCTGTTCGCGGTGACGAGCCATTCCTCGTCCCAGAACGCCTGCTGCGAATCGGCCGCGAACGACGCGTAGTCGGGGCCCGGCAGCACGCGCACGGGCATTGCCCACGGCGCATGCGCGGGCCGGTGGCGGCGCGGCGGTTCGTCGACGCGCACGAACGCGCACCACGCGGGCGCCTTCACGCCGAATTCGGGCGCAGCGGCCGCGAGGCAGCCGGCGCCGGCCGGCGGCACGCCGACCGGGAGCCGATCGCCGTCGCGCAGCGCGCGGCCGCCGAGGCCGCCGAAGCGCGACGCGAGATCGGTGCTGCGCGAACCGAGCATCGGCAGCACGTCGATGCCGCCCGCGATGCACAGGTAGCCGCGCATCCCGCGCTTCGCGGCCGGCAGCACGAGCGTTTGCCCGGCCTCGACCGGCAGGCTCCACCAGGAATACACGGGCCTGCCGTCGAGCGTCGCGCCGAATTCGGTGCCGGTGATCGCGATGCGCGTCGCGCGCGTGAAGCGGAACGCGGCCGGGCCGATCGTGATCTCGACGGCCGCCGCGTCGGGGCGATTGCCGACGAGGCGGTTGCCGACCTCGAGCGCGAGGCCGTCGAGCGCGCCGCCCTGCGCGACGCCGAGATGGCGCGTGCCGCGGCGGCCGAGATCCTGCACGGTCGACAGCGGGCCGGCGCGGACGACCTCGATCGTGCCCGGTGCGGTGTTCTGGCTCATGTCGCGTCGACTCCGGCAATGGTGAAGCGCACGCGGTCGCCGGGCACCAGCAGCGTCGGCTGCGGCCGCGTGGGGTCGAACAGCACGCGCGACGTGCGGCCGATCAGCTGCCAGCCGCCGGGCGACGTGGCCGGATAGATGCCCGTCTGCGCACCGCCGATGCCGACCGAGCCGGCCGGCACCTCCAGTCGCGGTGCCGCGCGGCGCGGCGTGTGCAGCGACGCGTCGAGGCCGCCGAGATACGCGAAGCCCGGCTGGAAGCCGACGAAGAACACGACGTATTCGCCGCCCGCGTGGCGCGCGACGACCTCGTCGGCCGACAGCCCGGTGTGTGCGGCGACCGCCGCCAGGTCGGGGCCGGCCGCGCCGCCGTATTCGACCGGGATCTCGATCTCGCGGCCGTCCGCATGCTCGACGTCGGCGGTTTCCCACGCGTCGCGCAGCGCCGGCGTGAGCGACTCGGCCGTCGCGGCGAGCGCGTCGAACACGATCGTCAGGTTGTTCATGCCGGGCACGACGTCGATCACGTCGGGCCACGCGCGCGCAGCCTCGGCGACGGCCCAGACGCGGCGCTGGCAATCGAGCGTGGCGGGCGGCGGCACCTCGCAGACGAGGGCGGCATCGCCGAGCGGATAAAAGCGGGGTTGCGTCATCGGACTGGCACGGTTCGGACGGCAATGTTAGCGCACATTGTCAATAAAATATCGACAACTTCCCAATAAGCGTTTTCGCCTAGCCCGTATGTCAGGGCTTCTGGCGTACACTCGGCACACCCTGTCATCCGGCTTGCGCCGCCTTTCCATGAAGCGTCCTGCGACCAAGATCGTGTCATCCGAACACCTCGTTTCCGATTCCAGCGCGGAGCTGTCGGAGCTCGAATACGGGCTCATCATGGCCGGCAACGCATTTAACCGCTGGATGGTGCGCTGCATGTCGGCGGCGGGCGCGAAGGACATGACGGCGGTCGAGGTGTCGCTGCTGCATCACGTCAGCCATCGCGAACGGAAGAAGAAGCTCGCCGACATCTGCTTCGTGCTCAATATCGAGGATACGCACGTCGCGACCTATGCGCTGAAAAAACTGATTGCGCGCGGCTATGTGAAGAGCGAGAAGAGCGGCAAGGAAGTGTTCTTCTTCGCGACCGACGCGGGCCGCGCGCTGTGCCTGAAGTATCGCGAGGTGCGCGAGCATTGCCTGATCGAGACGCTGAAGGACAGCGGCCTCACCAACGAGCAGATCGGCGACGCGGCGCAGCTGCTGCGCCACGCATCGGGCCTCTACGACACGGCCGCGCGCGCGGCGGCGTCGCTGTAAACGATTGCGAACGGGACGGTGAACGCGGTGACGCGCGGCATGCCGCTGACGCAGCGTCGCGCGCCGCGTCATCCGGCGGCCGGGTAAAGCGCGCCGTCGGTCACGATCCAGCGCATCGCGAGATCGTGCGCTTCGGCCGGCAGCGCATCCACGCGGCACGCGTCATATGCGATGCCGACCGTTACCGGCAGCGTGTCGCCCGGCCACACCGCGAGCGTGCGGTCGTAATAGCCGCCGCCATAGCCGAGCCGGTAGCGCTGCAGGTCGAATCCCACACACGGAATCAGCAACAGATCGGGCACGACGACGACCCCGGACGCCGGTTCCGGAATCCGGTGGTGCCCTTCGCGCATCGGCGTATCCGCATCCCACGCATGGAACGCGAGCGGCGTGTGCTTCTCGCCGATCACCGGCAGCGCGGCACGGCGGCCCGGGCCTGCCGCGGACCACGCGAGCACCGCGTCGCGCGCGTCGAATTCGCCCGGCAGCGGCCAGTAGAAGCCGACCGTGCGCGGGGCGAGGCGCTCCAGCAACAGGCGCAGCCGCGCGTCGAGCGCGGCGTTCGCGGCAGGCTGCGACGCGGCGTCGCGACGCGCGCCGGACAGCGTTTTGCGCAGCGCAACCTTCGGGTTCGGCACAGGGTTGCATGCTATGCTTTCGCTCAATTCGTGCTCCATTCAAAACGATGTCGAACAGCCTTTTCCGAGTATATCGCGCGGTCGCGCTCACGCTGTCGGCCGCCGCGCTCGTCGCGGGCACGGCCGCGTGCGCCGCACCGGGCGACGACACGCTCGCCGGGGACGACCAGATCTTCGTGCAGCTGCGCGAAGCCGCGCGCCGCAACGACGCCGCGAAGGCCGCGCAGCTCGCGTCGACGATCCCGAACTATCCGGTCCCGTCCTACGTCGAGTATTTCCAGATCAAGCCGCAACTGTTCGATTCGACCGGCCGCGCGCGTGTCGACGCACCCGACGCACCCGTGCAGTCGTTCCTGCAGCGTTACGACGGCCAGGCGATCGCCGACCGCCTGCGCAACGACTACCTGCTCGTGCTCGGCGCGCGCCACGACTGGCGCACCTTCGACGACCAGTACAAGCGCTTCGTGCTCGACGACGACACGCAGGTCAAGTGCTACGCGCTCGAATCGCGCGCGGCGCGCGGCGAGAACGTCGCCGAGGCGGCGCGCGCGCTGCTCGTCGAGCCGAAATACTACGGCGACGCCTGTGTCGACCTGATTACGGCGCTGACGGTCAACCAGCAGTTCACGAGCGACGACGTGTGGCAGCAGGCGCGCCTCGCGTACGAGCAGAACTACACGACGCTCGGCGGCAAGATCGTCGATGCGCTCGGCCCGCGCCCGGTCGGCTTCGATCAGGCGACCAGCGCGCCGCCGCTGTACCTCGCGCGCGGCGTCGGCGCCGACGCGGCATCGCACCAGCTCGCGCTGATCGCGCTCGGCCGCATGGCGCGCAACGATCCGGATGCGGCGGCGGGGATGCTGACGTCGGTCGCCGGTTCGCTGACGAAGCAGGAGCAGGCGATCGCGTGGGGGGCGATCGGCTACCAGGGCGCGATCAAGCGTTCGCCGCTCGCGTCGGTCTGGTATGCGAAATCCTCGAACGCGCCGCTGTCGAACCCGGGCTACGAATGGCGCACGCGCGCCGCGCTGCTCGCCGGCAACTGGCCGATGGTGCGCTGGTCGATCGAACAGATGCCGCCGTCGCTGCGCGACGATCCGGCCTGGATCTACTGGCATGCGCGCGCGCTCAAGCAGAGCGGCGACACGCTGCAGGCGAACCAGGAATTCGAGCAGGTCGCGGGCCAGTACAACTTCTACGGACAGCTCGCCGGCGAAGAGCTCGGCCAGCGCACGTCGATCCCGCCGCGCACCAAGGTGAGCGACGCCGACGTCGACGCGATGAGCAAGATCCCGGGCTTCGCGCTCGCGCAACGCCTCTACGGGTTGAACCTGCGTCTCGAAGGCAACCGCGAATGGAACTGGCCGCTGCGCGGGATGACCGATCGCCAGCTGCTCGCGGCCGCCGAATACGGCAAGCGCATCGACCTGCTCGACCGCACGGTCAACACGGCCGACCGCACGAAGGCCGAGCACGACTTCACGCTGCGCTACCCGTCGCCGTACCGCGACATCGTCGAGCGCTACGCGCAGTCGTCGGGCCTCGACATCGAATGGGCGTACGGGCTGATCCGCCAGGAGTCGCGCTTCATCACGAACGCGCGTTCGTCGGTCGGCGCGGGCGGCCTGATGCAGCTGATGCCGGCCACCGCGCAACTGGTCGCGAAGAAGCTCGGGATGGGCACGATCACGCGGGCGCAGATGCACGACATCAATACCAACGTCCAGCTCGGCACCTGGTATCTGGCGGACATCTACAACACCTTCGACAGCTCGCCGGTGCTGGCGACCGCCGGTTACAACGCGGGCCCGGGCCGGCCGCGCCAGTGGCGCCAGGTGTTGACGCAGCCGGTCGAAGGCGCGATCTTCGCGGAGACGATTCCGTTCAACGAGACACGCGACTACGTGAAGAACGTGCTGTCGAACACCGTCTACTACGCGGCGCTCTTCGAGGGCAAATCGCAGTCGTTGAAGAAACGTCTAGGCATGATCTCGCCCTGATCCGCAATCTTCACACTGCCGCGCGAGACGCGGCAGTGTTTAAGAGGCTGTTCACGCTAATAACGGGCTCGTTCCCCTGTTTGAAAAAAATCATTCGAGGGGCTGGCCGCCAGAAGGGCCGATCGCTGCGTCATGCTCCTTGCGAATACGTCGAGTATTCGCTTCGTCGCAATCCTTGCGCTCGGCCCTTCTGGCGGCCAGCGCAAGCCCGTTATTAGCGTGAACAGCCCCTTAGAGGACCGAACAATGGATCGCCAGACCGTCGCGCTATTGGGCGGCACCGGCTTCATCGGCAGCCGGCTCGTCAATGCGCTGATCGATGCCGGCAAGCAGGTGCGGATCGGCACGCGTCGGCGCGAGCACGCGCGCCACCTGCAGATGCTGTCGGTCGAGATCGTCGAGCTCGACGCACTCGATACGCGCACGCTCGCCCGGTTCGTCGCCGGCGCGCACGCGGCCGTCAATCTCGTCGGCGTGCTGCATGGCGGCCGCGGCACGCCGTACGGGCCCGGGTTCGAGCGCGCGCACGTCGCGCTGCCGGCCGCGCTGGCCGCCGCGTGCGTCGAAGTCGGCGTGCGGCGCGTGCTGCACATGAGCGCGCTCGGCGCCGATTCGCACGGCCCGAGCATGTACCAGCGCTCGAAGGGCGACGGCGAGGCCGCGCTGCATGCGGTCGCGGCGACCGATTCGCTCGCGCTGACGATCTTCCGCCCGTCGGTCGTGTTCGGCCCCGGCGACGCGTTCCTGAACACGTTCGCGAACCTGCAGCGCACGCTGCCCGTGCTGCCGCTCGCGATGCCCGATGCGCGCTTCCAGCCGGTGTTCGTCGGCGACGTCGTGCGCGCGTTCGTCAACACGCTCGATCTCGTGGCCGCGCACGGCAAGACCTACGAACTGGGCGGCCCGACCGTCTACACGCTCGAGCAGCTGGTGCGTTATTGCGGCACGCTGGTCGGCCGGCAGGCACGCATCGTGCGCCTGCCCGACGCGCTCGCCCGGCTGCAGGCGAGCGTGTTCGAATGCCTGCCCGGCGAGCCGGTGATCACGCGCGACAATCTCGCGTCGATGTCGGTGCCGAACGTGCTGTCCGGGCCGCTCGCACCGGAACTCGGGATCTCGCCCGCGAGTCTCGAGAGCATCGCACCCGCGTATCTCGGCCACGCGGCACAGCGGTCCCGCTTCGACTGGTTCCGCTCGCGCCGCCGCTAGGCGGTTCGGGCCTCCGCTTCCGTCCTTCACTTTCGCGCTTATCGGAACACCACCATGAAACTCGTCATTGGAGACAAGAATTACTCGTCGTGGTCGATGCGGCCGTGGCTGCTGCTCGCGCATTTCGGGATCCCGTTCGACGAGATCGCGATCGAGCTGCGCCGCGACGACACGGCCGCGCGCATCCGCGAGTATTCGCCGACCGGCAAGGTGCCGTGCCTGATCGACGACCACGGCGTCGCGATCTGGGATTCGCTCGCGATCGCCGAGACGCTCGCCGAGCGCTATCCGCAGTTTCCGATGTGGCCGGCCGATCCGCTCGATCGCGCGCATGCACGCTGCATCTCGGCCGAGATGCATTCGGGCTTCGCCGCGCTGCGCACGCAGATGGGGATGAACGTGCGCGCGTCGATGCCGGGACGCGGTGCGACGCCGGAGGCGCTCGCCGACGTCGCGCGCATCGACGCATTGTGGGGCGCGTGCATCGAGGCATCGGGCGGGCCGTTCCTGTTCGGTGAATTCGGGATCGCCGATGCGATGTATGCGCCCGTCGTGATGCGCTTCAACACGTATGCGCCGGCGCTGTCGCCGGAAGCGGCCGGATATGCCGCGCGCGTGACGGCGCTGCCGGCGGTGCAGCGCTGGATCGATGCCGCGCGCCGCGAAACCAACGTGATTGCCGAATACGAACCCGCTCCATGAACATCTATGCAGTAGGCGGAGCGATCCGCGACGAATTGCTCGGCGTGCCGGTGCAGGACCGCGACTACGTGGTGGTGGGCGCGACGCCGGAACAGATGGCCGCGCAGGGCTTCCGGCCGGTCGGCAAGGATTTCCCCGTGTTCCTGCATCCGGACACGCAGGAGGAATACGCGCTCGCGCGCACCGAGCGCAAGACGGCGGCCGGCTATCACGGCTTCCAGTTCTACTACGCGCCGGACGTGACGCTCGACGAGGACCTCGCGCGGCGCGACCTGACGATCAACGCGATGGCGCGCGAAGTGAGCCCGGAGGGCGCGCTGATCGGGCCGGTGATCGATCCGTTCGACGGACAGGCCGACCTGCGTGCGCGCGTGTTCCGGCACGTGGGCGACGCGTTCGTCGAGGATCCGGTGCGGATCCTGCGGATCGCGCGCTTTGCCGCGCGCTTCGCGGATTTCACGGTCGCGGACGACACGCTCGCGCTGATGCGGCGCATGGTCGACGCGGGCGAGGCGGACGCGCTGGTTCCCGAGCGCGTGTGGCAGGAGATCGCGCGCGGGCTGATGGAGGCGAAACCGTCGCGGATGTTCGCGGTGCTGCGCGAGTGCGGCGCGCTCGCGCGCATCCTGCCCGAGGTCGACGCGCTGTGGGGCGTGCCGCAGCGCGCGGACTACCATCCGGAAGTCGACACGGGCGTGCATGTGATGATGGTCGTCGACTATGCGGCGAAGCAGGGTTATTCGTTGCCGGTGCGCTTCGCGGCGCTCACGCACGATCTGGGCAAGGCGACGACGCCTGCCGACGTGCTGCCGCGCCATGTCGGCCACGAAGGCCGCAGCGCCGACCTCATCAAGCCGTTGTGCGAGCGGCTGCGCGTGCCGAACGATTGCCGCGATCTCGCGCTGGTGGTCGCGCGCGAGCACGGCAACCTGCATCGCGTGATGGAAATGGGCGCGGCCGCGCTGGTGCGCTTCTTCGAGCGCAGCGACGCGCTGCGCAAGCCGGCGCGCTTCGCCGAGATGCTGCAGGCGTGCGAATCGGATGCGCGCGGCCGGCTCGGGCTCGACACGCAGCCGTATCCGCAGGCCGAGCGGCTGCGCGTGGCGCTGGTGGCGGCGCGCAGCGTCGATGCGGGCGCGATCGCGCGCGGCGTCGGCAACGATGCGATGCAGATCAAGGACGCCGTGCATCGCGCGCGGGTCGAGGCCGTCAAGCAGGCGCTGGCGATCGGCGAATAGCCAGGCACGAGGCGCGGCCGGGGGGGCGCGGATGGCCGCCCGCCGTTATTGCTTCGTGCGGGCGCCGGCGCGGCGGGCCGGGGTTGCGGCGGCCGGACGTTTGCCGGCGGCCGCGCGCGGTTTCCCGGCGGTCGGCTTTGCCGCTGAGCGGACCGGCGTGTCGGCGGGCGTTGCCGCATCCGCGTCGCGCTCGCGTGCCGGCGCGGGTGCGCGGCGGCTTACGCGCGGCTCGCCCGGCGTTGCGCCGGCATCGCGCGCGAGCAGCCTGATTTTCATCGCCGCGGAGCCCAACTCGGCGCAGTTGTCGTCGAAGAGGGGCAGCGTGCCGACCGCGATCAGCTCGGCGGGCCCGTCGCCGACGTTCGCGACGCGATGGCGTTTCCGCGCATCGAAGTGCAGCGAATCGCCGGGCGACAGCGGGTAATCCTTCTTGCCGATCGTGTAGCACAGCCGGCCGGTCAGCACGTACACGAACTCGTCGCCGCCGTGCGCGACCCATTCCGAACGGTAACCCTCCATCATCCGGACCTTGAGCGCGTTGATCTGGCTGCCGTCGAAGGTGCTGGACAGCCGCTCGTACCACTGCGACGCGGCGTCGACCGCGTACGGTTCGCGGCGGCCCGCGTGCGAATCCGGCTGCGCCTGGCGCGGCTGGTCGATCAGCGTGCCGAGCGGCACGTTCAGCGCCTTCGCGACGTTGACGAGCGATGACAGCGAGATGCCGGTGAGATGGCGCTCGACCTGCGACAGGAACCCGACCGACAGATTCGCCTCGGTCGCGACTTCCAGCAGCGTCTTCTTCGCTTCCCGGCGCAGGCGCCGAATGCGCTGGCCGATACGCATGATGTCTGAATCCATGAATCTCTTTCGTGGCAACGAACCGGAAGGCGAGCGCACGGCGGTGCTGTCGCCGGGATGTTGCTTTGCGCGAATCGCACGAAGCACGGCCGTCGGGACGACGATGCCGGCGCATTGTACCGCGCGGTCGCGCCCGGACGGCGCCGCGCAGGGCCGTGCCGCGTGTTGCCGCGCTCGCGCGCCGTGCCGGTAATTTTAGCCCTACGAAAATTTTGGCTTGACCTCAATTTCAGCGTGCTCTAGATTCTGTCGCGCGAATCAAACAAAGTTAAGTGAGACAAAAATTTCCCCCTCAAGGCCTGTCGCCGGAACGGCACCGCGGCCCAGCTGTCCGGCTGTCCGCTGGACCGCGCGTCGTCCGCGCACGGGCGGCTTGCCGTTTCAGGCATGCGCCATGCCGCGTGACCCCGCCGGCCGCCGACAACAATCAAGAACGGGTATCCGATGATCGATCGACTGAAATACAGCTTCTCCGGCCTTCCCTCGTATGACGCGTCCGTCGCCGACACGCAGGCCGGCCTGTCGCGCCTGCTCGACGCCGCCCGGCTCGACGCGGTCGTGGTCACGTCGCAGGACGAGTACATCACCGAATACCTGCCGCGCCGCAACAACCCGCGCTACGCGCTGTCGGGCTTCGACGGCTCGGCCGGCTGCGGGATCTTCCTGAGCGCGGCGACCGCGCAGGCGCTCGGCGTGCCGCCGTTCGTGCTGTTCGTCGACGGCCGCTATCACCTGCAGGCCGAACAGCAGTGCGACCCGGTGCGCGTGCGCATCGAGAAGCTCGGGATGAACGTGACGATCTGGCAGGCACTGGCCGACTGGCTGGTCGCGCACGCGAGCCGGCTCGCGCGGGTCGGCTACGACGCGCTGCGGATCAGCGTCGCGCAGCGCGACCGGCTGGTCGAGCGGACGCAGGCCGCGTCGCTCGACTGGACGAGCCTCGGCGAGCGCGAGATCGACCGCGCGATCGCGTTGCCGGGCTGGGTGGTCGAGCGGCCGATCTTCGAGCTGCCGGACGCGATGACCGGCGCGAGCGTCGCGCAGAACCTCGACGCGCTGAACCGGCGGCTCGCCGCGCACACCGGCGCGGCGCCCGGCAAGACCGCATTCTTCACGTGCGCGTCGGACGATCTCGCGTATCTGCTGAACAGCCGCGGCTATCACATCCCCAATGCGTCGTCGCACCTGGGCTTCCTGTTCGCCATCGGCGAGCAGGTCGCGCTGTTCCTGCCGGAAGGCTGCGATCGCTGCCCGGTCGAACTGGCGTCGTATCCGGCGCTGCACGTGATCCGGCGCGACTTCGCCGAACTCGAGCGTTTCCTCGCGCAGTTCGCGGTCAACCACGTGTGCTACGGCTTCGAATCGGTCAACTGCGCGCTCGTCGAATCGGTGCGCCGCGTGTGGCCGCACGCGCGCCACGCCGATTTCAACCCGGTCGAGGCGCTGCGGGCCGGCAAGACGCCGGCGGTGCTCGACCGGTTCCGCGACGCGTTCGCGCGCAGTTCGGCCGCGATCGCCGAAACGATGCGCTGGGCGAAGGCCGGCGAGGCGGGGCAGCGCCATACCGAATACGACCTGGCCCGCACGATCAACGACGCGTACGGCGCGCGCTCGGCGGTCGCGCTGACATTCCCGTCCATCGCGGCGAACGGCGCGAACAGCGCGTTCGCGCACTACACGGCGGCGAGCGCCGACGTCGCGCTGACGGAAGGCGAACTCGTGCTGCTCGACAGCGGCGCATACTACGACGCCGGTTTCGCGACGGACTGCACGCGCGTCGTGCTGCGTCGCACGCAGCCGGAGACGGTCGCGCAGCCGTGGCAGCGGGAGATCTACACGGTCGCGCTGAAGGCCTGCATCAAGGGGCTCGTCACGCGCTTCCCGAAGACGGCGACGGGCGGTGACGTCGATGCGACGGTGCGCCAGGTGTGCCGCGACCACGGCTACGATTTCGGCCACGGCACCGGGCACGGCGTCGGGATCCACGTGCACGAGGGCGGCGTGCGGTTCGCGCCGGGCGCGAAGTACGGGCTGGTGCCGAACGCGGTGATTTCGGTCGAACCGGGCATCTACGTGCCGGGCAAGGGCGGCGTGCGGATCGAGAACATCGTGGTCGTGCGCGCGGACGACGAGGCGTCGGACACCGTCGCGTTCGAGAACCTCGTCACGGTCGGCTACGACTGGGACCTGATCGATGTCGAGCTGCTGGACGACGACGAGCGCGCGTACCTGCGCGACTACGAACGGCTTTGCGTGGAACGCGGCACGCAGGTCACCGCGTGTCCGCTGCTGTAAGGCGGGGAAGGCGCGCGCGGCCGCGGCAGGGCCGCGCGGTGCGCGGCCGGCGCGTCGGTGCGCCGGCATGATCGGTACATCGGTGCGGGCGGCGTATCAGCGCATCAGCGCATCAGCGCCGATACACGCCCGTCGGGCCCGTAGACGCCGGCCGGCGCGGGCGCCGAGCGCAGCACCGCGAGCGCGCGCTCGTTGTAGTCCATCCGGATCCGGATCAGCATCCCGTTGGTCGCGTTGGCCTGGCGCGCGCGTTCGGCGGCCTGCAGCAGCAACTGCCAGCGGCCGGCGAGGCGTGCATCGCGCTCGGCGGCCTGGTCCATCCCTTTCTTGCCGGCCGGAAAGCCGAGCGCGGACAGCTGCGTGTCGCGCGTGCGCTCGAGCTGCGCGAGCCGGTCGATCAGCGCGCTCTTCTTCTCGACGATGCCGGGCAGCATTTCCAGCGGCTCCGGCGTCGTGAGCGCCTTTTCCTCGTAGGCGAGCAGGGACGCGAATGCTTCGACCGTCGCGTGTTCGTCGTTGACCGTGGCCAGCAGCTCTTCTCTCATCGCGTCATGCTCGTCGCGCCGGCACGCGTGTCCGCATGCCGGCAAACCAGGGGACCGGTCTGGGCGTGACGGGCCCCGGGCCGGCTCAGTTGCCCTTCGCGCGCTGCTGTTGCAGCAGGTCGCGGGCGGTATTCAATACGCCGTCGGCGATCTTGTTCACATCGATCGTCAACGTGCCGTTGTTCAGCGCATCCTTGATCGACTGGACGAGGGCCGTGTCGATGTCGGCGCTGCCGGAGCCCGACAGCGAACGCAACTGGCCGGACAGACCCGACAGGTTCACGGTCGTGTCGCCGCCGGTCGATCCTGCGTCGGCCGCCTGCGCGGGCGACGACGAAGCCGCGCCGGATTGCGCGCGGGCCGCGCCGTTGCCGGTCGACGCGAGGGGGCTCGGGTTCGGAGTGGAATCGATCTTCACGATGGGTTTCCTGGACGGTATGACCCAGATAACGGCGGGGTCGGCCCGAACTTTAGCATCGTGAGCCCGAAATTCTCCGAATAAACAATTCTTTGCAATCTTGCGGCGGCATTCGTCCCTATAGCGGAATTTCCACGGTCCCGGCGTCCTTGACGATCGCCGTGACGATTTGCCCCGCCGCCATCCTGACCCGCACCGACTGGCCCGGCGCCGCATTCGCGAGCGCGCTGCCCTCGGCCGAGATCGTGAAGCCGGGCCCGGCCGCGACGACCCGCACCGTCTGGCCGGCCGACACCGACGCGGCGCTCTTGAGCATGTCCTGGCGCAGCGGCAGCCCGGCCGAGATCCGGGCCAGCGCGGTCGCGCCGACGGCCTGCGCGGGATCGGTGATCACCGCGAGCGGCAGCACCGTCAGGTCGCCGTCGCGCGCGACGAGGTCGGCCGCGGTGAGCGGCTCGCCGGGCGCGATCTGCCGCGCGGCGACGTAATAAGTGGCCTGCACGGCGACCTTCGCCTGCAGGTAGACGGTCCACGGCCGCTCGCCGGCGCAGCGCACGCCGACCGTCGTGCGGCCCCACAGGCGCGCGCCGGTCGGCAGGAACGGCTCGAGCGTCGTGCACGCGGCGAGCCCGCGCGGAAACGCGGCCGCGACCGTCGCGGTGGTCTTGCCCGGCAGGCCCGCGACCTGCTGCTGCAGGAACGCGAGGGCCGTGCGCCGGATCGTGTCGGGGTCCTGCTGGCCGGGCGGTGTCGCAGGCAGGGGCGCGGCGCCCGCCTGGAGCGGGTTGGCTGCCTGGGCCGGGTTGGCGGCAGCCGCCGGCGCGCGCGGGGCCGGCGCGGCCGGCGCGGCCGGCGTGGCGCGTGCCGCCGCCATGCGCGCGGCGACGGCCGGTCGCGCGGGATTCGATGCGGGGTCGGCCGTACCGGCGACGACGGTCGCGACGGCACCCGAAGCCGTTCCCGCATTCCCGCCGAATTGCCCGCCGCTCGCCGCGTTCGCATGCGCGAGCGCGGTCTCGGCCGTCTCGCCGCGTCCGGGAATCACGATCATCCCGTCGTCCGCGTGCGCAACCGGCACCGCGAGCCACAGCGCCGCGGCGAGCGCGAACGCACGCGGCAGGCGCGTGCCGCGTGCGTCGTTTCCGCGAAGTGCGCTGCGTGTCATCGCCGTGTCCTCGAAGCCGTTGATCCGATTCGCATTCTAGGGAGCCGGGCCGTCGCGCAAACGATGAATAGAGGGGGCCTTTGCCGCGTTATTCGTCCGATTGCCGGTTGCGCCCGGCGCCTACCATCGCTGTCATGGAAAAAAGCC
Organism: Burkholderia sp. Bp8998; assembly: GCF_003854235.1. Classification (NCBI taxonomy): domain Bacteria; kingdom Pseudomonadati; phylum Pseudomonadota; class Betaproteobacteria; order Burkholderiales; family Burkholderiaceae; genus Burkholderia; species Burkholderia sp. Bp8998. The sequence goes on from NZ_QTQF01000008.1 coordinate 165,210, forward strand.
CCTTGGGTCGCCATCCGGCGCAACGGGCGTGCAGCGCTTCATACGGAGAGACGCACACATGCTGGACAAACTCGATGCCGAATTCGCGTTCGGCCGACAGGCGCTCGACGTGCGCGCCTATCGGCAGGAACTGCTGTCGTCGAACATCGCGAACGCCGACACGCCCGGCTACCAGGCCCGCGACACCGATTTCGCGTCGACCCTCGCGCGCTCGCTGAAGCAGACCAGCGGCGGTCTCGCGCCGAGCAACGCCGCGCAGCTGCCGATGGCGCAGCCGGCCGGCGTGACGAGCGGGATGACGATGGCGTCAACGGCGCCGGGTCACATGGCCGGCACCGCGAAGCTGATTCCGACCGGCGGCCCGGCCGATGACTACGGTCGTGCGCAGTACCGGATGCCGCTGCAGCCGTCGCTCGACGGCAACACGGTCGATCTCGACGTCGAGCGCGTGCAGTTCGCGAACAACGCGCTGCACTACGAAACCGGGATGACCGTGATGACCCAGCAGATCAAGGCGATGATCGCCGCGATCTCGACGAACTCGTAAGCGCGCGCCGCTTCCGCACCCGAACCAGGAGTCTCCATGCCCTCGTTGATGAACATCTTCGGCGTCGCCGGTTCGGCGCTGTCCGCGCAATCGCAGCGCCTGAACGTCACCGCGTCGAACCTCGCGAACGCCGACAGCGCGACCGGCCCCGACGGCAAGCCGTACAAGGCCAAGCAGGTCGTGTTCGCGACCGACCCGATGGGCGGCGCGCGCACCGCGTCCGGCCAGGGCGTGGGCGGCGTGCGCGTGACCAGGGTGGTCGACGATCCGTCGCCGATGAAGTCGACCTACGACCCGGCGAACCCGGCCGCCGACGCGAACGGCTACGTGCAGATGCCGAACGTCGACCCGGTGCAGGAGATGGTGAACATGATCTCGGCGTCGCGCTCGTACCAGGCCAACGTCGAGACGCTGAACACCGCGAAGACGCTGATGCTCAAGACGCTGACGATCGGCACGTAAGCCGCGCGCCGAGCGCCCTTCCACACCGAGACCCGGATCCGACAGTTCCGACACAAGGCCACCCAGGATGACTTCCACCAGCACGACGATCGGCGGCAACGGCACCAGCGTGTCGACCCTGCCGACCGACACGATGAACACCAACAACGTGTCGACGACCGGCACGTCGGCGAGCGACCTGCAGGCGACGTTCCTGAAGCTGCTCGTCACGCAGTTGCAGAACCAGGATCCGACCAGCCCGGTCGACAGCTCGCAGATGACGTCGCAGCTCGCGCAGATCAACACGGTGAGCGGCATCGCGCAGCTGAACACGTCGCTCACGTCGCTGTCGACGCAGCTCGCGGCCGGCCAGCAGACGCAGGCCGCGCTGCTGATCGGCACGAACGTGCTCGCGCCGGGCAATAGCGTCGCGGTGAAGAGCGGCGCGGCGTCGCCGTTCGGCGTGTCGCTCACGAGCGACGTGTCGAACCTGACGATCACCGTGAAGAACAGCGCGGGCGCCGTCGTGAACACGATCAACGCGGGCCAGCAGTCGGCCGGCACGGTGCCGTTCAACTGGACGCCGACCGATGCGGCCGGCAACGCGCTGCCGGACGGCAAGTACACCGTGAGCGCGCAGTACACGGGCAGCGACGGCAAGACGTATGCGCCGACCGTGCTCGCGGCCGCGCAGGTCCAGAGCGTGATCAAGCAGGCCGACGGCACGGCGGGGCTCGTGCTGTCGAACGGCACGACGGTGGGGCTGACCCAGGTCGCGTCGATTTTCCCGAACACCGCGTCGTCGTCGTCCGGCGGCACGACCACCACCAACTGATCCAGCTTTCTCGAAAACGGAGACCGAAATGGGTTATCAACAGGGTCTGAGCGGCCTCGCCGGCGCATCGAACGCGCTCGACGTGATCGGCAACAACATCGCGAACGCGAACACGGTCGGCTTCAAGTCGAGCACCGCGCAGTTCTCCGACATGTACGCGAACTCGGTCGCGACGTCGGTCAACACGCAGATCGGGATCGGCACGACGCTCGCGTCGGTGCAGCAGCAGTTCGGCCAGGGCACGATCAACACGACGAACTCGTCGCTCGACGTCGCGATCAACGGCAACGGCTTCTTCCAGATGTCGAACAACGGCGTGACGACGTACTCGCGCGACGGCACGTTCCAGCGCGACAAGAACGGCTTCATCGTCAACTCGGCGGGTGCGAACCTGATGGGCTACGCCGCCGACAAGAACGGCGTGATCAGCACCGCGCAAACCGTGCCGCTGCAGGCGCCGACGACCAACATCGCGCCGACCGCGACGACCAAGATCTCGGCCCAGTTCAACCTGAACTCGCAGGACACGCCGCCGACCAAGACCCCGTTCAGCGCAACCGACACCACGACGTACAACTACTCGACGTCGATCCAGGTGTACGACTCGCTCGGCGGCTCGCAGGCGGTCAACATGTACTTCGTGAAGTCGGCGGCCGGCACGTGGGAGGCCTACGCGGGCGTGCAGGGCGCCGCCGCGACCGACCTCGGCACGGTCACGTTCAACTCGTCGGGCGCGATCCAGGGCACGACGACGGGCACGCCGGCCGCGCCGACCGCGTCGCTCGGCCAGTTCCAGTTCACCGTGCCGAACACCGATGGCTCGGCGACGCCGCAGCAGCTCACGCTCGACCTGACCGGCACCACGCAGTACGGCGGCAAGGACGGCGTGAACAACCTCGCGCAGGACGGCTATGCGAGCGGCACGCTGACGACCTTCTCGATCGGCGCCGACGGCAAGCTGACCGGCAACTACTCGAACGGCCAGACGTCGGTACTCGGCCAGATCGTGCTCGCGAACTTCAACAACCCGAACGGGCTCGTCAACCTCGGCGGCAACCAGTACGCCGAATCGTCCGCGTCGGGCGTGCCGCAGATCTCGTCGCCGGGCAGCACGAACCACGGTTCGCTGCAGGGCAGCGCGCTCGAGAACTCGAACGTCGACCTGACGTCGCAGCTCGTCAACCTGATCACCGCGCAGCGCAACTACCAGGCGAACGCGCAGACGATCAAGACGCAGCAGACCGTCGACCAGACGCTCATCAACCTGTAATGCGCGGATAACCGGCAGCCATGGACCGACTGATCTACACGGCGATGACGGGCGCGTCGCAGTCGCTCGACCAGCAGGCGATCGTCGCGAACAACCTCGCGAACGCATCGACGACGGGCTTTCGCGCGCAGCTCGCGACCTACCGCGCGGTGCCGATGAATTTCGGCGACGGCAGCACGATCGACCCGACGACGACGCGCACCTACGTGCTCGCGTCGACGCCCGGCGCGGATTACGCACCGGGTCCGATCACGCGCACCGGCAACCCGCTCGACGTCGCGGTGCAGGGCGCCGGCTGGCTGTCGGTGCAGACGGCCGACGGCAGCGAGGCGTACACGCGCGCCGGCAACCTGCACGTCGATGAAAACGGCCAGCTCGTCAACGCGAGCAACCTGCCGGTGATCGGCAACGGCGGCCCGATCTCGGTGCCGCCGAACGCGGAAGTGACGATCGGCAAGGACGGCACGGTGTCCGCGCTGATGCCGGGCGACCCGCCGACGGCGGTCGCGATCGTCGACCAGATGAAGCTCGTGAACCCCGATCCGGCCACGCTCGCGCGCGGCAACGACGGGCTGTTCCGCACCGCCGACGGCAATCCGGCCGACGCCGACCCGACCGTGGTCGTCACGCCGAATTCGCTCGAAGGCAGCAACGTGAATCCGGTGACCGCGATGGTCGCGATGATCGACAACGCACGGGCGTTCCAGCTGCAGTCGAAGCTGATCCAGACGGCCGACCAGAACGAGCAGACGGCGAACCAGCTGCTCAACTTCAGCTGAGCGGCACGGCCCTCGCTACCAGGAGAAGATTCAACATGAACCGATCGCTCTACATCGCCGCCACCGGCATGAATGCGCAGCAGGCGCAGATGGACGTGATCTCGAACAACCTCGCGAACACCAGCACGAACGGCTTCAAGGCGTCGCGCGCGGTGTTCGAGGATCTGCTGTACCAGACCATCCGCCAGCCGGGCGCGAACTCGACGCAGCAGACCGAACTGCCGTCGGGCCTGCAGCTCGGCACCGGTGTGCAGCAGGTCGCGACCGAGCGCCTGTACACGCAGGGCGGCCTCACTCAGACGGGCAACTCGAAGGACGTCGCGATCAACGGCGCGGGCTTCTTCCAGGTGCTGATGCCGGACGGCACGAACGCCTATACGCGCGACGGCTCGTTCCAGACCAACGCGCAGGGCCAGCTCGTCACGTCGAGCGGCTATCAGATCCTGCCGGCGATCACGGTGCCGCAGAACGCGCAGTCGCTGACGATCGGCAAGGACGGCGTCGTGTCGGTCACGCAGCCGGGCTCGAGCAACGCGGTGCAGATCGGCTCGCTGCAGATCGCGACCTTCATCAACCCGGCCGGCCTCGAGGCGAAGGGCGAGAACCTGTTCGCCGAGACCACGTCGTCGGGCGCGCCGAACGTGTCGCAGCCGGGCCTGAACGGCGCGGGCGTGCTCAACCAGGGCTACGTCGAGGCGTCGAACGTGAACGTCGTGCAGGAACTCGTCAACATGATCCAGACGCAGCGTGCGTACGAGATCAACAGCAAGGCCGTGACGACGTCCGACCAGATGCTGCAGACCGTCACGCAGATGAAGAGCTAACCGGAAAGTCACGCCGTCGCCATGAAGCAGGTTCGCCTCCTCCCGTCAGCCCCCGTCCGCGCCGTGTGCGCGGTCGCGGTGGCCGCGCTCGCCGGTTGCGCGCAGATTCCGCGCGACCCGATCATCCAGCAGCCGATGACGGCGCAGCCGCCGATGCCGATGTCGATGCAGGCGCCCGGCTCGATCTACAACCCCGGCTTTGCGGGGCGGCCGCTGTTCGAGGATCAGCGGCCGCGCAACGTCGGCGACATCCTGACGATCATGATCGCGGAGAACATCAATGCGACCAAGTCGTCGGGCGCGAACACCAACCGGCAGGGCAACACCGACTTCAGCGTGCCGACCGCCGCGTTCCTCGGCGGGCTGTTCGCGAAGGCGAACCTGTCGGCGGCCGGCAACAACAAGTTCGCGGCGACGGGCGGCGCCAGCGCGGCGAACACGTTCAACGGCACGATCACGGTGACCGTCACCAGCGTGCTGCCGAACGGCAACCTCGTCGTCAGCGGCGAGAAGCAGATGCTGATCAACCAGGGCAACGAATTCGTGCGCTTCTCGGGCGTCGTCAACCCGAACACGATCTCGGGCGCGAACTCGGTCTACTCGACGCAGGTCGCCGACGCGAAGATCGAATATTCGTCGAAGGGCTACATCAACGAAGCCGAGACGATGGGCTGGCTGCAGCGCTTCTTCCTCAACATCGCACCGTGGTGATGACGATGCCGCTGCCTCTTGTTCACCACCTTTCGTTCAGTTCGTCCCGGGCGTTCCGTGCACTGGCCGCCGCGCTTGCGCTGGCGGCGTGCGCGTTCGGCGCGGCGCCCGTGCACGCGGAGCGCCTGAAGGACCTCGCGCAGATCCAGGGCGTGCGCGACAACCCGCTGATCGGCTATGGCCTCGTCGTCGGCCTCGACGGCACGGGCGACCAGACGATGCAGACGCCGTTCACCACGCAGACGCTCGCGAACATGCTCGCGAACCTCGGCATCTCGATCAACAACGGTTCGGCCAACGGCGGCCCGTCGTCGCTGAACAACATGCAGCTGAAGAACGTCGCGGCCGTGATGGTGACCGCCACGCTGCCGCCGTTCGCGCGGCCCGGCGAGGCGCTCGACGTGACCGTGTCGTCGCTCGGCAACGCGAAGAGCCTGCGCGGCGGCACGCTGCTGCTCACGCCGCTGAAGGGCGCGGACGGCCAGGTATACGCGCTCGCGCAGGGCAACATGGCGGTCGGCGGCGCGGGGGCGAGCGCGAACGGCAGCCGCGTGCAGGTGAACCAGCTCGCGGCCGGCCGGATCGTCGGCGGCGCGATCGTCGAGCGCTCGGTGCCGAACGCGATCGCGCAGATGAACGGCGTGCTGCAGCTGCAGCTGAACGACATGGACTACGGCACCGCGCAACGGATCGTGTCCGCGGTCAATTCGAGCTTCGGCCCGGGCACCGCGACGGCGCTCGACGGCCGCACGATCCAGCTCGCCGCGCCGGCGGATTCCGCACAGCAGGTCGCGTTCATGGCGCGCCTGCAGAACCTCGACGTGAGCCCGGACAAGGCCGCCGCGAAGGTGATCCTGAACGCGCGCACCGGCTCGATCGTGATGAACCAGATGGTCACGCTGCAAAGCTGCGCGGTCGCGCACGGCAACCTGTCGGTGATCGTCAACACGCAGCCGGTGGTGTCGCAGCCGGGGCCGTTCTCGAACGGGCAGACGGTGGTCGCGCAGCAGTCGCAGATCCAGCTGAAGCAGGACAACGGGGCGCTCAAGATGGTGACGGCCGGCGCGAACCTCGCCGACGTCGTGAAGGCGCTGAACACCCTCGGCGCGACGCCGGCGGACCTGATGTCGATCCTGCAGGCGATGAAGGCGGCCGGCGCGCTGCGCGCGGACCTGGAGGTGATCTAAATGGCAGCCAATCTCCCGAACGCGAACGACCTGACGCAGCGCTTCGCGCTCGACGTGCAGGGCTTCGACGCGCTGCGCGCGCAGGCGAAGCAGTCGCCGCAGGCCGGCGCGAAGGCGGTCGCCGGCCAGTTCGACGCGATGTTCACGCAGATGATGCTCAAGAGCATGCGCGACGCGTCGCCCGACGGCGGGCTGCTCGATTCGCACACGTCGAAGATGTACACGTCGATGCTCGACCAGCAGCTCGCGCAGCAGATGTCGAAGCGCGGGATCGGCGTGGCCGACGCGCTGATGAAGCAGCTGCTGCGCAACGCGGGGCAGGGCACGGACAGCGACACGGCGGCCGACGCCGGCGCGGCCGGGCTCGGTGCGGCGGGCTTCGGCGCGACCGGCGTCGGCGCGTCGGGCAACGAAGGCAGCCTCGCCGCGATGAACGCGATGGCGCGGGCCTACGCGAACGCGGCGAACAACGGCGGGCTCGCCGGCGCGCGCGGCTACTCGGCCGGCAGCGCGCTGACGCCGCCGCTGAAGGGCGCGAGCGGCGTGCAGGACGCCGACGCGTTCGTCGACCGCCTCGCCGGCCCGGCGCAGGCGGCGAGCGCGACCACCGGCATCCCGGCGCGCTTCATCGTCGGGCAGGCCGCGCTCGAATCGGGCTGGGGCAAGCGCGAGATCCGCGCGAGCGACGGCTCGACGAGCTACAACGTGTTCGGCATCAAGGCGAACAAGGGCTGGACGGGCCGCACGGTGTCGGCACTGACGACCGAATACGTGAACGGCACGCCGCGCCGCGTCGTCGCGAAGTTCCGCGCGTACGACTCGTACGAGCACGCGATGACCGATTACGCGAACCTGCTGAAGAACAACCCGCGCTACGCGGGCGTGCTGAGCGCGAGCCGCAGCGTCGAGGGCTTCGCGCACGGGATGCAGAAGGCCGGCTACGCGACCGACCCGAATTACGCGAAGAAGCTGATCTCGATCATGCAGCAGATCGGCTGACGGGCCCGCCCCGCCGCCCGTTTGCAATGTTACGGACCGCGCCCGGCAGACCGCCGCGCGCGGTTTCAACGTTTGCGCGAAAAAAACCGGCGTTTCGATCTAAACTTTCGGTGAGCACTGCCGCTAAGTGTGAGAGACCTGTAACCGGGCCATGTTCTGGCCCGGTTTTACTGCGCACCGGTCGTCCCGGGCGCCCATGAAAAGAAAACCGGCTAGCCATGAATATCGAAACGTCGACCGATCCGAGCCTGGATGCGGGCCATTCCGGCCCCGACTACGCCCGCCGCAATCCGCTGGAGATCGGCGTGCAGTTGCGCAACCTCGTGAACCGCGGCGACTTCCTGACCGTCCAGTACCCGGGCGGCCAGCTCGTCACGCGCCTGCTCGAGGTCGACGTCGGCGCGCGCACGTTCACGTTCGACTGGGGCGCGCTGTCCGAGCAGAACGCCGGCATCCTCGGCGCGTCGCACTGCACCTTCGCGGCCGCGCCGGAAGGCGTGCGCGTCGAATTCACCACGGGCACGCCGCGCGAGACGCGCTACGAGGGGCTGCCCGCGTTCGTCGCCGATTTCCCCGACGTGCTCATGTGCATCCAGCGCCGCGAGTATTTCCGCGTCGATGCGCCGATCGTCGATCCGTTCCTGTGCCGCGGCAAGCTGCCGGACGGCGAGAGCTTCGTGTTCGAGGTGCATAACCTGTCGCTCGGCGGCGTCGGGCTGCGGACGGCCGACGAGCGTATCGAGGCGCTCGAGGTCGGCACGCTGCTGCCCGACGTCGAACTCGAGTTGAACGGCCACGGCAAGCTGTCGCTCGACCTGCAGCTCGTGTCGCAGCGTTCGACCCAGCTGCCGAACGGCTCGCGCCGCTACCAGCTCGGCTTTCGCTTCCTGGCGCTGCCGGGCAGCGCGGAGAACACGCTGCAGCGCCTGATCACGCAACTCGAGATGAAGCGTCGCTCGCTCGCGCGGGCCTGACGCATCCGTTGCGGCCCCGCCCGGGGCCGCTTTCACGGCGGCGCCGGCATCGTCCGCCGGGCCGCTCGACAGACGACGCGCACGCGCGCGTCGCCCACGCATTTTTCCCTCAATTTTTCCGATCCGCGGCCGTTATACCGGGAGTCACGCAACCCGGCGGCCGCAGCGCGGCCGGCTCATCAGGATCGCGCATGTCCAACACACTCATGAACCTCGGCGTCAGCGGCCTCAATGCCGCGCTCTGGGGCCTCACGACGACCGGCCAGAACATCAGCAACGCCGCGACGCCCGGCTATTCGGTCGAGCGCCCGGTCTATGCCGAGGCGAGCGGCCAGTACACGGCGAGCGGCTACATGCCGCAGGGCGTGAGCACCGTCACCGTGCAGCGACAGTACAGCCAGTACCTGAGCGACCAGCTGAACAGCGCGCAGTCGCAGGGCGGCTCGCTGTCGACGTGGTATTCGCTCGTCGCGCAGCTGAACAATTACGTCGGCAGCCCGACGGCCGGGATCTCGACCGCGATCACCGGCTATTTCACCGGCTTGCAGAACGTCGCGAACAGCGCCGCCGATCCGTCGGTGCGGCAGACCGCGATCAGCAACGCGCAGATCCTCGCGAACCAGCTCAATGCGGGCGGCCAGCAGTACGACGCGCTGCGCCAGAGCGTGAATACGCAACTCACCAGCACGGTGTCGCAGATCAACACGTACACCGCGCAGATCGCGCAGCTGAACCAGCAGATCTCGGCGGCGAGCAGCCAGGGGCAGCCGCCGAACCAGCTGATGGACCAGCGCGACCTCGCGGTATCGAACCTGTCGGGCCTCGCCGGCGTGCAGGTGGTGCGCGGCGACAGCGGCTACAGCGTGTTCCTCGCGGGCGGCCAGCCGCTCGTCCTCGCCGACAAGAGCTACCAGCTCGCGACCGTCACGTCGCCGTCCGATCCGAGCGAGCTGACCGTCGTGTCGCAGGGGATCGCCGGCACGAACCCGCAAGGCCCGAACCAGGCGCTGCCGGATGCATCGCTGTCGGGCGGCACGCTCGGCGGCCTGCTCGCGTTCCGCAGCCAGACGCTCGACCCCGCGCAGGCGCAGCTCGGCGCGGTCGCGGCCAGCTTCGCCGCGCAGGTCAACGCGCAGAACGCGCTCGGTGTCGACCTGTCGGGCAACCCGGGCGGCGCCCTGTTCACGGTGGCGGCCCCGGCCGTCTATTCGAACCAGGGCAATACCGGCAACGCGTCGCTGTCCGTGTCGTTCGCCAACGCGTCGCAGCCGACGACGAGCGACTACACGCTGTCGTACGACGGCACGAACTACACGCTGACCGACCGCGCGAGCGGGTCGGTGGTCGACCAGAAGGCGGGGCCGATGCCGGTCTCGCTCGGCGGGCTGAACTTCTCGTTCTCGTCCGGCGCGATGAATGCCGGCGACCAGTTCACCGTGCTGCCGACGCGCGGCGCGCTGGACGGCTTCGGGCTCGCGACGACGAGCGGCGCGGCGATCGCGGCCGCGTCGCCGGTCGTCACGTCGGCGTCGAGCACCAACATCGGCACCGGCAAGATCGCGCTGAGCGGGGTGAGCGCCGGCTATCAGGTGCCGTCGACCAAGCTGACCTACGACGCGGCGACGAAGTCGCTGTCGGGCTTCCCGGTCGGCACCACGGTGACGATCCCGGGCACGCCGCCGACGTCGGTGACGATCAGCACGCCGACCGACTCCGTGCCGTACGATCCGTCGACCGGCGCGGCGATGACGATGTCGGGCACGGCCGCCGGGGCGCTGAACGGCGTGACCGTCACGCTGTCGGGCACGCCGTCGGACGGCGATTCGTTCACGATCGGGCCGTACGCGGGCGGCACGAGCGACGGCAGCAACGCGCTCGCGCTGTCGCAGCTCGTCAACGCGAAGACCCTCGGCGGCGGCACGACCACGCTCACGGGCGCCTATGCGAAATACGTGAACAACATCGGCAACGCCGCGAGCCAGCTCAAGTCGTCGAGTACCGCACAGACGGCGCTGGTCGGCCAGATCACGTCCGCGCAGCAGTCGGTGTCGGGCGTGAACCAGAACGAGGAAGCCGCGAACCTGATGCAGTACCAGCAGCTCTACCAGGCCAACGCGAAAGTGATCCAGACGGCGGCTTCGCTGTTCCAGACCGTGCTGGGCCTGTTCAGCTGACCGGATTCGAGAGGATAGACACGATGCGGATTTCCACGACCCAGTTCTACCAGCTGAACGTCGGACAGATGAACGATCAGCAGGCCCAGCTCGCGCAGCTCTACCAGCAGATCTCGAGCGGCGTGAGCCTCACGACCCCGGCCGACAACCCGGTGGGCGCGGCGCAGGCCGTGCAGCTGTCGATGACGTCGGCCACGCTGTCGCAGTACGCGGCGAACCAGAATACGGCGCTCGAGTCGCTGCAGGCCGAGGACCAGACGCTGCAGAGCGTCAGCAGCGTACTCGGCAGCATCCAGTCGGTGATCGTGCGAGCCGGCGACGGTTCGCTCGCCGACAGCGACCGCGGGGCGCTCGCGACGCAGCTCGAGGGCTATCGCAACCAGTTGATGTCGCTCGCGAACTCGACCGACGGCGCGGGCAACTACCTGTTCGCCGGCTACAAGAATGCGGCGGCGCCGTTCACGAAGAATGCCGCCGGCGCCATCAGCTACGTCGGCGATACGGGCACGCGCACCGTACAGATCGACGATTCGCGCAGCGTGCCGCAGGGCGACTCGGGCATCTCGGTGTTCATGTCGGTACAGGCGCTGGGCAGCTCGCCGGTCCAGGCGGCCGGCGCGAGCAACACGGGCACGGCCACCATCGGCAACGTCACGGTGACGGATCCGTCGGCCGCGACGAACGGCCATCAATTCACGATCACCTTCGGCGGCACCCCGGCCGCGCCGACCTACACGGTGACCGACAATTCGATCTTGCCCCCGACGCCCGGGCCCGCGCAGGCTTATACGTCAGGCACCGCGATCGCGCTCGGCAGCGGGATGAAGGTGGCCGTGTCGGGCACGCCGTCGCCCACCGATACTTTCTCGGTCACGCCCGCGCCGCAGGCGAGCGGGGTCGACGTGTTCTCGACGCTCGATTCGATGATCACGGCATTGAAGACGCCCGTCACCGGCAATCCGACGGCGACCGCCGCGCTGTCGAACGCGATGGGCACGGCCGCGACGAAGATCGGCAACTCGATGCGCAACGTCACGACCGTGCTGGCGTCGGTCGGCGGCCGCGAGCAGGAAGTCAAGGCGATGCAGACCGTCAACCAGACCGCCGCGCTGCAGACGACCAGCAACCTGTCGGACCTGACGAGCACCAACATGGTGACGACCATCAGCCAGTACCTGCAGGTGCAGAACGCGCTGAGCGGCGCGCAGAAGGCCTACGCGCAGCTGCAGAACATGTCGCTGTTCCAGTACATCAATCCGTGATCCCCGCGGCGCACGCTGCGATGTGAGCGCCCGCTTACATCGCGCGATGCGCGTGCCAGTCGGCGGCCAGCCGCCGGCCGGCCGCCGTCGATGCGGTCGCGCCGCCTGGTTGGCCGCCCGGACGGCCGCTCGGCGGGCACGACCGCCGCACCGGCGGCTCGCGCTTGCCAGCCCCATTTCCGCTCCGTAAACTCGCGCCAGATTCCAGACCGGCGCACCGTCCGCAGCCGGCGTACGACAGGAGCCCATTTCCCCATGTCCGATTCCTACTTCCCGCGCTGGCGGGTGCAACCGACCGGCGCGGTCTCGCGCGTGGTCGGCCCCGACGAGCGCCTCGCGTGGCCGCAGATGGTCGCGATGGGCGTGCAGCACGTCGTCGCGATGTTCGGCTCGACCGTGCTCGCGCCGCTGCTGATGGGCTTCGACCCGAACCTGTGCATCTTCATGTCGGGCATCGGCACGCTGCTGTTCTTCGTGCTGGTCGGCGGCCGCGTGCCGAGCTACCTCGGCTCGAGCTTCGCGTTCATCGGCCTCGTGATCGCGGTGACGGGCTACGGCGGCAGCGGGCCGAACCCGAACATCCCGGTCGCGCTCGGCGGGATCATCGCGTGCGGCGTCGTGTACGTCGCGCTCGGCGCGCTGGTGCAGGCGATCGGCACGCGCTGGATCGAGACGCTGATGCCGCCCGTCGTCACCGGCGCGGTGGTCGCGGTGATCGGGCTGAACCTGGCGCCGATCGCGGTCAAGGGCGTGTCGGCATCGACCTTCGACTCGGTGATGGCGCTCGTCACGGTGCTGTGCGTCGGCGGCGTCGCGGTGTTCGCGCGCGGGATGATGCAGCGCCTCCTGATCCTCGTCGGGCTGGTGATCGCGTACGTGATCTATGCGATCGCGAGCAACGGGATGGGCCTCGGCAAGCCGGTCGATTTCTCGATCGTCGCGCAGGCCGCGTGGTTCGGCGTGCCGAGCTTCCGTGCGCCGGTCTTCGATCCGCACGCGATGCTGATGCTCGCGCCGGTCGCGGTGATCCTGGTCGCGGAGAACCTCGGCCACATCAAGGCTGTCAGCGCGATGACGGGCACCAACCTCGACCGCTACGTCGGTCGCGCGTTCATCGGCGACGGGCTCGCGACGATCGTGTCGGGCAGCGTCGGCGGCACCGGCGTGACCACCTACGCGGAGAACATCGGCGTGATGGCCGTCACGCGGATCTATTCGACGCTCGTGTTCGCGGTCGCCGCGCTGATCGCGATCGGGCTGGGCTTCTCGCCGAAGTTCGGCGCGGTGATCCAGACGATCCCGGGCCCGGTGCTCGGCGGCGTGTCGATCGTCGTGTTCGGGCTGATCGCGGTGACGGGCGCGCGAATCTGGGTCGTCAACAAGGTCGACTTCTCCGACAACCGCAACCTGATCGTCGCGGCCGTCACGCTGGTGCTCGGCGCCGGCGACTTCTCGCTGAAGTTCGGCGGCTTCGGGCTCGGCGGGATCGGCACCGCGACGTTCGGCGCGATCATCCTGTACGCGATCCTGCGCAAGGAAAAGGAACCGGGCCCGGTGGTGTGACCGGGAGCGGGCGGTGCAACGCCGCCCGCCGGCGCGTCCTCAAGCGCCGGTATTCGACTGCGCCTGCAGCCACGCGCAGAACTGCGCGACGAGCGGATCGTCGGCCGGCGCGCCCGGCGCGATCCACCAGTAGCTGCGCGTCGCGATGCGCGGCCCGTCGAGCGGCATCACGAGGCGGCCACTCGCGAGCTCGTCGTCGATCAGCGGCAGCGGGCCGAGCGCGACACCCAGCCCGTCGACGGCCGCCTGCAGCGCCAGGTAGAAGTGGTCGAACGACTGCCGCTTGCGCCCCTTCATCGTTACGCCGGCCGCCGCGAACCAGTCGCGCCAGCCTTCCGGCCGCGTATCCGAATGCAGCAGCACGTGCCGCGCGAGATCGTCCGCGCGGATGATCGGCGCGCGCTTGAGCAGCGCGGGACTGCACACCGGAATCACGCTTTCGTCGAGGAAGTGGCCGCTCGTGCAGTTCGGCCAATGGCCGGGGCCGCGGCGGATCGCGACGTCGAAACCGTCGAGCGCATCGAGCGGCGCGTTCGACGTGGACAGCTTCAGCTCGACGTTCGGCACGTCGCGCTGGAATCGCGACAGGCGCGGCAGCAGCCATTTCATCGCGAAGGTCGGCAGCGCATTGATGCGCAGCACGCGCGCGGCACCGGTGTTGCGCAGCTGCTCGGTGGCGAGCGCGATGCTGTCGAACGCGGCGCGGACGGTATCCAGATAGCGACGGCCCTCGTCGGTGAGCTTCACGCGCTTGCCGTAGCGGTGGAACACCGGCTTGCCGAGCCATGCCTCGAACCCGGCGATCTGCCGGCTGATGGCACCGTGAGTCACATGCAGCTCGTCGCCGGCGGCGCTGAAGCTTTCGTGTCGTGCCGCTGCTTCAAAGGCCCGAAGCGCGGAAAAGGGCGGGAGGTCGCGTGCCATGCTTGTGATTCTAGATCACAAGGGCGCGCCGATAAAATCGTTTTGCCGGCGTGCCGAACGGCGGTAACCTCGGGCCATCGTTTGATGAGGATCCCCATGCAATCCGTTTCTCCGCCGCCCGCCGCGTCCCCACGCCGGATCGGCCTCGCCGAGCTGTTCACCGGCTTCCTGTCGCTCGGCCTGATGTCATTCGGCGGCGCGCTGCCGTTCGCGCGGCGCACGATCGTCGACGAGCGCAAATGGCTCACCGCCGACGAATTCACCGATCTGCTCGGCCTGTGCCAGTTCCTGCCGGGTGGCAACGTGATCAACCTGTCGGTCGCCGTCGGCATGCGCTTTCGCGGCGTCGCGGGCGCGTTCGCCGGCATTCTCGGGCTGATCGCGGGGCCCACCCTCGTGGTCGTCGCGCTCGGCGTGCTGTATGCGAAGACGCAGGCCGATCCGCGCGTGCAGCACCTGTTCGGCGGGCTCGCCGCCGCGGCCGCGGGCCTGCTCGTCGCGATGGCCGTGAAGGTCGCGAAGCCGCTGCTGCACGCGCCGCGCACGGCGGCCGGCATCGCGGCGCTCGCGTTCGTCGCGATCGCGGTGCTGCGCGTTCCGCTCCTGACCACGATGCTGGTGCTGACGCCCGTGAGCATCTGGCTCGCGTCGCGGCGTCGCGAGACGCCGGCACCGCAGCGCGCCGCCGCGCGCGACGGAGGCCGGTCATGAACGACACGTTGATCGCGATCGCGACGATCTTCAGTCAGCTCTCCCTGCTCGCGTTCGGCGGCGGCAACACGATCCTGCCGGAGATGCAGCGGCAGGTCGTCGACGTGCACCACTGGATGAGCGCGCACGAATTCACCGCGCTGTTCGCGCTCGCGCAGGCCGCGCCGGGGCCGAACATGATGATCGTATCGCTGGTCGGCTGGCATGTGGCCGGCTGGGCCGGGCTGCTGGTCGCGTCGATCGCGAAGTTCGGGCCGTCGTCGCTCGTCACCGTGCTGGCGTTGCACGCGTGGGAGCGTTTTCGCGACCGGCCGTGGCGCCGCTACGTGCAGCACGGGCTGATGCCGGTCACGGCCGGGCTCGTCGCGGCCAGCGCGGTGCTGATCTCGGAAGCGTCGAATCGCACCGCGATCCAGTGGGGCATCACCGCCGCGTGCGCGGTGCTCGCATGGCGCACGCGCATCCATCCGCTGTGGCTGCTCGCGGCCGGCGCGCTGATCGGGCTTACCGGCATCGGCCAGTGAGCGGCGCACGACCGGCCTCCCGTGCGCGATACTGGCGCGGCTCTTCACGGGAGGCCTGATGGATCTCGACGGCGCCAGCCGCAACCTCACCGTCGCCGCGCTGCTCACGCTGTCCGGCGGCTACCTCGACGCGTACACCTACGTCGGTCACGGCCACGTGTTCGCGAACACGATGACCGGCAACGTCGCGCTGCTCGGCATCAACGTGTCGGCCGGCGAATGGGCGGCCGCGCTGCATCACGTGCCGCCGCTCGGCGGCTTCGTGGTCGCGGTGTTCGTCGCGCACCTGCTCGGCCTCGCCGCGCAGCGCGGCTGGATGCGCCACACGGCGTTCGCGAGCCTGATCGTCGAGATCGCGTTTCTCGGCGTCGCCGCGAGCGGCCTCGTCGGCGCGTCGAGCGCGTGGCTGATCCCCGGCATCTCGTTCGTCGCGACGCTGCAGACGCTGTCGTTCACCCATCTCGAGGCACTGTCGTATACGTCGGTGATGACGACCGGCAACCTGCGGCGCGCCGCGCAGAAGCTGTTCGTCGGGTTGATTCCGCGCTACGACGCGGGTGCACTGCACGATTCGGCGCTGCTCGCGACGATCAGCTTCTGCTTCCTGGCCGGCGCGGTGGTCGGCGGCTTCGTGACGCGGCTCGTGCCGGACGTCGCGCTGTGGGGCGCGGTGCTGCTGCTGGTCGGTGCGTTCGCGGAGATCGTGCGGCGGGCGCGGCGGCGCGCGGGGCACGGCGGCGACGACACCGGCGGCGACGGCCAGCCCGAATGCGGGACGCCGCGGTCGGCTTGAGCGACCTGAGCGGGCGGGATCGCTGTCCGCCATCTCCGTGGCGTGCCGCACCGGCTGGCCGCGTCGCGGCCCCCGTCGGCCAGCCTCGCCCGATCCTTACAGCACCGGCCCTCGTTCCGCCATCGCCGCGCTCCGCATCCGCCACGCGAGAGGCAAGCCCGGCGCGGGAAACGTTGTTCCAGGGCGACAATCGCGCGTGACCGCGCATTTCAATTTCTTTCAGGGCGCGCACTGGTCTTATGATTCAGCCCACATCGCGCGCGCCATGAACGTACGCGATCGCCACCCGGCTGCGCACGCGGCCGGCCATGAATGGAGACACCTACAAAGGGAAAGCTCATGAAGCAGACCACCCGACTCGCAGCCATCGCAGGGGGCGCGGTGCTGGCCTTCGCCAGCCAGTACGCAGCAGCACAAAGCTCGGTCACGCTCTGGGGCGTCGCCGACGTCAGCATCCGGTACCTGACCAACGCCAACGCGAAGAACGACGGCCTGCTGTCGATGACCAACGGCGCGATCACCAACAGCCGCTTCGGCATCTACGGCACGGAAGACCTCGGCGGCGGCCTGAAGGCCCTGTTCAACCTCGAAAGCGGCGTGAACCTGCAGAACGGCGCATTCGCCGACAGCGGCCGCCTGTTCAACCGCGCGGCGTATGTCGGCCTGCAGAGCCCGTACGGCACGGTGACCCTCGGTCGCCAGAAGACGCCGCTGTTCGACCTGCTGTCGGACACCTACGATCCGCTGACGGTCGGTAACTACTTCGAAAACGCGTGGCTGCCGGTCGCGCTGGGTGGCGGCCTGTATGCGGACAACCAGATCAAGTACACGGGCAAGTTCGCGGGCCTGACCGCGAAGGCAATGTACTCGACGGGCACCAACTACGAATCGACCGGCGCGGGCGGCTTCTCGGGCCAGATCCCGGGCTCGCTGGGCAAGGGCAATGCATGGGGCGTGTCGCTGTCATACGTGGCGGGCCCGCTCAGCATCGCGGCCGGCGCGCAGCAGAACAGCGACAACTCGGCGCGCAAGCAGACGATCTACCACGCGAACGTCGTGTACGCGTTCAGCAAGGCGAAGGTCTATGCGGGCTACCTGCGCTCGAAGGACGACACTGGTTTCGTCGACAGCCTGCTCGCGCAGCAGTCGATTCCGGTCTCGAAGGGCACGGGCCGGATCGACGACGGTCCGTTCGCGGGCGTGAGCTGGCAGGTCAGCACGCCGCTGACGCTGACGGGCGCGTTCTACTACGACCATATGCGCAACGCGATGACCACGAACGGTACGCTCGCGAGCGGCAACCGCTACGCGATCGTCGGCATTGCCGAATACGCGCTCAGCAAGCGCACGGAAGTCTACGGCACCGTCGACTTCAACAAGACGAACGGCGCGGCGAACGTCGAGCTGCCGGGTCGCAGCAACCAGACCGGCATCGCGATCGGCCTGCGCAATATCTTCTGACGAACGTCGGAACGCGTGCGCCGGTTCACGCTCGGCGCGCATCGAAGAGGCTCCCGCGGGAGCCTCTTTTTTTTCGTCACGCGCCCTTCATGCGCGCGGACGACCATTCAGCGATCGCTCCATCGGGAACGGCCCGGCCGTAAGCGTTCCGTCGGCATTCCAGAACATACTTTGACAGTGCGCGCGAAGGGATTCCGCTACGCTGCGTGCAAGGTCCGCCGTGTGCCGCAACGCACGCGCGGGCGCCGTTCCGGCGCGCGTTTCGCGTGCGGCCGGCCTGGTGCATAATTTTTGTATCCGGTGATGACAAACACGGTCCGCCGGTTTTTTTCGTGGGACGATGCGCTCACGATTTTCTTGAAAGGGGATGACGATGGGTATCCTGAATACCGTGGGTGAAATCGCTGGTGCCGTGGCAGCCGTCGAGGCGGCGGAAAAGGTCGATCCGGATGCGGGCCTGCTGACCAAGGCGGCGGCGGCCGTCGCCGGCTTCAAGGGTGCGGAAGCGATCGAAGGCATGCTCGAGAAGAAGGAAGAGCAGCCCCAGCAGGCAGACGATACGCAGGCGACGGACGGCGGCGACACGTCGCAGGCCTGAGCATGGCGGCTGGTCCGCCGCGGGTGCGCCGTTCGCGCGCCCGGTCGGACCGGTGCCGCGCGGCCGGCAGGCCGGGCATGTGGTCGATCGGTGACGCATGGTACACCCGGCAGCTGGTTTGACCGGCGAGAGGCGACGTCTCTCGCCGTTTTTTGTGGCGCGCGCGTTCCGCGGCGCCACGTCCCGCACGAATTCCGGAATCTTGTTATCGTGCCGTCATCGGAACTGCGATGAGGGCTTGCGATGGATTTCGACTACGACCTGTTCGTCATCGGAGCCGGCTCCGGCGGCGTGAGGCTCGCCCGGATGTCGGCGTCATACGGCGCGCGCGTCGGCATAGCGGAAGAAGAGCAGATCGGCGGCACCTGCGTGCTGCGCGGCTGTATCCCGAAGAAGCTGCTCGTCTACGCATCGCACTATCCGCACGAACTCGAGGACGCGAAGGGCTTCGGCTGGACCTTCGGTGCCGGCACGCTCGACTGGCCCGCGCTGATCGCCGCGAAGGATCGCGAGATCAACCGGCTCAGCGACATCTACATCAACCTGCTGCGGCAATCCGGCGTCGAGATGCACGCCGGGCGCGCGACGCTCGTCGACGCGCATACGGTCGCGATCGGCGAGCGCACCCTCCGCGCGCGCCACATCGCGATCGCGACCGGCTCGCGCCCGTCGATGCCGGAGCGGCCCGGCATCGAGCATGCGATCACGTCGCGCGAGGCGCTGTCGCTCGCGAAGCTGCCCGCGCGCATCGCGGTGGTCGGCGGCGGCTATATCGCGGTCGAGTTCGCGGGCATCTTCAACGGCGTCGGCAGCCATGTCGATCTCTTCTATCGCGGCGAGAAGATCCTGCGCGGCTTCGACGACGACGTGCGGCAATGCCTGACGGACGAGATGACCCGGCAGGGCGTCGCGATCCACGCGCGCGCGGTGGTCGAATCGATCGCGCGCGCGGACGACGGCACGCTCTCCGTGCGTGCCGGCGACGCGCAGCATGGGCCGTACGACGCGGTGCTCTATGCGACCGGCCGCGTGCCGAACGTCGAAGGGCTTGGCCTCGAGCGCGCGGGCGTCATGCTCGACGCGCGCGGCGCGATCGCGGTCGATGCGTATTCGGCGACGTCGGTCGAATCGATCCATGCGATCGGCGACGTGACGTCGCGGCCGCAGCTCACGCCGGTCGCGACGCGCGACGGCGCGCTGCTCGCGCGGACACTGTTCGGCGGGTCGCGTGTCGCGGCCGATCACGACTATGTGCCGTCGGCCGTGTTCAGCCAGCCCGAGGTCGCGACGGTCGGCCTGACCGAGGCCGATGCGCGTCGCGTGCACGGCGAGCTCGACATCTACCGCACGTCGTTCAAGGCGCTGCGCCACACGCTGTCGGGCCGCGACGAGCGCACGCTGATGAAGCTGGTGGTCGCGCGCGACAGCCAGCGCGTGATCGGCGCGCACATGGTCGGCCGCGACGCGGGCGAGATCATCCAGGGCATCGCGATCGCAATCCGCGCGGGCGTGACGAAGGCGCAGTTCGACGACACGATCGGCATTCACCCGACCGCGGCCGAGGAGTTCGTGACGATGCGGCAGAAGGCGGCCGACTGACCGCGACCGGCGCGGATGTCCCGCGCGCGCCCTCGGCGCGGGACGTAGCACGGATTGGCGACGATTCGTAAAGAACGTCAATTCTTCTCAAGAAATGCCGCGTCGATAATCAGGCTTGGTATGATCGGCCAAAATCATATACGGGGCCGATCATGCGCGATCAACAGCGCAGTAAGCAGAATCACGCGGTAGCCGGCGTACACGGGGTTGTCGATCCCTGCGCCGCGCGTTCGCATCTTGCCGCACGTCCGCTGCGCGCACTTTCCCATCGCATGCCGCCATCTCGATCGCCATCCGGGCGATGAAGCCGCGCGCGCCCCAGCCGTTTCGATCACCGCATCGACCGCCGGTTCGCCAGTGAGCCGGCGTGCCCGTTTCGGGCAATCTTTTCACGCAAGGAGACCAGCAGTGAACATTCAGACACGACGCACCGTTCTCGTGGCGACGGCGCTCGTCGCCGCGTTGTCCGGCTGCGCGACCGAATCGTCGCGCACGCTCGACGTGCCGGCGGTGAGCAGCGCGCAGAAGCCGTATGCGGGCAAGCCCGTCGCGATCGCGGTCGGCAAGTTCGACAACCGCTCGAGCTACATGCGCGGCATCTTCTCGGACGGCATCGACCGCCTCGGCGGACAGGCGAAGACGATTCTCGTCACGCGCCTGCAGCAGAGCCGCCGCTTCAACGTGCTCGATCGCGAGAACCTCGACGAGATCAAGCAGGAAGCCGGCTTCATGAAGAAGCCGCAGGCCGTGAAGGGCGCGAACTACGTCGTGACCGGCGACGTGACCGAGTTCGGCCGCAAGGACGTCGGCGATCACCAGTTGTTCGGGATTCTCGGCCGCGGCAAGACGCAGGTCGCGTACGCGAAGGTCAACCTGAACATCGTCGATACGACGACGTCGGAAGTCGTCGCGTCGAGCCAGGGTGCGGGCGAGTTCAGCCTGTCGAATCGCGAAGTGATCGGCTTCGGCGGCACCGCCGGTTACGACTCGACGCTCAACGGCAAGGTGCTGGACCTCGCGATCCAGGAAGCCGTGAACCACCTCGTCGACCAGGTCGACGCCGGTACGCTGAAGGCGCCGCAGTAAGCGTCGCAGCCCATGCCGCAGCGCGCGCCGGGGCCGGCCCGCGCTGGACCGATTCACCACGACATCAAAAGAGAACAGACCATGAAACGGGGTAACTGGCTGCCGGCAACGGCCGCCGCCTTGCTGCTCGCCGGCTGCGCGAGTTCCACGCCGCCGCTCTATCAGTGGACCGGCTATCAGCCGCAGGTGTACGAGTACTTCAAGGGACAGAAGTCGCCGCAGGAGCAGATCGACGCGCTCGAAAAGGCGCTGCAGGAGATTCGCGGGAAGGGCCATACGCCGCCGCCGGGCTTCCACGCGCATCTGGGGATGCTGTACGCGAGCGTCGGCAACGAGCAGCAGGCCGAACAGGAACTGCAGGCCGAGAAGCAGCTGTTCCCGGAATCGTCGACCTTCATGGATTTCCTGCTGAAGAAGAAGTCCGGCGCGCCGAAGACCGCGGATCAGAAGACGGCCGTCCAGGCGATCGCCGGCCAGAAGGATCCTGTCCCGACCACCGCCAAACCGTGACCCGCCCGCCATGTTCAAGACACTCTCATTCAAGCTGATGTCCGTGCTGTCGATCGTCGCGCTGCTGAGCGCGTGCGCGCAGCCGGTGAAACGCCCCGACTACACGGCGTTCAAGAAGAGCCAGCCACGCTCGATCCTGGTACTGCCGCCCGTCAACGAGACGTCCGACGTGGCGGCGACCTACGGGATGCTGTCGCAGATGACGCTGCCGCTCGCCGAATCCGGCTACTACGTGGTGCCGGTCGCCGTGATGGACGAGACGTTCAAGCAGAACGGCCTGACCAACGCGGCCGAGATCCAGCAGACGTCGCCCGCGAAGCTGCGCGAGATCTTCGGTGCGGATGCCGCGCTGTATTCGAAGGTGTCGCAGTACGGCACCGTCTACCGGATCCTGGCGAGCGCAACGGTCGTGTCGGCCTCGGCGAAGCTCGTCGACCTGCGTACCGGCGACGTGCTGTGGCAGGGCCACGCGAGCGCGAGCAGCGACGAGGGCGGCAACAGTGGCGGTGGCGGCCTGATCGGCATGCTGGTGACGGCAGCGGTCAAGCAGATCGCGAACACGCTGATGGACCAGAGCCACGACGTCGCCGCGTTCACCAGCACGCGGCTGTTGTCGGCCGGTCCGCCCAACGGGCTGCTGTACGGTCCGCATTCGCCGAAGTACGGGACGGACTGAGCGGCGCATGTCGTGTGCGGCGCGCGGGCAACGCATGTGCCCGCCGCGCCGACGTCATACGATCCGATCGGGCGGCCGCGCTGTTGCGCGGCCGTTTTCGTTTGGCGTCGGCGCGTGGCGTGCGCTTGCGGCTTGCGCCGCATCGCACCGAACCGATGCGGGATGACGCTCAATGCATGCCGAACGCGTCGAGCAGCCGGTACCAGCTCATCGCGAGCACCAGCGCCGGCGTGCGCAGCGTCGCGCCACCGGGGAAGTCGCGATGCCGGATCCTGCCGAACAGGTCGAAGCGGCTCGCCTGTCCGTCGATCGCCTCGGCGATCAGCTTGCCCGCGAGCGCGGTCGTGTTCACGCCGTGCCCCGAGAAGCCCTGCGCGAAATACATCGTCGGCGCGACGCGCCCGAAGTGCGGCGCGCGGTTCATCGTGATGTCGACGAAGCCACCCCATGCGTAGTCGACCTTCACGTCCGCTAGCTGCGGGAACGTCTTCAGCATGTCCGCGCGCATCGCGTCGGCGAGATTGCGCGGCGGCCGCGTCGAGTAGCTGACCTTGCCGCCCCACACGAGCCGCGTGTCGGGCGCCGGCCGGAAATAGTCGAGCACGAAGCGGCTGTCGCAGACGGCCGCACGCGCGGGCATCAGCGCGGCGGCGCGCGCTTTGCCCAGCGGCTCGGTCGCGATCACGTAGGTGCCGACCGGCATGATCTTCCTCGATAGCGTGGGCGCGAGCGTACCGACGTACGTATTGCATGCGAGCACGACGAAGCGCGCGCGCACCTGTCCCTGATCGGTCTCGACGACATGGCCGCCCGTGACGTCGCGCACGCGCGTCACGCAGCTGTCCTCGTGGATCCGCACGCCGGCGTCGGTCGCCGCGCGCGCGAGGCCGAGCGTGTAGTTCAGCGGATGCAGGTGGCCGCTGTCGGGGTCGTACAGCCCGCCGCGATAGCGTGCCGACTGCACGTAGTCGCCGAGCTCGTCGGCTTCGACGAAATGGAAGCGGTCGTACCCAAAGCGCTTCGCGGCGTCGTCGCGCCAGCGCTTCAGCGCATCCGCGTCGCGCTCGGTGTTCGCGGCGGTCAGGTAGCCGGGCACGAGCGCGCAGTCGATGTCGTGCCGCGCGATGCGCGACTTCACGAGCGACAGCGTTTCGAGCCCCATGTCCCAGATCCGCTTCACGTCGCCTTCCGGCATGAAGTTGCCGAACGTATCGATGTCGCACGCGAAGCCGCCGATCAGCTGGCCGCCGTTGCGCCCGCTTGCCGCCCATCCGACCCGCGACGCCTCGAGCACGGTCACCGAATGGCCGCGCTCGGCGAGATTGAGCGCGGCGGACAACCCGGTGAGGCCCGCGCCGATCACGCACACGTCGGCGTCGGTCGCGCCGGCGAGCGGTGCATGGCGGGTCGTATCGTTGGCAGTCGCCGCGTAGTACGACGCGACGTGCGGCTGGTTGGCGAATGTCGGCATGGTCAGGAGAACGGAGAAAGAAGGCTCAGAACAGCTCGCGCACGCGGTGGTACAGCATCCCGAGCTCGAGCGCCGGCTGCCGCCATGCGTCGCCGCCCGGAAAGCGCCGGTGGCGCAGTTGCGCGAACAGGTCGAACGCGCGCGTGTCGCCCGCGATCGCGCCGGCGATCGCCCGTCCGGCGATGCCGGTCAGCGCGACGCCGTGTCCGCTGAAGCCCTGGACGTAGAAGAAGTTCGGATCGAGCGCGCCGAAGTCCGGCGCGCGGTTGCGCGTGACGTCGACGAAGCCGCCCCACGCGTGGTCGACGCGCACGTCGGCGAGCTGCGGGAACACGCCGACCATGCGCTGCCGGATCGTTTCGGCGAGCGTGTCGGGCGATGCGCCCGCGGAGTTCGCCCGGCCGCCGAACAGCATCCGGTGATCGGCCGACAGCCGGAAGTAGTCGAGGAAGAAGTTGTTGTCGCACACGGCTTCGCGCTGCGCGATCAGTGCGTCGGCGCGCGCACGGCCGAGCGGTTCGGTCGCGATGATGTACGACGCGATCGGCGCGATGCGCGCGGCGCTCGCGGCCGGCAGGATGCCGCCGGGCCCCGCGTTGCAGCACGACACGACGAAGCGGCAGCGCACTTCGCCCAACGGCGTGCGCACGACCGGCCGGGCGCCGCGCGCGACCTCGAGCGCGGGGGTGTGCGCACGGAGCGCGACGCCTTCGCGGCGCGCGGCTTCGGCCAGGCCGAGGCAATACTTGAGCGGGTGCAGGTGGCCCGACAGCGGATCGTGGACGCCCGCCAGATAGCGTGACGACGCGATGCGCGCGCGGATTTCGCCGGTGTCGAGCCACGCCAGCGACGGATGACCCCAGCGCGATGTCGCGGCCTCCATCCATGCACGCAGGTCGTCGATGCGGCGCGGCTTCGTCGCGACCGTCAGGTAGCCGCGCGTGAAGTCGCAGTCGATGCCGTAGCGTGCGATCCGCTCGGCGATCAGCGCGACGCCGTCGAGCGACAGCGACCACGCGGCGCGCGCACCGGCGGCGCCGAGTTGCTTCTCGATCACCTCGTCTTTCGCGAAGCCGGTGATCGCCTGGCCGCCGTTGCGGCCCGATGCACCCCAGCCGGGCCGGTGCGCATCGATCACGGCGACCGACAGCCCGCGCGCACGGCAATCGAGCGCCGTCGACAGGCCGGCGAAGCCCGCGCCGATCACGCACACGTCGACGTCGATCACGTCCTCAAGAACGGGGTCGTCGACCACCGGCCGCGTGGCGGTCGCTTCGTAGTACGAGTCGCGCGCGAGTGCGTCGGCGCGGCGGGTAAAGGACTGCGTCATCAAGCCGACTCCCTCGAGGACGGCCGGCGGCGGTGCGCGACGCACCGCGAGCCGGCCGGGTGAAACGACGCGGGACGCCGTGCGTGCTGCACGGCGTCCCGCGCGGCCTGCATCAGAACGAATAGATGAACTGCGTCGCGAGCAGGTCGTTGGACTTGCCGTACGAACCGTCGTTGCGCAGGAACACCTTGTTGTTCGCCCAGTCGTGCCGGTATTCGACCTTCACGGTGATCTGCTGGGTCGGATAGAACAGCAGGTCGAGCGCGACGTCCTGGCGGATCGCCCCCTTGCAGTCGAAGCCCAGGCCGCCGTTCGCCTTCGACGTCGCGAGGCAGTCCGCATCGACGCCGAAGCCGTTGTTCGGATCCATCCCGTTGCCGTTCAGCGCGATGCCGCCGCCGCCGCCGCCGTTCTTGCTGTTCACGAGCGCGTCGTAGCGCAGCGTCACGCCCATGCGGCCGACCACCGGCGCGTTGAACTTGCGGTGCGCGAGCAGCGACAGGCCGTACCACTGCGCGAGCCCGCCGTTGAACGCCGCATGCTGCTGCTGGCCGTAGTCGAGTTCGGCGTTGTACTGGATGTCGGCAAGCGTGTAGGTCGCGTCGACTTCGCCGAAGAAGAACGTGCCGTATGCGCTCGGCGCGGCGCCGCCCGGGCCGTAATGCACGTTGCCCTGATCGTCGATCGCGCTCGCCAGCGTCTGGCGGCCGATGTTGAACGATCCGCCGATGTCGAGCGCGCTCGACCACGTGTAGTCCACGCGGCCGGTGAAGGTCGGCACCTTGTTGCTGGTCGTGATCGGATCGCCGAGCGCGTTGGTGCCCGTCTGCGTGACCGAGCCGTACGTGCGGTACTGCTCGTTGCCGAGGAAGAACTTCCACGCCCAGTTGCCCTTCGTGTAGTTCGCACCCGCGCCGACGTAGCTGCCCGGATCGGAGAAGTCGTACAGCAGGTTGTGCGTGAGCGTGAGCATCTGGTTCGACTGCTGCACCTCGTAGCCGCCGAAGCTAGGAATCAGGCCGGCGACGAGCGTCGTCGTCGCGCTGATCGGCACGTTGACGACCGCGGTGTTCAGCAGGTTGTCGGTGATCGAGCCGCGCGAGTTCTGCAGCAGCGTGATGCCGTTGCCGCGGTT
Organism: Burkholderia sp. Bp8998; assembly: GCF_003854235.1. Classification (NCBI taxonomy): domain Bacteria; kingdom Pseudomonadati; phylum Pseudomonadota; class Betaproteobacteria; order Burkholderiales; family Burkholderiaceae; genus Burkholderia; species Burkholderia sp. Bp8998. Next base: position 191,594 of record NZ_QTQF01000008.1, read on the forward strand.
CGGCATCAGCGTGATCTCCGCCGACGGCGCCATCGGGCCGACGCCGAAGGTCTTCTTGATGTCCAGGTACAGGTCGCCGAACGTGCTGTTGAAGTAGTTGTACGCGTTCTCGTGGTTCGCGAACAGGAACGACGAGGTGCCGGCCGCGCGGTTGTAGATGTAGGTCGGATCGATGTAGCCCGTGACCGACAGGCCCGCGAGCGGCCCGGTGTTGGCCGCGTCCGTCAGCGAGTCGACCTTCAGCTGCTGGTTCGCGATCTGCTGCTTCATTTCGCTGACTTCGTCGTTGGTCAGCGCGGCTTGCGCACGACCGTAGTCCGGCGAGGACGGATCGGCGGCCACGATCGCCGGCCGGGCCGCGGCCGGCGCGCCGGCCTGCGCGACCGGCGCGCCGCCCGGCTTCGCGGCGAGCTGCGCCTGCATGGCCTTCATCTGCTTCTGCAGCGCGGCGACCTGCGCCTGCAGTGCCTTGATCTCGGCGGAGGTCGAGTCGGCCAGCGCGATGCCCGGTAACGCGCCGGCCACCAGCAGGCAGATCAGTTTCTTCTTCATTGCGGATTCTCCTTGTCGTACGCGTGTCAATGTGTGCTCGGCTTGCGCGCCGCAATCGTGCGGCGCGCGGGTCTTGTTATCGATGGATAGGGGAGAGGGGATTCAGGCCGCCGCGAACGCCGCCTTCATGTCGGCCACCCGGCGCCGCTCGCGCGCGATCATCATCTGGTTCACGACGATCACGCCGATCGTGACCGCCGTGATGAACAGCGTCGCCAGTGCGTTCATCTCCGGGTTCAGCCCGAGCCGCACGCGCGAGAACACCACCAGCGGCAGCGTCGTCGAGCCCGGCCCGGACAGGAACGCCGACAGCACCAGGTCGTCGATCGACAGCGTGAACGACAGCAGCCACCCCGACAGCAGCGCCTGCGAGATCAGCGGCAGCGTCACCACGAAGAACACCTTCAGCGGTGTCGCGCCCAGATCCAGCGCCGCCTCCTCCAGCGACTTGTTCATCTCCTTCACGCGCGACTGCACGATGATCGCCACGTACGACACGCACAGCATCACGTGACCGATCCAGATCGTCACCATCCCGCGCCCCTTCGGCCAGCCGAACATCTGCTCCAGCGCCACGAACAGCAGCAGCAGCGAGATCCCCTGGATCACCTCCGGAATCACCAGCGGCGCGTTGATCATCCCCGTGTACAGCGTGAAGCCCTTGAAGCGGCCGAAGCGCGCGAGCACGAAGCCCGCCCACGTGCCGATCACGACCGACGCGGTGGCCGTCAAGAGGCCGATCTTCAGCGACAGCCACGCGGCCGTCAGCAGTTCGTCGTCCTGCCACAGCGCCGCGTACCACTTCAGCGAGAAGCCCGACCACACCGTCACCAGCTTCGACTCGTTGAACGAGTACACGACCAGGCTGATGATCGGGATGTACAGGAACAGGAAGCCGAAGGCGAGAACGCCCGTCGACAGCGGTTTGCTCGGCTTGATCATTTCGCTTCCTCCAGTTCCTTGACCTGGTAGTACTGGAACAGCGCCATCGGCACCAGCAACAGCAGCACCATCGCGACCGTCACCGCGGACGCCATCGGCCAGTCCATGTTGTTGAAGAACTCGTCCCACATCACGCGGCCGATCATCAGCGTGTCGGCGCCGCCGAGCAGTTCCGGAATCACGTACTCGCCGACCGCCGGAATGAACACCAGCAGGCTGCCGGCGATGATCCCGTTCTTCGACAGCGGCAGCGTGATGCGGGTGAACGCGACCCACGGCTTGGCGCCCAGGTCGTACGCGGCCTCGAGCAGCGTGAGGTCCATCTTCACGAGGTGCGCGTACAGCGGCATCACCATGAACGGCAGGTACGAATAGACCATCCCGATGTAGACGCCCGCGTCGCTGTGATAGAGGCGCAGCGGCGTGTGGATGATGCCCAGCGCGATCAGCGCGTGGTTCAGCAGGCCGTCATCCTTCAGGATGCCGATCCATGCGTACACGCGGATCAGGAACGACGTCCAGAACGGCAGCATCACGGCCATCATCAGCACGTTGCGGCGGCCCGGCTCCGAGCGCGCGATGTAGTACGCCATCGGATAGCCGATCAGCAAGCACAGCAGCGTCGACACGGCGGCCATCTTCAGCGAGCTGAGGTAGGTCGCGATGTACAGGTCGTCCTGCAGCAGGAACGCGTAGTGCGACAGCTGCAGCGCGAAGTGCACGACGCTGTCCTTGATCTCGACGAGCGACGTGTACGGCGGGATGCCCATCACCTGGTCGGCGAAGCTGATCTTGAACACCAGCACGAACGGCAGCGCGAAGAAGATCACGAGCCACAGGAACGGCACGCCGATCGCGACGCCGCGGCCCGACGG
>NZ_QTQF01000009.1:0-169039 GCF_003854235.1 Burkholderia sp. Bp8998
AGCTGCGAACCCTGTGCGGCCATCACGGCCGGGCTCGTGTAGTTTTCCGACGCGATCAGCTCGATGTGATCTTCCTGCCGGCGGTTCTCGTCCTGAATGGCAGTCCAGAGTTCCGAATCGACGTCGGCGACGGTGCTGGTAGTGCGATTGAACATGATGATTGATCAAAAGAGAGTGATGGATTGACCCTGGTAGGCCGGACTTGCCCGGACCCGCGAAGTCGAGCGCCGGAGCGGCGCCCGATGACGTCGACAACCATGCCGCCCCGCGATGCCGGCTGAACGGTTATTCGGCATTGCCATTCCAGCAGACGCAAATTCGTTCAGATAGAAGGATTACGACAATCCGCTAGGACGCATCGCGCGGCGAACCGGCAAAAAAAATCGAAGGTCCGCATCGCTGCGGTACCTTCGACAGAACTTGCCGCTCCTGGAGAGGTCGTGCCTGGCCTATGGCTTCTTGAGAATATGGGGCCTAAACAGCGGAGAAACCGTTATCGACGAACAGATGGGTGCCGCTGACGAAGCTCGATTCGTCCGACGCCAGGAACAGCGCGGCCGCGGCCACTTCCGACGGCTCGCACAGCCGGCCTTGCTGCACCGCGATGGCCGCTTCGGTCGCGTCCACACCCATCGCCTGCAGGTCCTTCAGCTCGCGCATCCCGTGCGGCGTGCGGATGAACCCGGGCGCCAGCGCGTTGCAGCGGATGCCGCGATCGCGGTATTCGACGGCGATCGCCCGCGCGAACATGTGGCATGCGCCCTTGGTCGCGTCGTACAGCACCTCGCCCGGCGTCGCGCAGACGGCCGAGATCGACGACGTGCAGACGATGCTGCCGCGCCCCTTTTCCAGCATCTGCGGCAGCACCGCCTTCGTCATCAGGAACATGCTCTTCACGTTCACGCCCATCAGCCAGTCCCATTCCGACTCTTCGATGTCGAGGAACGGTTTGACGATCAGCGTGCCGGCATGATTGAACAGGATGTCCGCATTGCCGTACTGCTGGCGGGCCGCGTCGACCGCCTGCTGCACGTCCGCCTGCCTCGACACGTCGGCGCCGAGGCCGATCGCCTGCAAGCCCGCATCGCGCAGCCGCGCCGCGAGCGTTTCGGCCGCGTCGCCGTCGCGGTCGATGATCGCCACCTTCGCGCCCTGCGCGGCGAACAGTTCCGATGCGGCGGCGCCGCATCCGCCCGCGCCGCCGCTCACGATGGCGACCTTGCCGGCCAGGCGCCCGTCAATCTTGACATTCATGCGTCGTTCTCCAGTCTGGTTCGTTCGGACCACTCAGCTGAACAGCGTCCGAAGATGATCGTTGAGGAAATGGCCTTCTGGGTCCACGCTGCGGCGCAGTTCGCGGAATGCCTCGGCCTTCGGGAACCAGCGGTCCACGTCGTCGCGGTTCGTGAAGTGCAGCTTGCCCCAGTGCGGACGCGAGCCGTAGTCGCGCAGGATGTCGTCGACGTCCTTCAGGAACGGCCAGTAGTCGACGCCGTTCGGACCGCCCGAGCACGAGATCGTCACGCTGTCCTGATGGTTGAATGGGCTGATCCACGCCGGATCGCCCTTCGTGAAGCGGTACTCGACCGGGAAGAGGCAGTCCTGGTGCTTCGTGAGGATCAGCTCACGCACGCGGCGCAGCGCTTCCTTGCCGTGTTCGGCGGGCACCGCATATTCGAGTTCGTGGAAGTTCGCGACGTAGTGAATCGCATAGACCTCGGCGCTGTACGCGATCTTCTCGTGCTCGCCTTCGAAGAACGTGCGTTCGTCGGTGAAGTCCATCACCTTGATTTCGCACACGTCGTAGTCCTTCTTCGAGTTCGACACCTTCGTGGTGTCGGGCAGGCAGTACAGGTGACGGCTTTCGGACGTCGGGCACCAGAAGAACCCGAAATGGCGATGCTTCGCCGCGAGGTCGTCGTACTTTTCCATCAGCGCCTCGAAATCCTCGCGCCACACGCGGTCGTGCAGCCAGAACGCGTCGGTCACCTGCAGCGTCAGCTCCGACACCACGCCGAACATGCCGATGTTCACCTGCGTCGCGTGCAGCAGGTCGAGGTCACGCTTGTCGCTCACTTCCATGATCGAGCCGTCCGGGCGGACGATCCGCATTCCGACGACCTGCGACGACAGGTTGCCGAGCGTCGTTCCCGTGCCGTGCGTGCCGGTTGCGAGCGCACCGGCAATGGCCTGCGAATCGATGTCGCCCTGGTTGACGAGCGAGAAACCGATTTCCTTCAGATGCCGCGTCACCGCGTTGATCCGCGTGCCGGCCTTCACCGTCACGCGCTTCTGCTGCTCGTCGACCGCGACGATGCCCTGGTAGTCCTTCAACGACAGCAGCAGGCCGCTCGTCGCGACGACCGGTGTGAACGAATGTCCCGATCCCGAGCATCGGACGTTCTTGCCCTGGCGGGTCGCGGCCTGCACCAGCTCGGCAATCTCGGCCTCGCTGGTCGGCGACGCCATGTGCGCCGCGACGCACGACTGATTGCCTACCCAGTTCCGCCAGAATCCGCCACGTGGAAGCTCCATCGATATCTCTCCAGAAGTGCGCCGGCGGGTCCGCGCCGGCAGGCGTGTTCGGTTCGGCCGGCTGCGAAGGGATGCTTTCCGCGCCGGCGCGATGCATTGCGTTCATGCCAAAGGTAGTGCGCCGGCCGGCTTTTCACTATCGGATTTCGGCAAGCGCGGGTTTCCACCGGAAATCGGGCCGCCGGGCTTTTTGACCGGTGCGTCCAGCGGCTACAATGAATCGATCCGGCCCGCCCCCTCCCGACCCCGATGACGCCGTCCGCCGATCCGAGCGATTTTCCTGGCGCCCCGCCGTTCGCACGCGCGGTGGCGTTCTGCGCGTTCACCGACGTGGAGGAACAGGCACGGATCTTCGACGGTTGGGACCTCAACTACACGCAGATCTCGGGCGGCCTGTTTCATGGTTCGTCGTCCATCGTGTCGCTCGGCGGCATCCGGTTGCTGGTCGAAGACCTCGACAAGGTGATCCTGCAGCAGGGCGCGGTGCCGTCGGACCGCATCGCGGTGGCCGTGCCGCTGGAGCTCGAAGGCCATGCGCGCATGTGCGGCGAAAAGAGCAGCCGCGACAGCCTGCACGTGTTCTCGAGCCAGCGCTCGTTCGAGTTTTATTCACCCGACCGGCACGTGCTCGTGAACGTCGAGATCGAGCCCGACAAGCTGTCGACGCAGGCGCTGCGCACGCTCGCCGCGTCGCTGCGCGCGCGCACCTTCGCGCCGCTGATCCCGATGACGACCCAGGTCGCGGACCGCCTGCGCGACCTGCTGCGCCACACGATGGCCGCGGCCGCGAAAAGCGCGACGATCGAGGACGTGACGACGCAGGCGCGGATCGAACTGCTCGAGCGAACCGTGCTGTATGCGATTTCCGAAGCGATGACGGTGCCCGCGCCGGACGCGGATGCGCTCGCGGCGCGGCCGACGAAGTACTGGTCGCTCGTCAACGCCGCGCGGGAGCGGCTGCAGGATGCATCGACGTGCCCGCTGTCGATCGCCGAACTGTGCGTGCAGCTCGGCATCAGCCGCCGCACCGCGCAATACGCGTTCAACGACACGCTCAACCTGAATCCGATCGCGTACCTGCGCGCCGTCCGGCTGAATCACGTTCGCCGCGAGTTGCGGCTCGGGGGGGCCGTGACGTCGGCCGCGACGAAGTGGGGCTTCTGGCACCTGAGCAGCTTTGCGCAGGACTACCGCGCGATGTTCGGCGAATTGCCGTCGGCGACGGCGCGGCGTTACGCGCACCGGGAAGCCTGAGTGTCGATCGTGCGCGATGCGATGCGGGGCACGGCTTCGCGTCGGCTGTACGCGTACTGAGGAACTTCGATGAAGAAAGCCGCGGCCGAACGTGCGCCGCGGCATTTCGAAAGCAGGCCACCGCCACAGTCAGGCGGCCGACACCCACCGGCACCGGCCGTCCTCCCGCGCACGACCTCGCTACACCGTCACTCCTGCTGTTCCTGCTGCGCCTGCACCTGGCGCTGCTGGATGAACTGCCGCACATCGCTCATCGTCACGCGACCGGTGTGTTTCGCATCGATCTCGTCGAAGTGCTTCGCGACGAACCCGAGCCCGCTGCTTTGCGCCTGCGCTTTCGTCACGGCCGCGCCGTTGCTCAGCACCGTGTTGCCGCCGAGCCGGGCATCGACGCGCTTCTGCGCCTGCTGCTGCAGCGTCGCGCCGGTCGACGGTAAGACCGGCGCCACGCGGGTCGAGGGAAAGAACGGACCGTCGACGCCGTGCCCGCCGTGCGGCAGCTTCACCGGCGCCACCGCCTGCGGCGGCAGTGCATGGGCGCTGCTCATCACGGCACCGAGGACGATCAACGGAGACATACGCCGCATCAAGTTGATTAGGGACATGATCACTCGCATTCAATGGATGAATAGAGGGTTCCTTTTCGCAAGGAGTCCGTCGTTTACGGTGCCGCTGCCAGCGCGGTCGCGGCCGTCGCGCCCGGCACGCTGCCGGTCGGCGTGCCGGCCGGGTTCTCGTCCGGCCACGGCGGCGGCAGCGTGCGCAGCGTCAGCGCGGTCGGAATCCGCCTGCCCTGATAGAAGGTCTTCAGGTCGCGCTTCATCTGCGGACGGGCCACGTCGTCCAGATACGTCATGTGCCCGCCCTGGAAGAAGTTCACCTGCAGCTTCGGGTTCAGCCCCTTCACCGTCTGCAGCCGCGCGAGTTGCTTCTCGGTGTTGAAGAACGGTGTCGCCAGGTCGTGGAGGCCGTTCTCCGCGAGCACGTGGAGCTTCGGATTGAGCTGCAGCGCGCCGAGCAGATCGGGGATCGTGTCGGGCATCGGCTGGCCGTCATGCGAGAAGTCCCACACCTGGATGATGTTGTCGTTCAGCGGCAGGTAGGTCGCGTTCGGCGCGGAGTAGCCGAGGTAGTCGGGCATCTGCGTCGCGAGCGCGTTCGTGAACGGCTGCGAGATCAGGATGTCCGACGGGTCGCCGTCCGTTTGCAGCCGCGGATCGGCGTTCGGCAACGACACGCGTCCGTCGTAGCGGCCGATCGTCGTGCCCGGCAACAGGCTCGTGCCGAACGGATTCGCGTTGAAGTAACCGCGCAGCGCCTGCTGCGTCAGGCTCGACGGGATCGACCACAGCTGCAGCGTCGCATCGCTCGGGAACACCGGCGTGCCCAGTGCGTCCGGAATGCCGAGCTGGCTCAGCACCCACGACTGCGAGTACTGTTGCAGCTGGTTGTAGATCAGCGTCGTGAACAACTCCGTCTGCAGTGCGTACAGATAGGGGTTGACCGGCGCCGGCGACACCTGGTTGAAGTACTCCGCGACCGCCGCATAGCCGGGCAGGTAGCCTGCCACCGTATCGGTGTCGAGCAGCAGCCCTTCGGTCGACTGCGTGATCGCCACCGCTTCCACCGCATCGGCGAAGTAGTTCAGGATCGCCGATTGCAGCACGATCCCCGTCAGGTGCACGCCGGCCGATTCGAGCGCCAGCGCGAGCATGTCGGTGCGCGGCGTGCCGTACGATTCGCCGTACAGGTAGATCGGCGACGTGCCGCGGCTGTTGACGTTCAGGTAGCGCTGGATGAAGTCGCGCATGATGTTGACGTCCGCGTCCGACCCCCAGTACTTCTGGTTGGTGTTCGGCAACACGGCTTCCGACAGCCCGGTGCCCGGCGGGTCGATGAACACGAGGTCGGTCGTGTCGATCAGGCTTTCCGCGTTGTCGACGAGCGGATAGTTCGGCCAGTTGTTGCCGAACAGAGGATCGGGCGTGGCGACGCGCGTCGGCGCGAACGAGCCGAGCCGCAGCCAGATCGACGACGAGCCCGGGCCGCCGTTATAGACGAACGTGACGGGGCGCGGCTTGCCGTTCGTGCTCGGCGCGGTGTACGCGACGTACGACATCGACGCTTCCGCGTTGCCGTTCGCGTCCTGCGCGGTCAGGTGGCCGGTGGTCGTCGTGTAGCTGACCGTCGTGCCGCCGGATGTCCACGGGTAATGCATCACCGCCGCCTTCTCCGAGACCTGCGCGGCCGCGAGGCCGTCGGTCGCGTTCATCGAATAGGCGACGGGGTCGACGTAAGGCTGGTTCGCCGCCGGCGTCTGGCTGCCGGCCGCCTGTTGCGCGCTGGCCTGCTGGCTGGCGGTGGCCTGCGCGAGGCTCGACGCGCCGACCGACGACGAATCGTCGCCGCCGCAGCCCGCGAGCATCAGGGTCAAGACGGTCAATGCGCCTAGCCCGGCCCGCCGGCCGCGACGTTCGCGGCGGCTGCCGGTACTGCTCCTGTCTGGTTTCATGCGTCTATCCTTGTGTTGGGTCGGATACCGCTTCACACAGGCCGCCATCGCCGGCGAAAAACGCGCAGGCATACCCGCCACTCGCGTTGCACGATCGGCAGACGACGGTTGGGGATTGGACTTCTTCGAGAGACTGAACGTGATACAGACACAGCAAACTGCTGGCGGAGAATGATGCGAGAACGCCGCCCCCTTTGCAGTTTTGACGACTTTTGTATGACGAAAATTTACGACATCACAAAAATAGGCGGTGCTGCACCGCGTTGTCAAAGATCATTCCGATATTAAAAAATCTCTTATGATGCGAACGGAGATAAGTGTCTGGATTTTGAAAGAAAACACGATGGTTCGCGTTACCGGCGTTGCACGAGCCGTTTCGTATTGAATGGCGCCGCCTTCGCGCTTGTCGCCGGGTAATTTACGGGATCGGGTGCCGTACCGTGCATGCCTTCAGATCGACAGGATTTTTCTTTCATTTTAATTATCCTTGGTCGATTGGCTTGAATCGTTGAATAAAAGCCGGCGTCGCTCACAAAATACCGACTCCATTAATCTGCCGAGCGAGCAGTGGAATTATTTACATGGCATCGAAATAAATCGCCGACGCTCGAACGGCATTAATGCGTGATCCTCGGGTATTCGCAACGAAGAGGCGATCATTCGCGCTGCGCGTTCCGGATCGCGTTGCAGCGATCGCGAACCGGGAACGTGATGCATGGGGGGGAAGGGAGAAATCGCGTGCGCGAGCGGCAGCGCCACCGCTCACGCGACGACGTGCGGCAACGCCGCACGCCGTCGTTCGGACGTTCGACCGGCGATCAGCGCCCGCCGCCCGGCAGCGCGATATCGATCAGCACCGGATCGTGATCCGACGAACGATAGGCATCCGGCGCGTAGAAGGTCTTCTGCTGCTCGGTCGACTTGTACGCGAGCGTGTACTGCAGCGCGAGCGGCTCGTCCGCATTGATGTGCCATTCGTGCACGGCCTTCACGTGCGATGCGAGCGGCAGCGACGCGAGCGCGTGATCGAGGTAGCCGGCTTCGCCGCTGTACACGTAGCTGTACGCGTTCGCGCCGATCCAGCGCGACACGAGGTTGCGGTAGCCGCGCGATTCGAGCAGGCGGATCGGGTCTTCAAACGTGTAGCTGTTGAAGTCGCCGATCAGCAGCGTGCCCTGCCCCGCGACACCCGTCGGCGTGCCGGCGAGCCAGTCGGCCAACTTCGCGGCCGCGCGCGTGCGCGTCGGATTCCAGCAGCCCTGGCCGTCGCCCTGGTCGAGGTCGTCGTTCGCCGCGTCCGGGCAGTTCTTCGACTTCAGGTGGTTGACCGCGATCGTCAGCGCCTGCTTGCCGCCGATCCGGCGGAACGACTGCGCGAGCGGCTGGCGGTTCTTGTCGTCGATCGCGAGCGTCGACGCGCGGCCGACGGGTTCGACCGCGCGGCTGTCGTAGATCATCGCGACCGCGATCGCGTCGCCGCCGAGGCGCGACGTGCCCGGGTCGACGACGCGCCAGTTGCTGCCGAGCTTCGCCGCGAGCTGACGCACCGCGCTCAGTTCGCCGTAGCCGTTGTTCTGGATTTCCATCAGGCCGATCACGTCGGCGTCGAGCGCCTTCAGCGCGCTGACGATCTTCGCTTCCTGACGCTGGAATTCCGCGTAGTTCTTCGCGCCGCGGTTGGCCGGATCGTCGAAACCGCCGCCGAGACCGTTGCCGTTGAAGTAGTTGAGGACGTTGAACGACGCGACGCGCAGGTTCGATTTCGGATCGCGCGCCGGTGCGTGGGTACGCGGGTTCGAACGCGTGTCGAACGCCGGCGCGGCCGCGCCGGGCAGCGGCTGCACGCGCCATGCGCCGTAGCGCACTTCGAGCACGCCTTCGACGTTACGCACGGTGTAGCCGGAGCGCAGCGTATTCGCGGCCGACAGCTCCGGCGCCGGATACGGCACGGTTGCCGGGTTCTGCTTGTTCGAGCCGTCGTCGAGAATCAGCCGGTTGCGTGCGTTCGCATCGATCTGCGTCCGCGCCTGCGACGGCGGCACCACGCTCGTCGGCGTGCGCAGGCGGCCATTGCTCAGCATCACGCTGCCGTAGCGGCCGAGCTCGTAGTTGTCGGTGACGGTGAGCGTCTGCGGCAGGCGCACGAGCATCCCTTCATACGCGGCGAACGTGCCCGGGTTGTCGACCGGCAGCGTGAGCGTCGCCGGCGTGGCCGTCTGGCTGTTCGCGCACACCGCGATCGCGCCCGACAGCGTGAGCTGCGTCTGCCCGTATTTTTCCTCGACCTTGCCGGTCACGTGCACGAGATCGCCAGCCTTCGCGCGCGCTTTCGGCGCATAGACGAACAGGCCTTCGGACACGCCCGGCTGGTTCCGGCGCTGCGCGTCGGCCTGCTGGACGAAGAAGCCGCCGAAGCCGTCCGTGCCGCCGAAATCGGCGGTGACGACCGCTTCGATCGACACGTTCTGGCCGGCGAGCGGCGACGGCGCACCCGGCCCCTGGATGTCGGCGATCGGTGTCGTGCTGCCGCCGCAGTTCGGGCTGACGGGGGCGGCGGTGGCGGCCAGGACGGGTGCGGCAAGCGTGGGCAGCAGCAATAGCGGGGCAAACAGACGGATGGTCGAGCGCATGACGGGGAATCCCGGTTGTGAGGGTGGCGAAAGCTTAGCGGCGCTCGGTGACAGTTTTTAGTAACCGAAAGACAGATGACTGTAATTTTCGGCCTCGCTCCACGATGGCGACCGGCCTCCGCACGAGCGATCGAAAAGCGGGAAATCGTCTGACAAGAACCGCCCCTGTCCCGACGATTTCCCGGTGCCGGCTTCGCCCGCCGGCCGTGGTGCTAAATCGTCCCCGGCAACGCGCTCGACGCGAGCAGCGCCGCCACCATCAGCACGCCGGCGAGCACGACCGCCTCGATCCGCAGCACCGCGCCGAACCGGCGCAATGCGACGACCGGGACCGCCACCGCCGGATCCTTCAGCGCGGCCATCAGCTTCGGCATCCCGAAGAACCGGTTGTGTCCGCCGAGCGCCGCCGCGATCAGCACGAGGGCGAGCTTGAGCAGCAGGATCTGTCCGTACGTCGACGTGAAGAGGTTGTCCGCCGTATCGACACCACGCCACCCGTTGTACGCGCCGGTCGCAAACAGCACGGCCAGCGCAACGGTCGACGCATCGGAAAGCGCTTGCACGAACGACGCGCCGGTCGTGCGCTCGCTCGCGGGCATCCCGGCGAATCGCGACATCACGCCGAATGCCGTCACGAACACGAGCCCGACCCACGCGCTGATCGCCAGCAGATGCAGCCAGTCGACCCACACCGGCACGCTGAACAGCCCCGCATCAACCGGATGCCCGCCGTTGCTGCGCGCCAGCGCGACGCCCGCGAGCGCGGCCCACAACGCGAACGGAAAGCGCGCATCGGTCACGCGCCGCAGGAACGACAGCAGCACGACGACGGCCATGAACGCGGCGCCGGCCAGCCACGCATGACCGAACCCGGTGCCGGCCAGCATCGAGCGAACGGCCGGCCCCGCGTCGAGCAGCGGCACTTCGCTCATCAACGCGCAGTGCGCCCAGAACGCCGTGATGCTCGCGAGCAGCGACACGACGGACGCAGCGCGCAGCGTCGCGACGAGCCGCCGCGCGATGTCGCGCTGCCATGCCGACGCACCGCGTGCGAGCCAGTGGCTGCCGAGCAGCGTGCCGACGACGACGGCGAACCCAGCGTTCTGGATCGCCACCGCCGCCAGCCGCAGCATGCCGACGAAGCCTTCGTTCACCCTTTCACCTTGAACGTATAGGTGCCCTTGGTGCGATGCGCATCGGCCGTCATCGCCGCCCACTGCACGGTGTACGCGCCCGGCGCGAGCTTCGGCAGCGCGACGGTCATCACGCGCGGCGTCGCCGGATCGACTTTCGCCTTGTCGTGCGCGACGGGCTTGCCGTTCGCGTCCGACACCTTCACCGAGCTGAACGTCGGTTCGAGGTCTTCGTTGAACGCAAGCCGCAGCGTGTCGGGGGCTGCGTCGACCGTGCCGCCGGTCGCGGGCGTCGCGCTTTCCAGCTTGCCGTGCGCCGAGGCCGCCACCGGCGCGGCGGCGATCAGCGCGCCGGCCGCGACGAAGCGCACGAGCCGCGTGAGTGTCGTGATCGTCGTGTGCATGGTCGGGCCCGCCATCACGGCTTGCGCAGTTCGACGACGGTCAACGCACCGCCCACGTCCTCGGCGACGAAGTCGATCTTGTCGCCGGCCTTGACCTGCGACACCATCGCCGGATCCTTCACCTTGAACACCATCGTCATCGCGTCCATCCCGAGGTTCTCCAGCGGGCCGTGCTTGATCGTCAGCTTGCCCGCGGCCGTGTCGACCTTGCGGATCTCGCCGTGCGACATCGCGCGGGTCGCGGCGGCGCCCTGCTTCGCGTTGCCGCCCATGTCCATGCCGGCCATGTCGCCGGCCGCGTATGACGCGACCGAAAACACCAGCGCGCAACCCGTTGCAATCGAAACCAGTTCCTTCTTCATCGTGTGTGCTCCATCCAGAGTGAGTGAAATGAAACCGGCGGCCGCATCGTCACGGCCGCCGCGTGCTGCGTGCCGCTCAGCCGTCCGGCAATTCACCGGTGTATTCGTACGCGACCGTGCCCTTCGGATGCCGGTACCAGCCCGGATCGCGATAGTCGTTGCGGCCGAGCCCTTGCCGCACCTTGCAGACCGTGAACATGCCGCCCATCTCCAGCGGCCCGAACGGGCCGGTGCCCGTCATCATCGGCAGCGTGTTGTCGGGCAGCGGCATCTCCATGCCGCCCATCGCGCCGCCCGTGCTGCCCATCGCCATGTAGTCGGGCACGAGCTTGCCGATGCGCTGCGCGAGATCCTTCTGCGGCACGCCGATCAGGTTCGGCACCTGATGGCCCATCGCATTCATCGTGTGATGCGACTTGTGGCAATGGAACGCCCAGTCGCCGGGGCGATCGGCGGTGAACTCGATCGCGCGCATCTGGCCGACCGCGACGTCGGCCGTCACCTCCGGCCAGCGCGCCGCCGGCGGGATCCAGCCGCCGTCGGTGCCGGCGACCTCGAAGCTGTAGCCGTGCAGGTGGATCGGATGGTTCGTCATCGTCAGGTTGCCGAAACGAATCCGCACGCGGTCGCCTGCCCGCACCGGCAGCGGGTCGATGCCCGGGAACACGCGCGAGTTGAACGTCCACATGTTGAAGTCCGTCATCTCGTTCACACGCGGCGTGTAGCTGCCCGGATCGATGTCGTACGCGGCGAGCAGGAACACGAAGTCGCGATCGACCGGCATCGTCGCGCGATCCTTCGGGTGCACGATGAACATGCCCATCATCCCCATCGCCATCTGCACCATTTCGTCGGCGTGCGGGTGATACATGAACGTGCCGTGCGCCTCCAGCTGGAACTCGTAGACGAAGGTCTTGCCGGGCGGGATATGCGGCTGCGTGAGGCCGCCGACGCCGTCCATCCCGTTGGGCAGCCGCAGCCCGTGCCAGTGGATCGTCGTGTGCTCGGGCAGCCGGTTGGTCACGAAGATCCGGACCTTGTCGCCTTCGACGGCCTCGATCGTCGGGCCCGGCGACTGGCCGTTGTAGCCCCACAGGTTCGCATTCATCCCGGGCGCCATCTCGCGCACGACGGGTTCTGCCGTCAGGTGGAACTCCTTCCAGCCGTTCTTCATCCGCCACGGCAGCGTCCAGCCGTTCAGCGTCGCGACGGGCGTGTACGGGCGGCCGTTGGGCGGCACGAGCGGCGGCTGCGTGACGGCCTTCGCCATCGTGGGCGCCTCGGGCAGCGACGCCGCGCCGGCCTTGCTGACCATCGCCGCACCGAGCAGCGCGGCGCCCGAGCCGCTGAGAAATTGTCGACGGGACACCATGTCAATGACCTTCCGGATGCGTTGCGGGCGCCGGTTGCGCCACGGGTGAGGAAGCCGGCTGCGAAGCAGCGTCGGGCGTGGATGCGGCGGGAGCGTTGGCGTGCGGCGTTGGCGGCGTTGGCGGCGTTGGCTGCATTGGCTGCGTTGCCTGCATTGGCTGCATTGGCTGCGTTGCCTGCGTTGCCTGCGTTGCCTGCGTTGCCTGCGTTGCTTGCGTTGCTTGCGTTGCTTGCGTTGCTTGCGTTGCTTGCGTTGCTTGCGTTGCTTGCGTTGCTTGCGTCGACTGCGTCGACTGCGTTGCCTGCGTCGTCGGCAGCCGGCCGCCGACGGCCGCCTGCAGATCGGTTTCGGCGAGCCAGTAGTCCTTCAGCGCATCGATATAGCCGTTGACCGCGCCGACCTGTTCGCGCGAATCGGCCAGCAGCTCGAACACGCTCGCGAGCATCCCGTTGTAGCGCAGCAGCAACTCGTCCGAGATCGTCTTGCGCAGCGGCACGACTTCGTCGCGATAGTGCTTCGCGACGTCGTAGCTCGTCGCGTACGCCGCATACGATTCGCGCACTTCCGAGCGCGCGTCGATCGCCGTCTGCGCGAGCCGGTTCGCCGACTGCATGTAGACGGCCTCGGCGCGCGCGACCTTCGCGCCGCCCCAGTCGAACAGCGGAATCTCGACGCCGATCTCGAAGCCGTGCTCGTGACCCTTGCCGGTCTCGTAGTTGTTCACGTAGCCGAGATCGACCGCGCTGACGAAACGCGTCGCCTTGCTGAGCCCGAGCGACGACGCGACACCCTGCGTCTGCAGCTTCGCGGCCTGGATGTCCAGCCGGTTGCTCATCGCGTAGTGTTCGAGATCGGGCAGGTCGGGGCGCGCCTTCGGCAGGTCGGGCAGGCGCTCGGGCAACGAATACTGCATGCGCTCGCCCCACAGCCCCATCGCACGCGTGAGCTTCTCGCGCGCGGCCACGGCCTGTTGCCGCGCCTTCGCCTGCTGCGCGACCGCGTCCGCATGGAATGCCTGTTCGCGTGCGTAGTCGAGCCGGCTGAAGTTGCCGGCCTGCCGCATGCGCACCGCGAGTTCGGCGGCCGCGCTCGCCGCGTCGCGCACCTGTTGCGCATAATTCGCGGCCTGTTCGGCGGCGACGGCTTCGACATACGCACGGCGCGCAGTGGCCGCGACCTTCAGCATCGCGTCAGCCGTTTCGAGCTTGGTCTGCTCGAAGCGGCGGCGTTCGATGTTCGTCGCGAGCGGCAGCGTCAGCAGCGCGAACACGTTGGCCGAGAACGTGCGGCCGAGGCTCAGTTCGCCGTCGCCGGCCCGCGTGCGGCTGAACGAGAAGCGCGGGTTCGGCAGCCGGCCGGCCTGCACGAGGTCGGCCTCCGACAGCCCGAGTTCCGCGTACGACGCCTGCAGGCCACGGTTGTTCAGCAGCGCGAGCTGCACCGCGTCGTCCATCGACAGCGGTTTCGCGAGCAATTCCTTGGTCCGCTTGTCGACGGTTTCGCGGTCGGCGTCCGTCCTGACGATGACAGCGTCCTTCCCGATGCGCTCGGATGCGGCGGACGACACGGCGTCGAAGCCGCCGTCCTTCGAGAACGTCGTGCAGCCGGCGAGGAATGCCAGCACGAGCACGGTCGCGCCGAAGCGCGGTGAAATCGCGAGTCTCGTCATTGCGCGGCCCCTCCGTGCATCGAATGGGCAGCGCCGCCCGCCGGATTTCCGGGCTTCGCGTGTCCGGTCGTGGGCCCCTTCGCGGGTCGCTCCATCACGTCCCGGTTCAGTTGCTTCCAGCCCGGGCCCGCGTCGTCCTGATACGGCACGTAGCCGTCGAACGCGGACGTCACCGTGACGTCCGGCACCGACGCGGCCGCATCGGCCGGATCGGGAAAGGCGGTTTGCGCGGGCGCGAGCGACGGCACGAGGCTCGCCGCGCCAAGCAGCGCCGCAATGATCAATCGCATGAATGTTTCTCGTCGTGAGTCGTGCGGCGGACGTCGAATGCCCGTCGGCACGGTTTGCGGATCGCGGCCGGTGGCCGCGGGCAGGGACTAGACGGGAAGCCGGCGCGGCGGCCGGTCGATGCCGCCGGTCAGGAACGACACGACGACGGTTGACGGCGCGAAAGAGACGATCGCGACGCCGATGTCCGGCGCGACGGACACCGCGGGCACCTCCGCCATGCCCGTACCGAGACAGCAGGCGCCGCAGGCGGAGCAAGACGTCGCGTGCCGTGCGTGGTTGTCGTGCTCATGCTGTCCGCCGTGCGCGCGCTGCATCGCATGCGGCGCAGCCGGGCCATCGGCGCTCGCCCCATCCTCCGCATGCGGCACCGCAGCGACCGCGCCCGCGCACTGCATCGACACGGTCGCGAACGACTGGATCGGCAGGCTCAGCGCCAGCAGCACGACGAGGATGAATTTGCGCCAGTACGACATGGATGCGGAATCAGGCAGACAATGACCGGATGAACGGGAGCGGCGCCGCGACGGCGCGCTCCGGACACAAGACGGTCGCAGCTTATCGCCGCCGGCGTGACGACGACATGACCGAAACATGACCGGATTTTCTTGACGTCCCCCCACTGCCTAAAGGCAGGGGATTCCCACTACTGGCGATGCACGTCCGCATCGGAGAGTGTTCAACGCAGCATTGGTATCGCGATCATGCTCGACACCACAGTCACTGCAGGCCCACGCTCTTATTCGCAGTCCCGCGATACCTTTCGGCCGCGTCGTGCTGTCTTTCGACCCACACGCCGAACAGGACTGGGTAGAACCGCTTTCGTCCACTTCCTCGAACGTGGCCCCGTGCGCCATCGCCTTGTAACGGAGCTTGTCCCGGAAGGACGACCAGGATGCGTCGCAGACACTCTTCGCCAGCCTGGTTCTGGCGAGTTTCGAGGCCGACACGTTGCCGACCGCGATGTAATCGAAGCGCCGCACCAGATCGAGCGCGAGTTTGTGCTGGAAATCGGCGCGGGCGTTCGCCACCCGTGCGTGCAGCTTCGCGATATGCCGCTTGTGCTTTCGCGCCCGCTGCGCCTTCGCCAGCCTGTCGGCCGCGCGGCGGCCGAACTGGTCATTGGGCAGCTTCTCGCCGGTCGAAAGTGTGGCGAAGTCTTTCAGACCGAGGTCGATGCCGACGCCGGAACGGATCGGGCGCGCCTGAACATCGGGCATTTCGATCACGATGTTGAGGAACCAGTTGCCGCGCGCATCCTGCGCAAAATTGGTTCCGTCCTTGATCTTGCCGTCGGGAAGCGGGCGGCTGCTGAACACACGGATCGTATTGCCGGCAAAGCGGAACGCGTCACCCTCGCGTTTCAGGTCGCGGCCCTTCAGCGGCACCCAGCCCAGCGATTTTCTGCCGCGATAGCGCAAGTAGGGGCGACGGTGCTGGCTGCGCGACTTCGCGTATTGCTCGCATGTTGCGTTGACCGTGCCGGAATGGATGCCGAGTTCCTTGCTGCTGCCGGTCGTCAGCACGTTCAGGTCGAAACCCGTCGGCCACTTCTTGCTCCACTTGAGCGCGTGCTTCTGCGTGTCATTGCAGAAGTTCCACACGTAGTTCACCGCACGGCTCTGCTTGTTAAGGAGTCCGTGGAGCGACTTCACCCGGTAGCGGTAGACAAGGATCATGCCGGTCATTGTAGCGTTGGAATGCCGTCTGTCGACGGCGCTCCTTTCCTCCCCGCCATGAATGGCGAGGTTTCTCGGAGCAACTGATGAAGCGCGGCACGGCACCGCCAACCCGCTTCATGACAATCCCGTCATCCACCGGTCATCTTTCGCGCACGCGCGGCGCCGTAAGCTCACGCGTTACACTGACCGGCTGGAATCACGAACGGCCTGCTCCACCATGCGGATACTGATAGTCGAAGACGAACCCAAGATGGCGTCGTACCTCCGCAAGGGGCTGACGGAGGCGAGCTACACGGTCGACGTGGCCGAGAACGGCCAGGACGGGCTGTTCCTCGCGCTGCACGAGGATTTCGATCTCGTCGTGCTCGACGTGATGCTGCCGGAGCTGGACGGCTTCGAGGTGCTGCGGCGGCTGCGCGCGCAGAAGCAGACGCCGGTGCTGCTGCTGACGGCCCGGGAGGCGGTCGAGGACAAGGTCGCGGGGCTCGAACTGGGTGCCGACGACTACCTGCTCAAGCCGTTCGCGTATGCGGAGTTCCTTGCCCGCATCCGTTCGCTGCTGCGGCGCGCGCCGCGCAATGCGCGCGAGATCCTGCAGGTCGCCGATCTCGAAGTCGACCTGATCAAGCGCCGCGTGCGGCGCGCCGACACCCGCATCGACCTGACCGCGCAGGAGTTCGCGCTGCTGCAGCTGCTCGCGGAACGCGAGGGCGAGGTGCTGACGCGCACCTTCATCACGTCGCAGATCTGGGACATGAATTTCGACAGCGACACGAACGTCGTCGATGCGGCGATCAAGCGCCTGCGCGCGAAGATCGACAACGCGTACGAGAAGAAGCTGATCCACACGATCCGCGGGATGGGCTACGTGCTCGAGGATCGCGCGTGAGCGGCGGCCCCGCGCCCTATTCGCTGCTCCGGCGCCTGACGCTCGCGTTCGCCGTCGTGGCCGCGCTCGTGTTCGCGCTGACCGGCGCGTACCTGTATCGCTCGCTGTCCGCCGAATTGACCCGGCGCGACGACATCGAGATCGCGGGCAAGCTCAACCAGTTCCTGCAGCTCGCGCACGCAAGCGGCTCGACGGCCGCCCTGCGCGCCGATCCGGCCGTCTTCCATGAGGTGCTGCTGTCGCATCCGGGCGTCTATCTCGGCATCTACGACGGCGCGAACCACCCGCTCGTCGAACACACCGACGAAGCCGGCCACACGCTCGCATCGGTGATCGCACGACCGCAGCCGGCCGGTGCATCGGCCGCGGCCGCCGGCCCGTTCACCTGCTCGCCGCCCGGCATCGGCACGTCGCGCTGCATCCGTGCGCGCGCCACGCTGCCGTCGGGCGAAACCATCCAGGTCGCGCTGGCGCGCACGGCGACCGATCGCCAGTCGCTGCTCGAAAGCTATCGCGTCGACATCTGGCTCGCGGCCGCGCTCGGCGCGCTGCTGGTCGGCGCGCTCGGCTATGCGGTCGCGTCCCGCGGCCTGCGTCCGGTCGAGAGCCTCGGCCGGCAGACGTCGCGCATCGAGGCGCACAACCTCAACGCGCGTCTCGACGCGCGCGGCGGCCCGGTCGAGCTGCACGAGCTCGCCACGTCGGTCAACCGGATGCTCGACCGGCTCGAGCGCGCGTTCGTGCGGCTGTCGCAGTTCTCGTCCGATCTCGCGCACGACATGCGCACGCCGCTCGCGAACGTGATCAGCTCGTCGCAGGTCACGCTGTCGCGTGCCCGCACCACCGAGGAATACGAAGCGCTGATCGATTCGAACATCGAGGAGTGCGAACGGCTGCAGCGGATGATCGAGAACATGCTGTTTCTCGCGCGCACGGACAACGCGCGGCAGCACCTGAAGACCGCCGAACTCGACGCGGGCAACGAACTGCGCCGGCTCGCATCGTATTTCCAGGCGCTGGCCGACGAGGCCGGCGTGCGCCTCGACGTACACGGTGAAGCGCCGGTCGTCGCGGACGCGACGCTGTTCCGCCGCGCCGTCAGCAACCTCGCGTCGAACGCGCTCGAACATGCGGAAGCCGGGTCGACGATCGAGCTGGCCGTATCGACCCGGCCCGGTTACGCGGTCGTCGAAGTCACGAACCGCGGCGTGGCGATTCCGCCCGAACAGATCGAGCGGATCTTCGAGCGCTTCTACCGGATCGATTCGTCGCGGCACGGCGCGGCGCGCAACGCGGGGCTCGGGCTCGCGATCGTCAAGTCGATCGTCGAACTGCACCGCGGCAAGGTCGAGGTCGCGAGCCGCGACGGACGCACGACGTTCGCGCTGTATTTCCCGGCCCGTGCTTC
Organism: Burkholderia sp. Bp8998; assembly: GCF_003854235.1. NCBI lineage: Bacteria > Pseudomonadati > Pseudomonadota > Betaproteobacteria > Burkholderiales > Burkholderiaceae > Burkholderia > Burkholderia sp. Bp8998. Next base: position 18,139 of record NZ_QTQF01000009.1, read on the forward strand.
GTGACGCTGCGTGACGCGTGGATGATGCCGCCGCGCGAGCATGCCGATTGCTTCCCGGTATTGCATATGCATCCGTCGTAACGCGGCTTACCGCCCAGAATGAACGGGTACGACCGCACGAACTTGCCGAAAGCAGCCGGCTCGGCTAGACTGCTTTTCGTCTTTGGGGAGTAGCCTGCTTTCCATCCCCGGAAAGCGAACGCGTCAACACACTCGGCTTGCGGCCGTGGCGCGTTCGGCCGAATCGGTCTGGCGAGACCATGGACGCATTGCGTCGTTCCTGGTCGGACGTCGGCAGATGCGTCATGGTTCGTCCACGTCCGACCACGGAGTCTCCATGTTCCTCCCGATCTTCCCCTCACGTATCGCCACAGCCCGCACGCATGCCTGCGGAGGTGCCGCATGACGCTGATGCTCGTCGAACTGGCGTTCATGCTGATCGTCATCCTGGTCGCGGCCGAACTCTTCACCAATGCGCTCGAACATCTCGGCGAACGGCTGAAGATATCCGAAGGCGTGACCGGTTCGCTGTTCGCGGCCGTCGGCACCGCGCTGCCCGAAACGATGGTGCCGCTGCTCGCGCTCGCGGGCGGCACGTCGAACGCGACCGTGAACGAGGAGATCGGCGTCGGCGCGATTCTCGGCGCGCCGCTGATGCTCGCGACGCTGACGACCTTCCTGATGACGCTCGCCGTAATCCGCACACGCGGCCTGACCGGCACGATCGCGCCCGAGCGGACCGGCTTCGTGCGCGACCTGAACTACTTCATCGCCGCGTTCGCGCTCGCCACCGTCGCGATGTTCGTCCCGCATCACGTATGGGCCGTCCGCGCGCTGCTCGCCGTGATGCTGGTCGGGATCTACGTGACGTATGTCGTGATGACGTTCCGCGCGTCGACGCAGCTCGTCGATGCCGGGCACGGCACCGAAGCGCCGCACGCGATGTTCCTGTCGCGCGTCGGGCTGCCGACCAACCTGGCGACCATCGCGCTGCAGCTCGCGCTCGGCGTCGCGCTGCTCGTCGGCGGGGCGAAGGGCTTCATTCATGGCGTCGAAGGCGTGTCGCACCTGCTCGGCATCTCCGCGCTGCTGCTGTCGCTGATCATCGTGCCGATCGCGACGGAGTTGCCGGAGAAGGTCAACAGCGTGCTGTGGATCCGCCGCAAGAAGGACACGCTCGCGTTCGGCAACATCACCGGTGCAATGGTGTTCCAGGGCACGCTGCTGCCGGCGATCGGCATCATGCTGACGCCGTGGGAGCCGCGCCCCGAAGTGCTGACCGGCGTGGTCATCACGCTCGCGGCCGCCGTCTGGCTGCGCATCAATGCCCGCGCGCGCGGGCTCGCGATCTGGGCGCTGCTGGCGAACGGGGCCGGTTACGTCGGCTACCTGTTCGTGACGCTGACACGCTGAAACGCCGGATCGGGCGCAATCGGGTGCGTCGTCCGGCGGATGCGCGCACCCGACCGCCGCTCACGCAGCTGCATCGCGCTTCGCTGCGCTCGATGCAGGCGGCCACGCCGCCCGCATCCCCGCGCTTACGACGCCTTCACGAGCCTGACGATCGTCAGCGTGCCGTTGACGTTCTCGACGCGCACCTTCACCTTGTCGCCCACGTGAACCTCGGCGAGCATGGCCGCGTCCTTCGCCTTGAACGCCATCGTCATCGGCGGCATCCCGACGTTCTCGAGCGCGCCGTGCTTCAGCGTGATCTTGCCGCTCGCGGCATCGACCTTCTTCACTTCGGCGTCGGTGAGGGCCGTGTTCGACTCGGCCGCGTCGCCCGACGACATCTTCATGCCGGACATGTCCATGCCCGACATGTCGCCCGCGGCAAGCGCGGGGACGGTGAACGCGCCGGTCGCGAGAATAGCAGCGGCGGTGGTAATCAATTGATTCATCTTCATCGGGATTCTCCGGTTGGGGTGGACGGCACGTTCATGCCATGAGGAACTGCATCGGAATGCCGCTGACGGCTCGTGCTTCGCGCGCGACGGCGCTGCAGCAGTAACCATGCGGCGGGAATGACGAACATCGACAGCAGCGGCGCGGTGACCATCCCGCCGACCATCGGCGCGGCGATCCGCTGCATCACTTCGGAACCGGCGCCGTGTCCGACCATGATCGGCACGAGGCCGGCCAGCACGACGGCAACCGTCATCGCCTTCGGCCGCACGCGCAGCACCGCGCCTTCGCGAATCGCATCGAGCAGCACCGCATCGGTCAATGGCTCGCCGGCGTCGAGGCGGCGCTGCAGCGCGCCCTTCAGGTACAGCAGCATCACGACGCCGAACTCGGCGGCCACGCCCGCCAGCGCGATGAAGCCCACCGACGTCGCGACCGACACCGCGTGGCCCAATGCCCAGACGAGCCAGAAGCCGCCAACCAGCGCGAACGGCACCGTCGACATCAGCAGCAGCGCATCGACCGCCGAGCCGAACGTGACGAACAGCAGCAAGAAGATCACGACGAGCGTCACCGGCACCACGGTGCGCAGCGTCGCCGCCGCGCGTTCGAGATACTCGAACTGCCCCGACCACGCGATCGAATAGCCGGGCGGCAACGCGACCTGTTGCGCGACCGCCTGCTGCATCGCGCGAACCGCGGTGCGCAAATCGGTGCCGCGCAGGTCGACGTACACGTAGCCGGACAGCCGCGCGTTCTCGCTGCGGATCATCGGCGGCCCGTCGGCGATCGCGACGCGCGCGACGTCGCCGAGGCGGATCTGCGCGCCGCGCGCGGTGACGACCGGCAGTTGCCGCAGGTTCTCGAGCGAATCGCGGATCTCGCGCGGATAGCGGATGTTGATCGGGAAGCGCTCGCGCCCCGCGATCACTTCGCCGACATCCTCGCCGCCGACCGCCGACGCCACCACCGACTGGATGTCGGCCACCGACAGCCCGTAGCGCGCGGCCGCGAGCCGGTCGATATCGACGTCGATGTAGCGGCCGCCGTTCAGCCGTTCCGCGAGCGCGGACGTGACGCCCGGCACGCGTTTCACCGCCGCCTCGACCTGCGTCGCGATCGCGTCGATCCCCGTCAGGTCCGGCCCGGAAATCTTCACGCCGACCGGCGTCTTGATGCCGGTGGACAACATGTCGAGCCGGTTGCGGATCGGCGGCACCCACACGTTCGACAGGCCCGGCACCTTCACGGTGCGATCCAGCTCGTCGACGAGTTTCTCCGGCGTCATCCCGGGCCGCCACGCGCTGCGCGGCTTGAAGCGGATCGTCGTTTCGAACATCTCGAGCGGCGCGGGATCGGTCGCCGTATCCGCGCGCCCCGACTTGCCGAACACCGTGTCGACCTCGGGCACGGTCTTGATCAGCCGGTCGGTCTGCTGCAGCAGTTCGCTCGCCTTGTCGGCCGAGATGCCCGGCAGCGCGGTCGGCATGTACAGCAGGTCGCCTTCGTCGAGCGGCGGCATGAACTCGCCGCCGAGCCGCGACAACGGCACGGCCGTCAGCAACAGCGCGACGAGCGCGACGCCGATCGCGAACCACGGGCGCCGCAGCGTCGCTTCGAGCAGCGGCCGGTACACGCGGATCAGCACGCGGTTGATCGGGTTCGCATGCTCGGGCGGAATGCGGCCGCGCACGAGATACCCCATCAGCACCGGCACCAGCGTCACCGACAGCCCGGCCGCGGCCGCGATCGTATAGGTCTTCGTGAACGCGAGCGGCGCGAACAGCTTGCCCTCCTGCCCTTCCAGCGAAAACACCGGAATGAACGACAGCGTGATGATCAGCAGCGAGAAGAACAGTGCCGGCCCGACCTCCGCGGCCGACGTCGCGACGAGCTCCCAGCGGCGCGCGGCCGTGATCGGCTCGCCGGGATGCGCGTGGCCGTATGCCTCGAGATGCTTGTGCGCGTTCTCGATCATCACGATCGCCGCGTCGATCATCGCGCCGATCGCGATCGCGATGCCGCCCAGCGACATCAGGTTCGCGTTCACGCCCTGGTAGCGCATCACGATGAACGCAGCCAGCACGCCGAGCGGCAGCGACAGGATCGCGACGAACGCGCTGCGCAGGTGGAACAGGAACACCGCGCAGACGATCCCGACGATCACGAACTCCTCGATCAGCTTGTCCCTGAGGTTGTCCACCGCGCGCTCGATCAGCTGCGAGCGATCGTAGGTCGTGACGATCTCGACGCCGGGCGGCAGCGAACGCTTCAGGTCGGCGAGCTTCGCCTTCACCGCGTCGATCGTCGTCAGCGCGTTCTTGCCCGAACGCATCACGACGACACCGCCCGTCACCTCGCCCTGCCCGTTCAGCTCCGCGATCCCGCGCCGCATCGCCGGGCCGACCTGGATGCGCGCGACGTCGCCGAGCAGCACCGGCGTGCCCGCGTCGTCGGTGCGCAGCACCACGTGCCGGAAATCGTCGAGCGTGCGCAGGTAGCCGGTCGAACGCACCATGTACTCCGACTCGGCCAGCTCGACGACCGAACCGCCCGACGCCTGGTTGGCCTTGCCGAGCGCGTCCGCGACCGCCGCCTGCGTGATGCCGTACGCGCGCAGCTTGTCCGGATCGAGCACGACCTGGTACTGGCGCACCATCCCGCCGATGCTCGCCACTTCCGACACGTCCGGCACGGCCTTCAGCTCGAACTTCAGGAACCAGTCGTTCAGCGCGCGCAGTTGCCCGAGGTCGTGGCGGCCGGTGCGGTCGACGAGCGCGTACTCGTACACCCAGCCGACCCCGGTCGCGTCCGGCCCGAGCGACACGGTCGCGCCAGCCGGCAGCCGGCTCTGCACCTGGCTCAGGTATTCGAGCACGCGCGAACGCGCCCAGTACGGGTCGGTGTGGTCGTCGAACAGCACGTAGACGAACGCGTCGCCGAACGACGAGTACGCGCGCACGGTTTTCGCGCCCGGCACGCCGAGCAGCGTCGTCGTCAGCGGATAGGTCACCTGGTCCTCGACGACCTGCGGCGCCTTGCCCGGATACGACGCCTTGACGATCACCTGCGTGTCCGACAGGTCGGGCAGCGCATCGAGCGGCGTCTGCCGCAGCGAATGGACGCCCCACGCCGCGATCAGCACGGTGGCGAGCAGCACCAGGAAACGGTTGCGGACGGACCAGCGAATCACGTGCGCGATCATGGCTGGCCTCCCAGCGGCTCGACCTTCGTCAACCGATAACCTTCGTCACCCTGCACGAACGCGAAGCGCACCGTCTGGCCCGGCTTCACGTCCGGGAACGCGGTAGCGGACGGCTTGCCGAAGGCCATCGTCATCGCGCCCCAGCCGAGTGCGGGCACGGGCCGATGCGAGAATGTGATGTCGTCGGCCGTGACGCTCTCGACCTTGCCGGTGGTCTCGTAGGTCGGCGCCGCCGCCTTCGGTGCCGACACGGGCACCGCCCCGCTCGCGCCGGCGCTGCTTGCCAGTCGCGGCAGCACGGACTTGAGGCTCGCTTCGGAATCGATCAGGAACTGCCCCGATGCGACGACCGTATCGCCTTCGCTCAACCCGTCGAGCACTTCCGTATCGCCGCCGACGTCGTTGCCCACCGTCACCGTCGCCGGCTGAAGACCGCCGTCGCCGCGCTTCACGATGACGATCGTGCGCTTGCCGGTTGCAATCACCGCCTCCGACGGCACGAGCAGGCGCGGCACCGCCTTCGGCCCGGCGACGCGCACGCGCATCAGCATGCCGGGCGTCAGCTTCAGCGACGCATTGTCGATCTCCAGCCGCGCCTGCAGCGTGCGGCTGCTCGTGCTGATGCCCGGCAGGATCTCGCGGATGCGCCCCGTGACGTGCCGCGACGGATCGCCCGCGAACGTCGCGTCGACCGGCATCCCCGGCTGCACGGTCAACGCCAGCGTCTCGGGAATCTCGACGATCAGCCACAGCGTCGACAGCCCCGAGATCCTGGCCAGCGTCTGCCCCGGCGCGACCATCGCGCCGTCACGCACGTTCAGCTCGCTGACGACGCCGGTTTCCGGCGCGGACAGCACGACGTGCGTCTGCACGCGGCCGGTGCGATCGAGGCTCGCGATCATGCCGTCCGGAATCGACAGCGCGCGCATGCGCGCACGCGACGCCTCGAGCAGATTGCCGTCCATCCCGCCGCGCTTCAGCGCGAGATATTCCTCCTGCGGCGCGAGCCAGTCGGGCACGTACAGCGACGCGATCGGCGCGCCCTTGTCGATGCGCTGCATCGGCGCCCGCGCGTACAGGCGATCGATGTAGCCCGTCACGCGCGACTGCACGACATCCGTGCGCGCCTCATCGAATTGCGTGGTGCCGACCGCGTCGAATCCGCCGGCCGTTTCCTGGCGCCGGACGGTCGCGTAGCGGATGCCGAGGTTCTGCTGCAGGCCGGGCTCGATCCGGATGCCTGACGTGCCGCCGCCTTCGTCCGCATAGACCGGTTGCAACTGCATGTCCATGAAGGGCGACTTGCCCGGCTTGTCGAAGTGCTGGTTCGGCACCATCGGATCGTGCCAGTACAGCACCTTGCGTCCGGTCGTCGGGTCGGGCTTGCCGGGCGATGCCGCGGCGGCTTCCGGCGCGACGCTTGCCGCATGGCGTGCGCCCGCGACATAGCCCGCGCCGAGCAGCGCCGCGGCGGCGAACGCCAGCAGCGCGGCACGGGCCAATGTTTGCTTCGTCATGTCGTTCTCCTTCATTGCGCGGCCGCCAGCGTCGACGGCACGACCTGGTATTCGAGCTGGGCCCAGGTCTGCGAGACCTCGCGCCGGAGATCGAGCACCTGCAGCTGCGCATCGAGTTGCGCGCGGCGCGCGGCGAACGTGTCGGCGAGCGAACCCGTGCCGGCCCGGTACGCGGCGTTGGCCAGTTGCACGCGCTGCTCCGCGGCCGGCAGCAGCGCGTCGCCCAGGTTCGCGATGCGTGCGCGGCCGCTCGCGAGCGTCGCGGACTGCATGCGGATATCGGCCTGCACCTGGCGCAGCGTGTCCTCGTACATCAGGCGCGCTTTCGTCGCGAGCGCGGCCTTCTCGGCGACGTCGCGGTTCTGCCGGTTCTTGCGGTTGAGCGGCAGCGGGATCGTGACGCCGACGGACACCATGTTCGAGTACGCGCCGCCCCGCTGCTGGTACGCGACTTCCCACGTCCAGTTCGGGCTGCGCTCGCTGTTCGCCACCGCGGTATCGGCTTCGGCGACCGCGATGTCGTCCGCCGCGGTGATGAGCGCCGGTTGCGCCAGCCGCAATTCGTCCGGCGGCAACGACGACACGAACGATTCCGCCGCCGGCGGCGTTCCCGTGACGTCCTCGACAGGCGCGGCGGTCCAGCGCGACAACGCGATGAGCGCGGTCTGGTAGACCTGTTGCGCCTTCAGCAACTGGTCCTGCGTCTGAGCAAGCATGGCCCGCGCCTGGACGACGTCGCCCGCGCTTGCCTTCGCGCCGCGATACGACGCCTTCGTCGCGTCGAGTTCATGGTTCATGTGATCGAGCAGCGCCTGCTGGAGCGCAAGCGCCTGCTTCGCGTAGATGGCGTTCAGCCACGCCGCGGCGGTCTGCTGACGCACGCCGGCGAGCTGCGCGAGATAGCCGGCGCGTTCGCGCCCGACCTGTTCGTTGGCGAGCGCCGAGCGCAAGCGCCGCTTGTCGCCCGATACCCATTCCTGCTCGATGCCGATGCGGCGCATCGTCATGAAGTCCTGGCCGACGGTGAAGCGCTGCCCCCCGTTGACCGGCAGGTTGTCGATGCCGGCCTTGAGCATCGGGTCAGGCAACTGGCCCGCCTTGACGGCCGCCTCCGAACTGGCGCGCACCGACGCCTGCGCGGCCTGCATCGATGCGGAACGATCGGTGGCGGAGTGCAGCGCGGCGTCCAGCGTGACGGGCGCCAGCTGCGCGTGAGCGGCGCCCGCAACCAGTAGCGCCGCCCCGAGCATGGGCGCGCGCCGACACGCACGCCGCCTGCGCGGCGTGCAGAAATCGAATGACATGGTGTAACCCCAAGTCGGAACCCAAATGGATTCCACGTCCTGAGCACAGGACGAACCTCACCGCCTGGGCGGTGAACCGGTCAGATCGGGATCAGCTGATGCGGGGTGGGCGCCACAACCCGTTCGGGTCGCGGATCGGAACGGACTGCGTGTAGTGGAAGAAGATCGTGCTGGCGAATGCAGCGGGGCGGCTGACGTCGGTGCGTGCGGCCGGGTGATAGAGACTGCCGAACTGACACTGTGCCGTCGCCTTGCAGGCCATGCCTTTCGCCTTGGCCTTCGCGTGACCGGTGGGCGATGCCTTCATCGAATCGCAGCCGCTCATGTCGGCGGACAGGGTCATGCCCGCGTCCGCCTCCATCGACATCGTTTGCTGCATCGGACATTCACCGGTCAGGCCGCTGGCTGCCAGCCCACTGAGGGGCAGCACCGCGCACAGCAGCAGCAGGATGAAGGTCCGAAACAGTTTCATGGCGGCGATTATAGCGCGGCGGTTTGTGGCGTGGCGGGGTGAAATGTACGGTTTCGTACCGTCTCCGGAGCCGCCCGCACGCGCTAACGGATCAGGCCGTCCGCCGCCAGCACCTGCTGCACGGCCGGCCGCGCCCGAACCCGCTCGTACCACGCACGCAGGTTCGCATGCCGGCTCAGGTCGATCTCCGCGTTGTACACCGAGCGCATCCATTCGGCCTTGCCCCAGCCCGTAAGCGCGAACAAGTACGCATCGGCGATCGTGAACCTGTCGCCCGTCAAGTACGTATTGCCGTCGAGCTGCCGGTCGATCCACGCGAAGCGGCTGTCGAGCTTCTGCCGCACCGGGTCGACGTATTTGCCCGCCTGCACCGCGTACAGCAGCGGAATGAAACCCTTGTGGATTTCGGTGCCGAGGAAACTCAGCCATTCCATCAGCCGGTAGCGGGCGAGCGTGCCGTACGCGGGCGCGAGCCCCGCTTCCGGGCGCCGGTCCGCGAGATACTGCGCGATCACCGGTCCTTCGCGCAGCGTCGTGCCGTCGTCGAGTTCGAGCAGCGGCACGTAGCCGAGTTCGTTGACGTCGTAGTAGTCGCGGCCATCGTCGATTCGATGCTTGCGCGCATCGACCGTGACGATCTGCGCATCGATGTCCGCTTCGCGCAGCACGATGCGGATTGCCTGCGAACAGCTGCCGGGAGCGTGATAGAGCTTCATGCGTGTCCTTGGTTGGTGGGTTCGACTCTCGATTCGCCGCGACGCGGGCGCTAATATCTCGCATCGACGCGACGATGAGAAGACGGCAGTCGTTTGTGCCATAGCCACAAAAAAGTTACCGACCAGGGTCAGCAGTCATGAAAACGAGTGCAACAGGATGTTCCGTGGAAGAAGCGATGCGCATGCTCGGCGGTCGCTGGCGGCTGCTGCTCGTGTCGTACCTGCTCGACGGGCCGAAGCGCTTCAGCGACCTGCGCCGCGACATGCCGGGCATCTCGCAGCGGATGCTGACGCTCGATCTGCGCGCGCTCGAGGATGCCGGCTTCGTGCGGCGCACCGTGTATCCGGAAGTGCCGGTGCGCGTCGAGTACGATCTGACCGCGGACGGCGACCGGCTGCGGCCCGTCGTCGAGGTCATGCGCGAATTCGGGCTGTGGCTGAAGGCGCGCGATACGCACTGCGAGGTCGAAGCGGACACCGCGCTGGCCCGATAACCCCACATCGAGAGAAACATCATGGAACTACACGCTACCGTCGGCGCCGCCACGTCCGATATCGACGACGACGAAAGCTGCGCGAACATCTATTGCCACGACGCGGAGCAGAACTATTGCTTCTCGCTGCTGCGCTTTCCGGAGGAAACGACGATCGAGGTGATGGTGCTCGACCAGCTCACCGCGCACGTGAAGGACCTGACGGTGCGCCTCACGGGCGACACACTCGACGTCGAACTGGATGAACGCACCGCCGCGAGGCTCGACGGCAATAGGCACTACGTGATCCATCTCGCGCCCGGCGAACACGATCCCGTCGCGCTGCGCGCCGCGCTGAAGGAAATCTTCGACGGCAAGGACGGGTATCGCGACGAGAGTGCGAGCGCATAGGCCGGCCGCATCCACTGTCGCTCAACCGACATGCGTTTCCTGCCCCGCTCCAGTGACTGAACGTGGCGTATTGCAATCCGCGCGTCGGTAGCGCGCCGGGTTGGGTCAGTGCGAAGGAAGCGACCGGCAGCCGAACCGCAACGCGGCGATCCGGCTCACCACGCGCTCACCGCGCTTTTCCACATACTGACGACCCAACATCCCGTCAGTCGACGCGCTACGCGGCCAATGCGATCGCGTTGACGTTGAACGCACGCAGCAGATCCTCGCGGAACGCGGCGACGATCGGCTTCTCGCTCGCGCTGCGCTTCATCGCGAGATGCAGCGGCACGTCGAAGCTGAACGTCGCGCGGCCGACGGCCTTCACGAGCCCGCGTTGCTCGAACGGCTCCGCGTAATGCGCGGGCAGGTAGCCGAGATGGCCGCCCGACAGGATCAGGATCGTCGCGGCCTCGATGCTGTCCGCGCTCGCGGTCACGCGGCGCTCCGGCAGCGGATACTGCTCCTCCGGCACCGGATAGGTGCGCCACACCCAGTCGTGCGCTTCCAGGTCGTCGGCCGACACCGGTCGCGACGCATGAAACAGCGGATGCCCGCGCCCGCAGTAGATCACCTGCTCCTCGGTAAACAACGGCGTGTAGTCCAGCCCCGGCACACGATGCCAGAAATAGCCGATCGCGAGATCGAGCTGGTTGTTGACGAGGCGTTCCTCGAGTTCCTGCGGCGATGCGACCTTCATCGAGAACGTGACGGCCTGGTCGCGCTTGCGGAATGCGCCGATCGCGTCGGCGACGCGCGCATTCTCGACGAGCGGCGCCTGCCCGATCAGGCCGATCGACAGCGTGCCGACCAGCTTGCGGTCGATGTCGCGCACGCGCGCGACGAACTCGGAGGTCGCCGCGACCAGCGTGCGCGCGGTGGCCGCGAAGCGTTCGCCCTTCGACGTCAGCCGAAAGCCGCCGCGGCCGCGATCGCACAGCTTGAAGCCGACGCGCGCTTCCAGCGCCGAGAGCTGCGTGCTGATCGTCGACTGCCGCACGCCGAGCGACGCCTCGGCGGCCGTGATGCCGCGCGCGTCGACGACGGCCAGAAAGACCCGGATGAGCCGGAGATCGAGATCGGTGGTATTCGAAAACATGCTTCAAGCCGCTGCGCGTGAGCGCGTTGTCGGGCCGGCGCGACGCCAGCCATCTGTGCCGATGAATTGCCGGACGCGCACCGTCATCGGCAACGGCGCACGCCCTGCTCGTCGCTCGCAAACGCCGCGCGACGCCTACATCGGGAAGCCCATCGCCTTGATCCCGTTGATCCACGCACGCTTCCAGCCGCCTTCGGCATCCGCGCCGTCGAACGCATGGAACGTGATCTTCGCGGCGAGCCAGCGCATCGGCTCGGGCGGGATGTAGCTCGGGCTCTGGTTCGCGATGTCGAGCTTGCGCTCCGGGCTGTCGCGATCGAACAGGATGTTCAGCCCCATGAACGCGCCGAACCGGCTCGCCGCGACGCCGAAGCCGGTGTAGCCGGCGACGAACACGGCCTTGTCGCCGAGGTAGCGCTTCGCGAACACCGAGCCGCGCGAACAGTAGTCGATCGGCCCGCCCCACGCGTGCGAGAAGCGCACGTCGCTCAGCTGCGGAAACGTGCGGTAGAACGCCTCCGCGAGCCGGGTGTAGGTTTCGCGCTGGCCGTCCTGATGCGGTTCCGGGTCGCCGTCGAAGTGATAGCTGACCAGCCCGCCGAAGATGATGGTGTTGTGCTTCGTCAGCCGGAAATAGTTGAGCTGCGTACGTGTGTCGTACACGCCCTGGCGATTCTTCCAGCCGATCCGCGCGAGTTGTTCGTCGGTGAGCGGCTCGGTCGCGAGCACGTGGTCGCGCACCTGCATCACGCGGCGGTTGATGTCGGGAATGCCGACCTTCGCCGTGCCGCTACCGAACACGACACGCGGCGCACGCACGCTGCCCTTCGGCGTCTTCACGTACACGGTGCTGCCTTCGTCGGCCACGGTCGTGAGCGGCGTATGCTCGTACAGCTTCACGCCGAGTTGCAGCGCCGCGCGCTTGAGCCCCCACGCGAGCTTCGCCGGATGCACGATGCCGCTGCGGTTGCGCGACCACAGCGCGCCCGCGAACAGCGGCGAGTTCAGCTGCTCGAGCGTTTCCTCGCGGTTCAGCAGCACGACGTCGTGCCCGTATTCGCGATGCAGGTCGTAGTCACCCTTCAGGTGTGCGATGTGCTCGGGGTCGACCGCCACCGTCATCTCGCCGTTCCACTCGATGTCGGCGTCGATGTCGTAGCGCTTCAGCGTAGCCTCGAAGCCGTCGAGGTTGTGGTGGCCGAATGCCTCGAGCTGCGCGATGTCGTTCGGAAATACGCGCACCGCATTCGGCAGCCCGTGCATCACCGACGTCGAGATGATCCCGCCCGCGCGGCCCGATGCGCCGTGCGCGACCTTGCCGGCCTCGATCAGCACCACGTTCAGGTGCGGCATCTGTTCCTTCGCCTGCACGGCCGCCCACAGCCCGGTGAAGCCGCCGCCGACGATCAGCAGGTCGGCCGTCACGTCGCCGACGAGTTCCGGCTCGGCGGTCGGCGCGGCCGGGTTGTCGAGCCAGTACGGGAACAGCTTCGTGTTCGCGAGCGCCTCGGCGGCGCTCAGTGCGACCGGCGCGTGACGCGCGGCGTGCGCGTGAGCCGGTGCGGCTTGTGTTGCTTTGTTGACTTCCATTTCCATGATCCCGGCCATCCCGCGTGATCGCGGCTTGCATCACGACTTTTCGAGGAGCACGTAGAACTTCTTCGCGTCCTCGAGCGTCTCCCAGCGGCCCGCGAAGCCGGCCGGCAACAGGTAGCCCTGGCCCGGCGTGAACTCCTTGCGGTTGCCTTCGACGTCGGTCAGTGCGATCCGGCCCTCGACGAGCCATACCGCCTCGTCCGCCGCCGTTTCCGGGAACTCGACCGAGCCGACCTTGCCTTCCCACCAGCCGACGAGGTAGCTGCCGCTCTTGCCTTCGGCCGCCCGCCAGTCGCTTTCGTCCATCCCGAAGTCGAGCTTCGTGAATTCGCCAATGCCCGCGCCCAGCGGCAGGATGTCCTTGATCAGTTTGGTCATTTGAATCTTTCGTCTCTCGATTGAAAAAAGCAGAGACAAAGTTACTCATTTACACTGCCCCGGTATGCCCCCCTTCGGGGGGGACAAGCTGCGTTTTCCGGGGCAAACAGGTCGACAGGACACCTGCCGGTATTTCCCCCTAAAGACGTTTTGGGCCGCAACCGCTAGAATCGCGCCCGCTTTTCACCCGGGGAACCGCATGCTGCTCAACGTGAACCCCTTCCACCGCGACACCGACCGCTTCAACGTGTCGTTCAAGGCGCTGGGCGAGCTGATCGAGACGGTCGGCACGCCGCACTTCGTGCCGCGCCTCACGCAACTGCTGAACGACGTGGTGCCGCTCGACGTCGCGCACGTCGAACGCTCGCGCGTCGACGGCTCGATGCCCACCGGCTACCGATGCGAATGGATCGGCAGCAGCGGCATCGGCACCGAGACCGCCGAAATCTCCGACGTGATGACGCTCTACTACGAGCGCTTTCTCGACAGCGACCCGCTGTTCGCGGGGCTGCGCGGCAAGACGGGCACGATGCTGGTCGTGCGCGACATCGCGGCGATCCCGCCCGGCGAATTCCGCCAGCGGTTGTTCGACGACGTGCATATCGGCCACGAATGCGTGCTCGCGCGCGGCACCCGCTACGCGCAGCATTCGATCGCGCTGGAACGCGGCCGCGACCGCCCGCCGTTCACGCTCGCCGAGATGAACCGCTTTCGCAGCATCAGCGACGTGCTGTTCCCGCTGCTCGAGCTGCACGCGTCGACCACCGCCGCGCGGCGCGTCGCGCACCCGACGCCCGACGTGCATCCGCTCGCGCAGTTCGATGCGCGGCTCGCGGCCGACGGCGTGAAGCTGTCGAAGCGCGAATACGAAACCTGCAAGCACCTGATCTCCGGCAAGACCGTGCCGGAAACCGCCGACATCCTCGGCGTGCGCGTCGCGTCGGCCGAGTCGTACGTGAAGCGCGCGTTCGCGAAGCTCGGCGTGCGCACGAAGCGCGAGCTCGCCGCATGGGGTTCGGCCATACCGGCGTTTCCTTCCGCCACGGTGCATGAAGACGACGATGCGCCGCCCGCGATCGCCAGCTGACCTGATCGGTCGCTGACCGCCCCCGCTGGCGGTTGCGCCGCGTCGATGCGGCGGCGCCACTCGCATCGAGACCCGTCGATGTAAACGTTGCGACTTCAAGATCTTCCCGCCCGCGTTCTCCTCTACCATCGGCCGATCGTTTTTCACCGGAAAGAGGAGACGGCCCCATGCACCGCGAACTGAACCAACCGATGGGCGGCAACGAGATGCCGCGCTTTGGCGGCATCGCCACGATGATGCGCCTGCCGCAGGCCGACACGACCGACGGCCTCGACGTGTGCTTCGTCGGCGTGCCGCTCGACCTCGGCACGTCGAACCGCTCGGGTTCGCGCTTCGGCCCGCGCCAGATCCGGACCGAATCCGTGCTGCTGCGCCCGTACAACATGGCGACGCGCGCCGCGCCGTTCGATTCGCTGCAGGTCGCCGACATCGGCGACGTCGCGACCAACCCTTACGACCTGAAGGATTCGGTGCGCCGCATCGAGGAAGCGTATGACGAGATCGTCGCGAACGGCTGCCGGCCGATCACGCTCGGCGGCGACCACACGATCGCGTGGCCGATCCTGCGCGCGCTGCACAAGAAATACGGCAAGGTCGCCGTGGTGCACGTCGACGCGCACGCGGACGTGAACGACACGATGTTCGGCGAGAAGATTGCGCACGGCACGCCGTTCCGCCGCGCGGTGGAAGACGGCCTGCTGCAATGCGACAAGGTCACGCAGATCGGCCTGCGCGGCACCGGCTACCACGCGGACGATTTCGACTGGTGCCGCCAGCAGGGCTTCACGGTCGTGCAGGCGGAGGAATGCTGGAACACGTCGCTCGCGCCGCTGATGGCGCAGGTGCGCGAACGCATCGGCGACACGCCGGTGTATCTCAGCTTCGACATCGACGGTCTCGATCCGTCGTTCGCGCCCGGCACCGGCACGCCGGAAATCGGCGGCCTGTCGGTGCAGCAGGGTCTCGAGATCATTCGCGGGATGAAGGGGCTGAACATCGTCGGCGCGGATCTCGTCGAAGTGTCGCCGCCGTACGATCCGACCGGCACCACCGCGCTCGTCGGCGCGAACCTCGCGTTCGAGATGCTCTGCGTGATGCCGGGCGTCGCCTACCGCTAATTCGATCGACAGGAAAACGTTCATGTCCACCGCTGAGCTTTCCCCTTCCGCCGCGACCATCGTGCTGCCCGCCGCGCGCATCGCCGGCCAGCCCGTGCGCACGCATTCCGATGAAGCCGGCGCGCCGATCTTCAACGCGTCGACCGGCGAGACGATCGGCTGGCAGGAACTCGCGAGCGCCGCGCACGTCGACACCGCGGTCCGCGCCGCGCGCGATGCGTTCGCCGGCTGGCGCGACACGCCGCCCGCCGGGCGCGGCCGCCTGCTCGCGAAGATCGCCGAGCGCGTCGAAGCCAACCGCGCGCGCCTCGCCGCGCTGCAGATGCAGGTGAGCGGCAAGCCGCCGTTCGAGGCCGACGCCGACGTCGGCGACGTCGCCGCGACGTTCGCGTATTACGCGCAGCTGTGCGAGAACCCGGCGCTGTTCGCGGCCGAGCCGGTCGCGCTGCCGAGCGACGCCGTCGCTGCCGAACGCTTCCACGACGCGGTCGGCGTCGCCGCGCTGATCATGCCGTGGAACTTCCCGATGGTCACGACCGCGTGGAAGCTCGCGCCCGCACTCGCGGCCGGTTGCACGGTCGTGATGAAGCCGTCTGAACTGACGTCGCCGACGGAGCACGCGCTGTTCGACCTGATCGCCGAAGCCGGCGTGCCGGATGGGGTCGTCAACGTCGTGAACGGCGGTGCCGAAGTCGGCGCGGCGCTGACCGCGCATCCGCAGATCGACAAGATCTCGTTTACCGGCAGCACGGCCGCCGGGCGCAAGGTCATGCAGGCCGCGGCCGAGGACATGAAGCGCGTGACGCTCGAACTCGGCGGCAAGTCGTCGCTGATCGTGCGCGACGACGCCGATCTCGACGTCGCGGTGTCGCTGGCCGTGGCCGGCGCGTTCACGAACGCGGGCCAGATGTGCTCGGCCACCGCGCGCATCCTCGTGCACGACAACCTCTATCGCCGCTTCATGGCCGCGTTCGAGACGGCCGTGCGCGCGCTCGTCGTCGCGCCGCCCGCCACCGAACAGGTCGCGATGGGGCCGATGATCTCGGCCGCGCAGCGCACGCGCGTCGAGGCGATGCTCGCGCAAGGCATCGCGGCCGGCGCGCGCGTCGCGTTCAGCGGGCGCATCGCCAAGGCCGGCGGCAACGGCTTCTTCATGGCGCCCGTCGTGGTCGCGGAACCGGCCGTGGACAACCTGCTGTGGACCGACGAGGTGTTCGGCCCGGTCGCGTGCGTGAAGTCGTTCCGCACCGACGACGAGGCGATCGCGCTCGCGAACGACACGCGCTACGGGCTCGTGGCGACCGTCGTGACGCGCGACGCGGAAGTCGCGAAGCAGTTCCAGGCGCGCGTGCGCGCCGGGCTCGTGTGGATCAATGCGCCGCAGCTCATCTACCCGCATGTGTGCTGGGGCGGCTTCGGGCTCAGCGGGATCGGCCGCGAACTGGGCGTGACAGGCCTGCGCAGCTACCAGGAACTGCGCCACGCGATGCGCGCGATCGAATGACCAGGGCGGCCGGTCAGGCCGTTGGCGGCACCGTCACCGTCGATGTGCAGCCGCTTCGGCCTCGGTATCGTGATACTCGACAAACGTCGCGATCTTCCCGCCTTCGATCGTCATCAGGTGCACCCAATCGTCCTCGTAAGTGCGCCCGGTCGAGTGGACATGCCAGCGCTGCGTGCCGAGCACGACGACCCGGTTGCCGCTGGCAATGAAATCGAGCGGCTCGAACCGTTCCGCGGTCTGCGCCGATGCAAGCGCCGCGAAGAATGCCGCGACCTCCTGCGGCCCATGTCGTCTGCCGACGAACGGGACGACGTCGGCCGGCCCCGGGATGAACCAGTCGACACTGTCGGACAGCGTCTGCAGCACGCCGTCGATATCGGCCCTGCCGAACGCCGCATATGCCTGCTGCACCAGTTGAACGTTGCTTTGCTCGCTCATCGCGCCCTCCCGTCATCGCCGGTTCGCCGAGTCGCGGCGCGGAGTTGCGGCCGCAGTCAATTCAGCATAGTCGAACCGCGAAGCGGCACACCTGGGGTTCGCGAGCAATCGGGCGGCGGCGCGATGTGGCGCCTCGCATCAGGACGGCACGATGTTCCCGATGACCTTCCTGATGCTCTTGTGCCCGGCCGGATGCCGGCGGCGAGCACCGCAGGGATCGGCGATCTCGCAGCGCCAGCCCAAGCGCCCCAGCGGCCGCGCCGATATCCCGCATAATCGTGCGTTGAACGGCGCCGCGGGGGGGAAGGCATTGTGCGAGCGCAGCAATTCAAGAACAGGAACGGGCGCGATCCGGCTCGCCGCAAGGCGGCGGTGCTCGCCCCGGGGGGAAGACCAGGCTATCCCGCTGAAGACAGGACACCGACACATGGACCGAGCCGAGCACATCAGCATCGAACAGGCGGTCGATCTGCCCGCCGACGAACTGAACGGATGCGACTTTTCGTTCGAGATCGCGTGGGAGCTGAATGCGCCGTACCAGGATCTGCTCGACTTGCGCGCGCTGCCCGTGCGGCGCAAGGACTACGGCTTCGACCCGGCCGGCTGGGCGCGCGAGGCATCCGGCGGCACCGCGCTGTTCCGCGCGAGCGCGGGCGGGCGCCTCGCGGGATTCGTCGCGATCACCGAAAGCTGGAACGGGATGGCCGAGATCGCGGAACTCGCGGTCGACCGCAGTTGCCGGCGGCAAGGGATCGGCCAGTTCCTGCTGGCGGCCGCGGAAGCGTGGGCGCGCAGCCGCGGGTTCGGCTTCATGCGGCTGGAAACGCAGGCGAACAATGTCGCGGCCTGCTGCACGTACGCGCGGTCGGGCTTCGTCGTGGGCGGCCACGACCGCTTCCTGTACGCCGACGGCGCGAACGACGGGGAAGTCGCCCTCTTCTGGTACAAGGATCTGCGCGACGGGCAGACCGCGAAGAGCCGGACGGTCGATCCCGAATCGATGCGGCCGCTGCCCTGATCGGCGACTGCCCGCCGCCTCGGCTGCTCCTACCTTGCCTTTGCGTTACTTCCGCGTCGCGACGATGAACAGGCGCGGGAACGGCAGCAGCACGGTGCCGTCGTCGAGCAGCGGATAGCCGCTCGGACCCGCAAGCGCATCGCGATAGCGCGCGACGAATACGTCGCGTTCGCTGTCGTCCAGCGCCGCGAGGAACGGCCGCAGCGCGCTGCCCTTGAACCATTCGACGACCGCATCGGCGCCGCCGCTCAGCGGATGGTAGTAAGTCGTGCGCCATACATCCACCCGCGAACACGACGGTGACAGCAGCGCGTAGTAGTACCGTGCGTCGAACCGCTCGGTGCGCGCCGCATTCTTCAGCTTGTCCGCCCACGGCCCGGCCGCGGCGACTTCGCGCATCAACCGATGGGCGGGCTCGTCGAGGTTGTCGGGCATCTGCACCGCGAGATGGCCGCCCGGCGCGAGCCGGCCGACGAGTGCCGGAAACAGCGTGTCGTGCGCGGGCACCCATTGCAGCACCGCGTTCGACAGGATCAGGTCATAGCCACCCGGATCGTCCCACGTGGAAACATCCGCGAGATCGAAGCGCAACGCGGGCAGGCGCTTGCGCGCGGCCGCGATCATGTCCGGCGACGCGTCGATGCCACGCACCGTCGCGTCCGGTGCGCGCGCGATCAGCGCCTCGGTGGAATTGCCGGGCCCGCAGCCGATGTCGATCGCGGTACGGATCGGCGTGTCGGGCACCGCGGCCAATAGGTCGCGGACGGGCCGCGTGCGTTCGTCTTCGAATCGCACGTACTGTCTGGCGTATTGATCGAGCGGGGTCGTCACGGTATGCCTCCGGATTCGCGTGGACGGCGTCGGGGCGGCGATGTCAGGCGGGCGCGCTCAAAGCGGCGGGCTGTTCGGAGTCGGTCAGCTGAGGGAAAACGGCGGACGCATTGCGCACCCGCCGTTTCGTCACACATGGCCCCGCTCAGGCCGCCGCGAACGCCACCGTCATGTCGGCCACTCGACGCCGCACGCGCGCGATCATCATCAGGTTGATGACGATCACGCCGATCGCCACCGCCGTGATGAACGGCGTGGCCAGTCAGTTGTACCCGAGAATCGCCACCGCCGCGACATCCGGCCGATCGATCGTGCTGCCGACGAGCGACGTCATCGGCTCCTGCAGCACGGCCTGATACGACGTCACGTGCGCCTCTTCCGGCGCGCCGGCCTGATCCCACACCGGTTCGTCGAATGCGTCGAGGCCAGTGAAAAACTCGGGTTGCGTTTGCGTAAAAGTCATCTCCACTCCTTGTGATATGTCGTTGATGTTCTAATTCAATGTGCCTGTTTCAACGCCGCCACCTGCACGGGCGCACCGTCATGCGCGGCCTCCGAGCGCGCGAGCTGCGCGCGCGTGCGCCGCGTGATGTGAATCACCGCGAACACCACCGGCGCGATCAGCAGGCCTTCCGCCAGTTCGGGATCGACCGGCAGGTTCATCACGTGCAGCGCCTTGAACGCCGCGGTCGCCAGCGACAGCACGTAGTACGAAATGGCCGCCACCGACAGCCCCTCGACCGCGTGCTGCAGATGCAGTTGATTGCGCGCGGTGCGCTCCATGCCGGCCAGCAAACGGGTGACGTCCTTTTCCTGCGCGAGATTCACGCGCGTGCGCAGCAGGTCGACCGCGCGCGCGATCCGCGCGGCGATCTGCTCGTGACGCGCCCACACGCTGCGGCAGGTTTCCATCGCCGGCGCGAAGCGCCGCTCCATGAATTCCGCGATCGTCGGCATCCCTTCGATGCGCTCCTCGCGCAGTTCCTGGATGCGTGCCAGCACGAGCTTTTCGTATGCACGCGACGCGCTGAAGCGGCCGCCGGACCCCGACAGCGCTTCGACCCGCACCGCGAGATGCGTGAGCTTCACGAGCAGGGCCGCGTCGTCGCCTTCGGCGCCGCTCGCGTCCATCCGCTGCATCAGCGCATGCAGCGCCGCGTGGATCTCGTCGAGTTCGCGGCTCATCCGCCGCGCGACCGGCAACGCGAGCAGCGCCATCATCCGGTAGGTCTCGATTTCATACAGGCGCTGCAGCAGGCGGCCGCCCTGCTCCTCGCGGAAATCCTCGTCGACGACGAGAAAGCGCATGAAGCCGTCGTCGCGCACGTGCCAGTCGCAGAACACCTTGCCGCCGCCGAGCACGCTGCTGCCGACGAGCGCGGGCCCGTCGATCCAGCGGCGCAGGTCGCCGCATACAAGCCGCGCGGCGTCGCCCGACAGCAATTCCATGCGCACCGCGACGAAGCGGATGCCCGCGAGCCGCGCGAACCATGCGGCCGGGATCCCTTCGATCGCGAGATCGTCGAAATAGCCGGTGTCGCGACGCGGCGCGACGAACGTGAAGGTCGAGAATTCGGTGTGGCGTTCCCACTTCAGGTGCCAGCCGCACGGCGACTGCACCGCGTAGTGGGTCGCGCCGTCCTGCGGCGCGTCAATGCCGGTGTCGCGGCACAGCGCATGCAGCAGCGTTTCGTGGATGTCGGGCTGGCCGTCCGCGTAGATCGCGTAGTGCGTGAGCGACACGGCTTCGGCGAGCCGCAGGAACGGCCGGGCATGCAATTCCGCGGCCAGTGCGGCGCGCAACGGATGATCCATCATCGGTACACCACTCTTCCCTGTTCAACGCTGCGTGCCGGCGCGCCGGCGTGATGGCCGCGCCGCATCGAACGCTACGGCAGGCTCGATGCCACTATGGCAGACACACAGCGACAATAAAAACGCATAATGCTGATCGTTACGTTCAGTTTTCCTGATACCGATGAAGATGCTCGACCACGACGTGCTGGCCACCGTCGTCGCCGTCGCGGAAACCGGCAACATGACCCGCGCCGCCGAAGCGGTAAACCGCTCGCAATCGGCCGTGAGCATGCAGATCAAGAGCCTCGAGGACGCGATCGGGCGGCCGCTGTTCGTGCGCAAGCCGCGCAGCATCGTGCTGACGCGCGAAGGCGAGGTGCTGCTGGGATTCGCCAGACGAATGCTGGCGCTGCGCGACGAGGCGTGGGCGGCCGTGGTGCGGCCGGAAGTGACCGGCAAGGTCGTGATCGGCGTGCCGGACGACTATGCGTCGTCGCTGCTGCCGTCGGTCCTGAAGAAGTTTTCGGCGACCTACCCGAAGGTCGAGATCCAGGTGATGGGGCTGCCGAGCAGCGCGCTCGCGCCGCTCTTGAAGGAGGGCACCGTCGATCTCGTGTGCGGCACGCGCATCAAGGGACTGTCGGGCGACTTCATCCGCCACGAGCCGATGGCGTGGGCCGCGATGACGAACGGGCCGCGCGTGTGGGAAGAACGGCCGCTGCCGATCGCGGTGTTCATGCCGGGCAGCGTCGCGCGCGAGAACGCGATCCGCAGCCTCGAACGCGCGAAGCTGCCGTTCCGCACTTCCTACGAAAGCCCGAGCCTGCTCGGGCTGCTCAGCATGGTCGAGGCCGGCCTCGCGGTCGCGCCGCTCGCGCGCTGCGCGATTCCCGCGCAACTGTCGATGCTCGGCCGCTCGCACGGGCTGCCCGATTTGCCGCCGCTCGAGCTGATCCTCGCGCGCAGCACGAAATCGAAGCGCCCGCCGTGCGACTTCATGGCGGAGCAGCTGATGGAAGACCTGCAGCGGCAAACCGGCCAGACCGGCGACGCTTGAACCACGGTCGGGCGCGCGCCGCCTGCGTCGTCACGAACCGCGCGGGTGCGGATGGCCAGCCGCGAGCAACGCCGCGTTGACGATACCCGCCACCGTATCGACGAGCGCTTCCAGCGTGCCGCCGTGCACGTGCCGACCGGTCGGCGGAATGCATTCGTTGCGCCGGCCGCCCCACTGCGATCCGGCCGTCACCGACAGCGTCGCGCCGAACCGGTTGCCGTGCCGCCGGCCGAAGATGCCGACATGCTGCTCGCCCAGATACGCCTGTTCCGGAAGCAACAGCCGGATGTCGACCGCGACCTGATCGGAATCGCCGGCGCGCGCGCTCGCATCGACCGACGGCGCGAACGCCTTCGCGATGCGCAGCGTCACGTGCGAATCCCAGACGGCCAGCGGGCCGCCCGCCGCGTCGACGCGGTCGAGGTCGACCGACCACTGATGGCGATCCGGCAACCGGATCGCCTGGCGCAGCAGCACGTCTGCCGTGCGCACCGTCACCCGCAACTGCCGGGCAAGCTGCGTGCCCGACGGCAGCGTCGCCACGTGCGCGCGGCCGTTTGCCGGACGTACGGTGGGCACTACTTCCGTAAGGTACATGGATCCTCCCTGTCGAGTGCCGGCGCCGCGTACGGCCGACGGACAGCACGGCGCCCGGCGCAACGACGTTGAATCTGATACGTGATGCGACGAGCAATCAGCGTTCCCGGACCGGGCGACCCGGTGCGCCGACGTGCAGCCGGCGAGATCGAAGACGGGAACGGGGTGGAGCAAGGTCATGGAGCAGATGGAAGCCGTCTCGGTTGTTCGACATACCCCCAGCTTGGACGAGACCGGATAAACGTCGTGCAAAAAAACGGCGCGGCGGTGCAAAAAACGGCATGCGGAAGCGCGCCCCCTCCCGCCGCTCTCGCCCCGCCACGCGATCGCCTCGAGCGACGCCCTGCGCCACTCGTCCACCATCGATTCGATCAGCGAGACCCGATCGTCGGTCAGCGGATCGAACGAACCCGGGAATACCGCGATCGGCACAGGCGCGAAACATGCATTCGGTTTTCCGCAAAGCCCCCGCGAATCAGCGCGGTCCGTATGACGGGCGATTTCGCACTCGGAGACGCACCGTGAAGCGCATGCCATTCCGCTACGTCCGTGCCATCACCTATGCCAGCCTGCTGCTGTTTCAAGCCGAGGTACTGGCGCAGTCGCTGGACGCCCAGTCGACGCAGGAAAACATCTCCGCGCTGCGCCAGGAAGTCGACCACCACCTGAAAGAGCTGGATGCGCTCAAGCGCAGGCTCGCCGAGGAAGAAACGAATCTCACCCGCCTGAGCCGCGCGCTGGACACCCGCGAGCTCGCGAACAAGCGCGGCGCCGGCACCGGCGACACGGGCGGCACGGCGCAGCAGGCCGATACCGGCGGCGCAACCGACACCACCGGCGCGGCAGGCGGCACGGTCGGCGATGCCCAATCGGCCACCGCGGCCACCGCGGCCGCCGCGCCTCCGTCGCAACCGGTCGGCCAGGCCCCCGTGCCGGAAACCACGCCACCACCGGTTGCGCCGATCTTCGATCAGCCCGGCGTGCTGACGCCGAAGCACAAGCTCGTGATCGAGCCGTCGTTCCAGTTCAGCTATTCGTCGTCTGACCGCGTCGCCCTCGTCGGCTACACGATCATCCCGGCCTTGCTGATCGGCCTGATCGACGTGCGGGAAGTCAAGACGACCGTGCTGACCGCCGCGGTCGCGGCGCGCTACGGGATCACCAACCGGGTGGAATTCGAAATCCGCGTTCCGTACGTGTACTCGACGACCGATACCGTCAGCCGCGAGATCTTCACCGGTTCCGCGCAGGACAACGCGTTCAACAGCCACGGCCACAACATCGGCGACGTCGAAATGACGCTGCGCTACCAGTTCAACACCGGCGGCCCCGACAAGTTCTATTACATCGGCTGGCTCCGCTTCAAGACCGCCACCGGCAAGAGCCCCTTCGACGTCGTCACCGACTGCGTCACGCGCTGCGTCGGCAATGCCACCGGCACCGGCCTGCCGCTCGAACAGCCGACCGGCTCCGGTTTCTACGCGATCCAGCCGGGCCTCACGTGGCTCTTTCCGTCCGACCCGGTCGTGTTCTTCGGCAACGTCAGCTACCTGCACAGTTTCGGCCGCGACAACCTGAGCCTGACGATCCGCAACGGACAGAAGGATTTCCTCGGCAGCGTGCAGCCCGGCGACATCTGGGGGTTCAACATCGGCATGGGCCTCGCGCTGAACGAGAAGGCGTCGGTGAGTCTCGGCTACGACCAGAGCATCGTGCTGCCGACGAAACAGAACGGCCAGACGGTGCCGAGTTCGGTGCGCGTGATTCTCGGCACGCTGCTCATCGGCTACTCGTACCGGCTGTCGCCGAAAACCACGCTGAACCTGTCGATCGGCGCAGGCCTCACGCGCGACACGCCGGACGTGGCGATGACGCTGCGCATGCCGATCGCGTTCTGAGCTGAGCGCGCCGCTCGCCGGGCGTTGCTCTCGGGCCTCGCCCGCTCACCTGCCCGGCAGCGCACCGGTCAGCGCGTTGCTGATCGTCGACATGACGTTCAGGTTCTTGAACGACGACAGCGTGTTGACGGTCGTGTTGATCGTCGTCAGCGTCTGGAGGTGCTGATTGTTCAGCGTGTTCTGGATCACGGCGCCGGTCAGCGCCGGCAGCGCGCCGGGCTGTGCGGCGTTGCCGGGGCCGACCTGAAGCAACGCGCCCGCGTTCGCGGCCGCCAGCGCCTGCGCCTGTTGCGCGGTGATCCGGCTGACGTCCGGGATGTTGAAGCTGGTCGACGCGACCAGATTGCCGTTCACGAACGCAACGCGCGACACGCCGAACGACACCTTCAGGCCATCCGGCATGTCGAAGCCGCCGCGCATCGCGTCGAGACGCGCGTCGCTGAGCGCGAGCGCACCGCCTGCCGGCCAGTTGCGCTCGTCCTGCGCGCCATCGGACGTCAGCGCCGGCGCATCGCCATTCGCCTGCGCCGCACACGCGCCGGTCGCGGCCGGCGGTCCGTCCTGCATCGCCATCGCGCCCGTGGAAGCCAGCGCGCCGCACGCCATCGCGGCGATGCCGGCCAACCTTGCGTTTGCTGATCTCATGGCATTCCTCAGAAGTCGCTCGGGCCATGCTTGGGCACCACGACATAGAAAAGGCCGTCGCGATTGATCCCGGTGTAGAGCGGCGCACTCGGTGCGACGCGCCAGTCGCGCGGGTCGTTGAACGCCGCGCGCTCCGGCTTGTTGTGGATCACGAAGATCACGTGGTCCTCCCATTTCTTCTCGAAACTCGCCTGCGACATCGGCCGCGTGCCGGTCGCCGGATCGCCGACCAGCACCCGCCCGTCGCGCAGCCCTTTCACGACGACGAAATGGTGATAGCCCTGCTCGGTAATCAGCACGATCGCCGGCGTGTGCGTCTTCGCGAGCGTCTGAAGCGGCAGTTCATAGCCATCCGCGATGAAGCCGTGCGCTTCGAGAAAGCGCCGGATGTCGAGCAGCGAGAAACCCTGGTGGCGAATCTTGTTCTGATCGCCGTTCTCCCACATCTGCGCGAAGGCCGTCTGTTCGGTCATCGGATAGTCGTATTGATAGGTCAGCAGCGTCGCGACGGCGGCGGACCCGCAACTGAAGTCGTACTGCTGCTTCACGGTTCGCTTGAAACGCGCTTCCTTGAGACTCGTGACGTGCATCGCGTAGCCGGCCCCCGTCGGGTCGACCACGGTCATCTCGTCCGCCCGCGCCGCCGGGACGGATGACAGGCACGCGAGCGCCACCATCCACGCCGTCGCGGAGCGTTTCATGGCTCAGTTCCCGAAATGCACGTTGAGAACCGTGGCGTTCTGGATCAGCACGTTCGCGCCGGTATTCTGGATGACCGTCGGCAAGCCGCTCGAATTCGCGAACGACCCGTCGGCGATCGCATTCGAGCCTGTCGAAACCCGGTTCGCGACGTTGTCGGAAACGGTGCCGGTCAGGGTGTTCTGGCCGATCAGCGCATCGCCGCCCCGGTGTGCGTCGAGCTGGTCGGCACTCATCGCGACCCCGAAGCCGGCTTCGCGCGCGGCTGCCGTGTCGCCGGCAGGCCGTGCATCGCCGGCCCCGGTCGCGGACGCAACCGCAGCCGGGCCGACCAGCGCGGCAGGCAGGGCACCCGACGCAACCGCGCCGGCTGCATCGACGGCCGCGTCGCGCGGCGCGTCGGTCGCCGCCCGGGCGATCACGCCCGACAGCAGCACAGGCAATATCACCATCGAAACTGCGTTGCGGATTCGCATGGCTGTCTCCTTGGGCCCCGCGCGGGTCCGCCCGGACCACACGCGCTGTGAGCGTCGTCGGCGTGATCGCCGCGGGACATGCTTCGCCCCGCGGCGATTCGCACGACTCACCTGGACCGACCTGCCGTTTCAACGTCCGACAGTCAGGTTCGCCTGTACGGTCACGGCCTGCTGCACGAACGACGCCATGCCGCTGTTCTGGTTGGCGACCATGATGCCCGCCGCGGTCTGTCCGACGCTCGTCATCGTGTTGGACATGTTGAATGTCCCCGCGTCGACGACGTTGGCTCCGCCCGCGCCGCCCGTGCCGCCGGCGGCGCCGACGCCGGCGCCGCCGTTGCCGGTACCACCTGTGCCACCTGCACCGCCCATGCCGCCTGTCGCACCGACCGCGCCGTTGCCCGCGGTCGAGCTGCCGTTGCTAGCCATCGTCGACGAGCTGCCATTCGCCGCGCTGCCGCCCGTTCCCGCGCCACCCGCACCGCCATTGCCGGCGCTGGCTGTCGCTGCACCGCCGCTGCCGCCTGCCGCGCCGGCCGCGCCGCCCGTTCCCGACCCCAAGCCGCCGGATGCCGTCGCCGCGCCCGCCGTGCCGGCGCCGCCTGAACCGCTGCCCGAGCCGGTCCCGGCGCCGGTGCCGGTGCCGGTACCGCTACCGCTCGATGCGCTCGAGGTGCCACCGTGGTGCGTCGCGGCGCTAGCCCAACCTGCCCATCCCGAGCCTGTGCCGGAGCCATGGCCCGAGCCGCTGCCGCTGCCGCTGCCGCCTACACCGACCGACGCGGCAACCGCGCCGCCGCCCGAACCGGTCCCGGAACCGCCGCTCGCCGTGCCGCGGCCGCCGTTCCCGGCGCTGGCTGTCGTCGAGCCGCCGCCGCCGCCTCCGCCAGCATTGCCGTTGCCGGCTGTCGCGCCGCCATTGGTGGCGTTACCGGCCGTCGCGCTGCCGTTGACCGCGCTGCCGCCGCTGCCGCCCGCACCGCCCGCGCCGCCGCTGCCGCCATTGCCGCCAGTGCCGCCGTGGCCGCCAAAACCGAAACCACTGCCGCCCTTGCCGCCGCTCCCTCCGCTGGCGCTGCCGCTGTTGGTCGCCTGGTTGCCGATGCCATTGACCTGAACATTGGTCACGTAGCCGTCGAGCTTGCTGAGCGCGACGACCTTGGTGGTGTTGTAGGAATCCTGATAGACGCTTGCACCGGGCGAGACTTCATTCGCGTTGGACCCGGTACTGCTGGTCTGCGACGAGCTGACCGTGTTGGTGAGGGTGTTCGATCCGTCGTCAGACCTCTGGCTGCAAGTTGCACCCGAATCGCTACTGCATGGGTTGGCCATTGCGTAACCGCTGCATCCTAGGGCAAGGAGCGCAGCGGACGCCAATAATGTTTTGCGCATGAAATCCTCCTGAGTCAACGAGGGGCGGTTTGGCTGACTGCGCCAATCCGTGCAAGCTGACGCATTGGCAATGCCAGGCCTCCAAGCGACCGAATGCAGAAAGGGGGATTGAATTTCCGGGCAATACGAGCCGGCCGGCGGGGTCCGGCGCGCGCGATTTGTGTTTCAGCCTTGCAACGCTCCGCTCGACACGACGCCGGGGTTTTCTCGTGAGGCGGGTGAAATCCCTTTTGCATTCAAGCACCTGCCCGACCTTTCGAAGGCCGGCCTGGCAAACGCCCCATGTTTCACTTTTGACACCGATAATCCCGGCACGCAGGCCAGCCGGCCCGGCCCGATATTCGATCGCGATCGCCGACGCCTGTCGCACAAGGAGATCCGGCCGAATCATTTCCCTGAAGGAGACAAAGGCTGCGTATGCGGGCCGTTCATAAACGCGACAACCATGATCACGCGACGTGCGCTTGCCGGATGTCCGTTCGGGTCGGCGTTCGCGAGCGCGGGTCGCTTCAATGAAACCCGGCCGCCTCCGCTGGCGCCGGCCCGCCCAACGCGCGGATCGATCCGCTTGTGGCCAGCATGACCGCAAGCCCCACTGACGAATCGCCGCTCAATCCAGATAGTCGGCGTATTCCTTGTGCGAATAGATCGCGAGCATCTGCCACGGCAACGCCTCCCGCCGCGCGGACGGCGTCAGTGTCAGCTTGCGCACGACGCGGCCGTCGGCACTCCGGTATTCGACCGACAGCGGCGCCTGCAGCCGCTCGCTCCACAGGATCCGGTTCACACCCCGCGCACCGGGCGTATCCACGGCCTGCTCGTACCAGACTGTGCCGGGCGCGTCGCCGCGCTTCGCGATCGCGAGCCGCTTCAGCTGCGAAGGCGGCGTCACGTAGTACGCGTTGTCCCACGAGCCGTCGAAGCCCGTGGTTTCGTACTCGGCCGGCGGCACGCTGACGACGGTCCGGTTCGCCGCGTCCACGTATTCGATGCGTGCCGTCTTGCCGTCCCAGGTAACGTGCCGCGCGGCCGCCTGGAAATTGAAGTGCTTGTGGCCCGCGTGCGCGGCAGCCGGTTGCATGCCGGCGCGCCGGCCCGCGTCGTGATCGTGATCATGGTCGTGCGCGTCGCCCTGCCCGCCGCCCGCCGCCGCGACGGGCAGCACGCGTTCGACCCACACATGCCCGTCGCGCCGCACCATCCGTTCGCGATACAGCGTGGTGCGCGTCACGCCGTCGGCCGTCACCGTGCGGCTCTCGTGCTGCAGCACGGCGTCGAGGTCCGCCGCTGCAAAGGCGGGCAGCGTCACCCACCCGCAGGCGAGCGCACAGAGAAGCTGGCGTTTCATCGAAGATTCCCGTCCATCGTCCAGTCGCCGGGCTCAGAAACCGAACGCCGAGCGCACGAGACCGAACACCTTCGTGTTGTCGATCGTGCCCTTGAACGCCTTCGCGTCCGCGCCGTCGGCAAACAGCATCACGTCGCCGCCGCCGTGCGTTTCCGAGCCCGCGCTGCCCATCCGCACGCCGACTTCCTGCAGATACGCTTCGTTCATCGCGGTGGCCGAATCGACCGACGCGCGCACGTTCGGCCGGTTCGCGCCGTTGCCGAACACCAGCGTCGTATAGGTATTGCCGTCGGCGTCCTTGCCCGGCTGGCCGTCGCGATAGTTGCGGCTGATGTCGAGAATCGGATTGCCGCGCTTCGAATAGCCGTTGATCGTCATCGTGTGGTCGTGGTCGGCCGTCACGACGATCAGCGTATTCGACAGGTCGACCTTCGACAGCGCGACGCGGATCGCCTCGTCGAACGCCGCCGTGTCCTCGAGCGCGCGCTTCGCGTTGGTGCCGTGCAGCGCGTGATCGATGCGGCCGCCTTCGACCATCAGGAAATAGCCGTTCCCGTTCTTCGACAGCACGTCGATCGCTTTCGATGTCATGTCGGCGAGGCTCGGCTGCGTCGGGCCTTCACCCTTGCCCGCCACGCGGTCGAGTTCGTACTCGAGATGGCTCGTCGAACTGAACAGGCCGACCAGCTTGCCGTTGCCGGCCTGCGCGAGCTGATCCTTGTTCGCGACGACCGTGTAGCCCTTCGCCTTCATCTCGTCGAGCAGGTTGCGCCCGTCCGCGCGCCCGCGCTTGTTGGCCACCGGATCGAACGGCGTCCAGTGGTTGCGGCCGCCGCCCATCAGCACGTCGACGCCGTCGCCGAGCGCAGCGTTGTAGCCGGCGCCGCCCGGTGCGGCCTGCGCGGCGATGGCGTACTGCGCATCGCGATGACAGATGTGCGAATAGGTCGCGGCCGGCGTCGCGTGCGTGAGCTCGGTCGTCGTGATCGCGCCGACTGCCTTGCCGCGCGCCTTCGCCAGCTCCAGCAGCGTCGCGACCGGCTGGCCGTTGCCCGACGCGCAGTTGTTGACGGTCTTGTTGCCGTTGACGTCGCTGCCCGGCGCGACCGCGCGCGTGTCGGACGACATCGACAGCACTTCGTTGTTCATCTTCACGCCGGTCATGTACGCGGCCATCGACGGCGCGCTGTCGGTCGTCTGCGCGTCGTTCGAGAACGTCTTGACGCGCGCGGTGCGGGCCAGCTTCTCCATCGTCAGTTGTCCCGATTCACCGGCCTTGTAGATCCGGCTCGCCGTGACGGTCGTCGGCCCCATGCCGTCGCCGAGAAAGAAGATCACGTTCTTCGCCTGGCCGGCGGCCTGCGCCGCGCCGCATGCGAAACCCACGACGGCCAGCGCCGCCGCGATGCATTTGATGGTCGACATCCTGTATTCCCCTGTACCCGTGTGGTCGGCGCTCAAAGCTGCACCGCGTTGCGCACCAGCTCGAAGACCTTGTTGTTCTCGATCACGCCATGGAACGCATCCGCGCCGCGACCGATCGCCCCGAGGAACACATCGGTGCCGCCGTGCGTCTCGCTGCCCTTGTCCATCCGCACGACCGCCTCCTGGCGATAATCGTCGGCGCCCGTCACCGCGTCGGTGAGCGCGGTGCCCGCGCGGCTGCCCTGCACGCGGTTCTCGCCGTTGCCGAAGCCGATGATCGTGTACGGCGCGCCGTCCGCATCCTTCGCGATCGCGCCCGTCTGGTAGCTGCGCAACACGCCCAGCACGCCGGGCTTGCCCGCTTCGGTCTTGCCGGTGCGCGCCGAATAGCCGTTCAGCACCAGCGTGTGATCGTGATCGGCCGTGACGACGATCAGCGTGTTCTTCAGGTCGGGATCGGTCTTGCGCACCTTGTCGAGCGTCGCCTTGATCGCGTTGTCGAACGCGACCGTGTCCTGCAGCGCGCGCTTCGCATTGGTGTCGTGCAGCGCGTGATCGATCCGGCCGCCCTCGACCATCAGGAAATAGCCGTTCGGGTTGTTCTGCAGCACGTCGAGCGCGCGCGTCGCCATGTCGGTGAGGCTCGGTTCCCGGGTCGCGCCGCGATCGAGGTCGTAGCTCATGTGGCTCGACGAGAACAGGCCGACCAGCTTGCCGCTCTTCGTCGCATCCGCGGCCAGCAGGTCGTCGCGGTTCTGCGCGAACGCATAGCCCTTCGCCTTCAGTTCGTTGACGAGATTGCGCCCGTCGGTGCGCTTGCCGCCACCGTCCTTCGGCACGAAGAATTGCGTGCCGCCGCCGAGCACGACGTCGACGCCATCGCCCAGCGCGCCGTTGTAGCCCGCGCCGCCCGGCACGAGCTGGGCCGCGATGTCGTTTTCGGCATCGCGATGGCACACGTGCGCGTATGTCGCGGCGGGCGTCGCATGCGTGACGCGCGTGGTCGTCACGACACCGGTGGCCATCCCCTTCGCCTTCGCGATCTCGAGCAGCGTCGATACCGACTTGCCGTTGTTCGCGCCGCAGTTGCCGGTGAGACCGGTACTCGGTTCGATCGCCTTCGTGTCGGGCGACATCGAGATCACCTCGTTGTTGGTCTTGACGCCGGTCATGTACGCCGACATCGACGGCGCGCTGTCGGTCACCTGCGCGTCGTTCGAATAGGTCTTCACGAATGCGGATTCGGGCAGCGTGTCGATCGTGAGCGCGCCGTCTTCACCGACCGCATAGATGCGCGCGGCCGTCAGCGTCGTCATTCCCATGCCGTCGCCGAGGAAGAAGATCACGTTGCGCGCCGCCGCCCGCACGGGCGCGGGCGTCGAGCCGGTCGGGCCGTCGTCGCTGTTGCAGCCGGCCAGTACGAAGGCGCCGATACAGAGCAGCGCCGCCATTTTGATTCGATTCATGTTGCCGATCCCCCCCGCCATTGATGCTTTCGAAATGAAAGGCGATGGTAGGAACCCGATGTGACGGCAATATGAATGGAAACTGGAAGGATCGGTATGGCTTATGAAAGCATGTGACGCGGCACCCCATGCCCGGGTGCCCCGCGCGCGACGGCGTCAACCCGCGTATTCGACGGCGGCGCTGCGCACCGTCACGATGCGCGCAGGCGGAATATTTGCCCAGACGATACGGCTACCGCAGGCAACAAATGCCGAATCGCCCAACGGATGCCGGCCGGGCGGGCGCAAGTCGTAGGTGAACTGAATCATCACGCCGTCGGCCGACAGCACGCGCTGGCACTGATCGACGATCGCCGCCACATCCTGGCGCGGCAACGTGCGCAGCGGCAGGCAGGACACGATCGCATCGACCGGCGCATCGGGCGGCAGCAGCCGCTCGAGCTGCCGCGCGTCGCCCGACACGATCGAGATCCCGGGAAAGCGGCGTCGCAGGTGCTGCACGAACGCCGGCGACCGCTCGACCACGACGAGGCGGCCTGGCGCGACGCCGCGTTCGAGCAACGCGGCGGTGATCGCACCGGTACCGCCGCCGAGCTCGACGACGAGCCCGTCACCGTCCGGCACCGCAGCGGCCATCTCGCGCGCCAGATGCCGCGAACTCGGGCACAACGCGCCCACCGCGGCCGGGCGGCCGACCCACTCGCGCACGAACAGTGCCGAGACACGCAACGCATTCGGCCAGATCATCGGCCGGCCTTGCGCGGTTGCGCGTTCAGCTTCGACGTGCCGATGACTGCAGGCAACAGGGTTACGACGACACGGGGCTCTTTCACGTGCATCCTCCTGAACAAATCGGTCTGCCGCGCAAGCGCGGCGGTCAATCGATTCTATGAAATGCTGACTTAAGGCGACGTGAAGATTGTCCCTGATTGCGTCGCGATGCGAGCCGTGCCGCCCGCAACGTCACCGCAGGTTGGTCCGCGCCAGCTCGACGATCTCGTCGCCGCGCCCGCTCAGGATCGCGCGCAGCATGAACAGGCTGAAGCCCTTTGCATGCGCGATCTCGATCTTCGGCGGCATCGCGAGTTCGTACTTCGACGTGACGACGTCGACGACCGCCGGCCCGTCGTGCGCGAACGCGGTGCGCAGCGCGTGCTCGACGTTCTCCGAATGCTCGACGCGCACGCTGAAGATGCCCGCGCCCTTCGCGATCGCCGCGAAGTCGGTCGGGCTCAGGTCGACGTTCGTGTCGAGATAGCCGGCCGCCTTCAGCTCCATCGACACGAAGCCGAGCAGGCTGTTGTTGTAGACGACGATCTTGATCGGCAGGTTGAGCTGGCGCGCGGTCAGCAGGTCGCCGAGCAGCATCGACAGCCCGCCGTCGCCCGACAGCGACACGACCTGCCGCCCCGGATGCGCGCCCTGCGCGCCGAGCGCCTGCGGCATCGCGTTCGCCATCGAGCCGTGATTGAACGAGCCGTGCAGCTGGCGCTTGCCGTTCATCGTCAGGTAGCGCGCGGCCCACAGCGTCGGCGTGCCGACGTCGGCCGTAAAGATCGCGTCGTCGGCCGCGACTTCGTCGACGATCTTCGTCAGGTATTGCGGGTGGATCGCGCGGCCCGGCGGCTCGGCCACCGCCAGATCGTCGAGCCCCTTGCGCGCTGCCGCGTAGTGCTTCAGCGCATTCTCGAGGAAGCGCCGCTGCGTCTTGCGCGCGACGCGCGGCAGCAGCGCCGCGATCGTTTCCTTCACGGTGCCGACGAGCCCGAGCGCGAGCGGCGCGCGATGACCGAGCTGCGAGCCCTTCCAGTCGATCTGCGCGATCTTCGCATTCGTCGGATAGAACGGCCGGTACGGGAAGTCCGTGCCGAGCATCAGCAGCGTGTCGCACGACTCCATCGCGTGATAGCCCGAGCTGAAGCCGATCAGCCCCGTCATCCCGACGTCGAACGGGTTGTCCCATTCCACGAACTGCTTGCCGCGCAGCGCATGCACGACCGGCGCGCCGAGCAGGTCGGCCAGCGCGACCACTTCGTCGTGCGCGCCCTGCGTGCCGCTGCCGCACAGCAGCGTGACCGCGTCCGACGCATTGAGCAGCGCCGCGAGCCGGTCGAGATCGGCGTCCGCCGGCAGGATCGACGGCGGCGCCGATTCGCTCCACGCAGGCAGCTCGTCCGGGCCGTCGCCGAGCGCGATGTCGCCCGGCAGCACGATCACCGCGACGCCGCGCGCCTCGATCGCGGTGCGCATCGCGCGCGCGAGCACGCGCGGGAACTGCGACGCGTTGGTCACGAGTTCGGCGAAATGGCTGCACTCGCGGAACAGCTCCTGCGGATGGGTTTCCTGGAAGTAGCCGAGGCCGATCTCGGTCGACGGAATGTGCGCGGCGATCGCGAGCACCGGCTGGTGATTGCGGTGGCAGTCGTAGAGGCCGTTGATCAGGTGCAGGTTGCCCGGGCCGCAGCTGCCCGCGCAGACCGCGAGCCGCCCGGTCGACGCGGCATCCGCGCCCGCGGCGAACGCGGCGCTTTCCTCGTGCCGCGTATGCATCCAGCGGATCGAGCCGATCTGGCTCAGGCTGAACGACAAGCCGTTCAGGCTGTCTCCCGTCACGCCCCAGATGCGCTCGATGCCCGCTGCCGCCAGCGTCTTCGCCAGGTATTCCGCCATCGTCTGTCTAGCCATCATGCCCTCGCTCGTTGATCGGTCGTCACACGATTGATCCGGCAACGGCAGCCGCCGTCGCCGCTGACGGGACGAGCATACGCGATCGTGCCGAGCGGCGTCGTGACGACGCAGGCGCCCTACGCGGCAACGCGGCAGCGATCGGACGGACGGCAGTCCGCCCCTTTCGACAGCGTCGGGCAATCGCCGGCGCTTTGTCGTCGTTGCGCCTGAAGCCTGAAGCCTGAAGCCGGACGGGCACCGGCGGCCCCGCGCTCAGCTCCAGTCCGACGCCGACTCGTCAGGATCGACGAGCGTGAGCCCCGCCGCCGGCAGCGGCAGCGCGGTCTTGTAGCGCACCTGCTTCAGCGCGAAGCTCGACCGGATGTTCGACACACCGGGAATCGTGGTCAACCGCTCGATGATGAAGCGCTCGAGCGTGCGCATGTCCGGCATCACGACGCGCAGCAGATAGTCGGCGTCGCCCGACATCAGGTAGCACTCCATCACCTCGGGCCGCTGCGAGATCGCTTCCTCGAAACGCTGCAGCGCGTCCTCGACCTGCTTCTCGAGGCTGACCTGGATGAACACGTTGATCCGCAGCCCGAGCGGTTCTGGATCGAGCAGCGTGACCTGTTGCCGGAACAGCCCGAGCTTCTCCAGCGCGCGCACGCGGTTGAAGCACGGCGTGGCCGACAGGTTCACCGCGCGCGCGAGTTCCGCGTTCGTGATGCGTGCGTTCTGCTGCAACTGGTTCAGGATGCCGATGTCGATGCGGTCGAGCCGCCGCGGGTTTGCGCTCATGGTCGAAATATTCCGGAAGAGTGGCCACAACCGGAATATTTACACTATCGGCGCGCGAATTCCCAATGAAATCAGACGCATATTTTGCGGATCGGCGGGTAGCATGATCCAACCGATTGCCACTGATTGCACGCCGCTCCGAACCGGCGTGCGGGAGACCTGCGATGACGGACCTGTCGAACGGAATCGACGCCACGCGGCGCGCGGGCGCGGCACATGCCGACGCCGACCCGGAAGAAACCGCCGAATGGCTGGAGGCGCTCGACGCCGTCGTCGCGCACGTCGGCAAGGAGCGCGCGCAGTACCTGCTCGGCCGGCTCGCCGCGCATGCGCACACGCGCGGGCTCGCGGCGCCGCGTGGCCCCGTCACGCCGTACCTGAACACGATCGCCGCGCACGAACAGCCGCCCTACCCGGGCGACGCCGATCTCGAGGAACGGCTGTCCGCCGCGCTGCGCTGGAACGCGCTCGCGATGGTCGTGCGCGCGAACCGGGCCTACGGCGAACTCGGCGGCCACATCGCGAGCTACGCGTCGGCGTCCGACCTGTTCGAGGTCGGCTTCAACCATTTCTTCCGCGCGGCGCCGGCCGACGCGGGCGCAGGTCACGACAGCGGCCCGGGCGGCGATCTCGTGTACTTCCAGCCGCATTCGTCGCCGGGCGTCTATGCGCGCGCGTATCTCGAAGGCTTTCTCGGCGAAGACCATCTCACGCACTACCGCCGCGAAATCGCCGGGCCCGGGCTGTGTTCGTATCCGCATCCGTGGCTGATGCCGGACTTCTGGCAATTCCCGACCGGCTCGATGGGCATCGGCCCGATCAACGCGATCTACCAGGCGCGCTTCATGCGCTACCTGCAGCATCGCGGGCTCGCGAACACCGCCGGCCGCACCGTGTGGGGCTTCTTCGGCGACGGCGAGATGGACGAACCCGAATCGCTCGGCGCGCTGTCGCTCGCCGCGCGCGAAGGGCTCGACAACCTCGTGTTCGTGATCAACTGCAACCTGCAGCGGCTCGACGGCCCGGTGCGCGGCAACGGCCGCGTGATCGACGAACTCGAGGCGCTGTTCGCCGGCGCCGGCTGGAACACGATCAAGGTGCTGTGGGGTTCCGACTGGGATCCGCTGTTCGCACGCGATCACGCGGGCGCCCTCGCGCGCGCGTTCGCCGACACCGTCGACGGCCAGTTCCAGACCTTCTCCGCGAACGACGGCGCGTACAACCGCGCGCGCTTCTTCAGCCGCGACCCGGCGCTCGAGGCGCTCGCCGCGCAGCTCACCGACGCCGACATCGACCGCCTGCGCCGCGGCGGCCACGATGCGCGCAAGCTGCACGCCGCTTATGCACGCGCGCTCGCCCATCGCGGCCAGCCGACCGTGATCCTCGCGAAGACGATGAAGGGGTACGGGATGGGCACGGCCGGCCAGGGGCGGATGACGACCCATCAGCAGAAGAAACTCGACGTCGACGACCTGCAGGCGTTCCGCGACCGTTTCCGGCTGCCGCTGTCGGACCACGACGTCGAGCAGCTCACGTTCTACAAACCGGCCGAAGACAGCCCCGAGATGCGCTACCTGCATGCTCGCCGGGCTGCCCTGGGCGGCTATCTGCCCAGAAGGCGGATGGCGGCGTCGCGGGGATTGACCGTCCCGCCGACGCCGGCCTGGGGGGCGTTCGCGCTGGATGCGGCGGGGCGCGAGATGTCGACGACGATGGCGCTCGTGCGGATGCTCGCCGCGCTGCTGAAGGATCCCGAACTCGGCCCGCGCGTGGTGCCGATCGTCGCCGACGAGGCGCGCACGTTCGGGATGGCGAGCCTGTTCCGGCAGGTCGGCATCTATTCGCCGCTCGGACAGCGCTACGAACCCGAGGATCTCGGCTCGATGCTCTACTACCGCGAGGACACGCGCGGCCAGATTCTCGAGGAAGGGATTTCGGAAGCCGGCGCGGTGTCGTCGTGGATCGCCGCCGCGACCGCGTACAGCGTGCACGACCTGCCGATGCTGCCGTTCTACATCTACTACTCGATGTTCGGCTTCCAGCGGATCGGCGACCTGATCTGGGCCGCCGCCGACCAGCGCTCGCGCGGCTTCCTCGTCGGCGCGACGTCGGGCCGCACGACGCTCGGCGGCGAGGGCCTGCAGCACCAGGACGGCAGCAGCCATCTCGCCGCGTCGGCGATTCCGAACTGCCGCGCGTACGATCCGGCGTTCGCATACGAAGTCGCGACGATCGTCGATGCGGGCATGCGCGAGATGGTCGAGCAGCAGCGCGACGTGTTCTATTACGTGACCGTCATGAACGAAAACTACGCGCAACCGTCGATGCCCGACGACGATCGGGCCGCACGTCGCGCAGGCATCCTG
The DNA here is from genome assembly GCF_003854235.1 of Burkholderia sp. Bp8998. Lineage (NCBI taxonomy): Bacteria > Pseudomonadati > Pseudomonadota > Betaproteobacteria > Burkholderiales > Burkholderiaceae > Burkholderia > Burkholderia sp. Bp8998. Next base: position 55,884 of record NZ_QTQF01000009.1, read on the forward strand.
AAGGGCATGCACCGGCCGCCGTCCGCGTCGAACGCGACCGCGCGCGTGCAGTTGCTCGGCGCGGGGGCGATCCTCGGCGAAGTGCTGGCCGCGCAGCGGATGCTGAAGGACGACTGGGGTATCGATGCGGCCGTCTGGAGCGTCACGAGCTTCAGCGAACTGCAGCGCGACGGGATGGAGGCCGAGCGGCTGTCGCGGCTCGGCGACGGATCGGCTTCGCCGTATGTCACGCGGATGCTCGAAGGAACGCAGGGCCCGGCGGTCGCCGCGACCGACTATGTGCGCGCAGTGCCCGAGCTGATCCGCGCCTACGTGCCGCGCCGCTACGTGACGCTCGGCACCGACGGGTTCGGGCGCAGCGACACGCGCGACGCACTGCGCGCGTTCTTCGAGGTCGATCGCGCGAGCATCGTGCTCGCCGCGCTGAAGGCGCTTGCCGATGACGGTGAACTCGATGCGGCGATGCTGCACACGGCGCGCGAACGGCTCGGCAAGACGGTGCGGCAGCCTGGCGGCGCGCCTTGGCAACGCTGAGCGCACACGCAATGTTGTCGAGCGCCTTTTCGGCCGTATCGAGCATTCTCGTCGAGTCTCCACTCGACACATTTCCCGCGAGATAGTCGCGGAACACGAGCACGCAATTTGAGATGGTGGGCGAAGACGAATAGGTAGAATAAGTCGATTCGTCAGGAGAATTGCCCGTGGCAACACCGAGATGTTTGAGCTTTTCGGAAGTGTTTCAAGCCAACATGACCGCGCTGCACATGCCGGTTCCCACAACGCTATTCGCGACCCTGGAAACAGCGGTGGCGAGTGTCAGCACGATGATGGGCGCGCTGAACAAGCTAGGTCCGGATGCGACGGTCGCGGAATTGCTTGGCGCGACCACAAAACTCGAAGTGGCAACCGTCGTTGGGGCGATCCTCGGCAGCGCCTATCTGGGCGCGGTCATCGCTAGCCTGATGGTCGCGACAGATGCTGCGTCGGCATGCGGCATCGGCAAACACGGCAGCAACCTGTCCCTGGCGGTCGCGCAATGGGGCGCACGCCACCACCTTGCGGTTCATCCGTTGATCATGGCGCAAATCCTGCGGCATCCCGAAGTGCTCGCGCCCGGCCCGCATAGCTATCTCGGGTTGAAGGCAAACACTGCAATCCGGGGTGCGCGATGAAGTGGATCGTGGATCGCTTGCTTCTCATCGTCACGGCGTTGATTTGCGCCGCCGTGGGATGGACCATCATCGCCGCGACCGGCGAATGGTTTCCCACCCTGATGATGTTGATCGCGTTCGCTACGCTATGGGGCGATAACGCACGACTGCGAAAGCTGCTGGAACAAAACGGCATCGACCCGAGACGGCGCAAGCGGTAGCGAGTCGATTGGTCACGGCGACGAGCAAGGCCATGCCTGTACCGCCGCGTTCGAGCGCGTGGAGATTGGCTCTTGGTCATGCGGCGTCGCAGGTGAGTCTCCGTGTGCCCATCGTGCTCACTTCGTTTTTCCCGCATGCCGCCAACACAGCATGCGCGGCCAGCCGCATCGCGATGCGCTACACCGGCAGCGCATGCGTCGACAGAATCTCCTTGAGCACCATGAACGAGCGCACCTGCCGCACACCGGGCAGGTACAACAGCTGTTCCGCGTGCAGGCGGTTGAAGCTCTCGTTGTCGCGCGTGCGAACCAGCATGAAGTAGTCGAATTCGCCGGTCACCACGTGGCATTCGACGCACCCCGACACTTTCTGCGCGGCCTTCTCGAATTCGGCGAACGCCTCCGGCGTCGAACGATCGAGCACGAAGCCGATCACGACCAGCATCCCGGCACCGAGCGGCTTCGGGTCGAGCAGCGCGACGATGCCGCGGATCAACCCCATCTCCTTCAGCCGCTCGACGCGCCGCAGACACGCCGGCGCGCTCAGCTTCACCTTCGCGGCGAGGCTCACGTTCGAGATCGACGCGTCCTGCTGCAACTGCCGCAGGATCGCGCGATCGATACGATCAAGCGCCGGCGCGGCGTCAGTCGGCAATGCACTGCCCCGATCTAATTTCATTGCGCCTTACCTCCGTTTCACGAACCAAAATTATTCATTCGATCTTCATCCCATCGATAACGTAGGTCTACACGGTTAATTTCGCAAGCTCATTTCGCGCGGTTCTGCCTATCATTTTTCCATCGGAACACGGCGTGCCGGCCGCACCCGACCGATGCGAATTCCCGCCCACCGCCTTTCGGAGCTTGTCGATGAACCTGCAACGTTTCTCCCGTTATCCGCTCACGTTCGGCCCGACGCCGATCCAGCCGCTCAAGCGCCTGAGCACGCACCTCGGCGGCAAGGTCGAGCTGTATGCGAAGCGCGAGGACTGCAACAGCGGCCTCGCGTTCGGCGGCAACAAGACGCGCAAGCTCGAATACCTCGTCCCCGACGCGCTCGCGCAAGGCGCCGACACGCTCGTGTCGATCGGTGGCGTGCAGTCGAACCAGACCCGCCAGGTCGCGGCCGTCGCCGCGCATCTCGGGATGAAGTGCGTGCTCGTGCAGGAGCACTGGGTCAACTACGAAGACCCGGTGTACGACCGCGTCGGCAACATCCAGCTGTCGCGGATGATGGGCGCCGACGTGCGGCTCGTGTCCGACGGCTTCGACATCGGCATTCGCCGCAGCTGGGAAGAAGCGATGGAGAGCGTGCGACAGGCGGGCGGCAAGCCGTATCCGATTCCGGCCGGGTGTTCCGAGCATCCGCTCGGCGGGCTCGGGTTCGTCGGCTTCGCGGAAGAAGTGCGCGAGCAGGAAGCGCAGCTCGGCTTCAAGTTCGATTACGTCGTGGTCTGCTCGGTCACGGGCAGCACGCAGGCGGGGATGGTCGTCGGCTTCGCGGCCGACGGACGCGCGGATCGCGTGATCGGCATCGACGCGTCGGCGACACCCGAGCGCACGCACGAGCAGATCACGCGCATCGCACGGCACACGGCCGAGCTGGTCGGGCTGGGGCGCGATATCGACGAGAAGGACGTCGTGCTCGACACGCGCTATGCCGGACCGGAATACGGACTGCCGAACGACGGCACGCTGGAGGCGATTCGTCTGTGTGCTCGGCTGGAAGGAATGCTGACCGATCCCGTCTATGAAGGGAAATCGATGCACGGGATGATCGACAAGGTGCGGCGCGGCGAATTCGAGCCGGGGTCGAAGGTGCTGTATGCGCATCTCGGCGGCGTGCCGGCGTTGAGCGCTTACGCGGAGATCTTCCGCAACGGCTGATGTGCATCAGGCGTCGATCCGGCGCACGATTGCATGCGTCACGAGGTCGCGGCGGCCCGTGCGGAGATTGTCCGCATCGGGCCGCGATCGCTTTGCGATTGGGCGCAATTCGCGTCCCCCGCTCCCCGCCATTTCCGCGACTCGTCCCGGCAAGAAGAACGGACCATACGGATCGGTATCAGATCATTCGTACATGTACTACCTCCTGAGGGTGTCATTTAGTAGGCGTTCTATTTAAATCAGTACCCCACTTACCGAAAATTGACCCGGTCGATTCGATCGCAACGTTTCGCAAACATTCGCGCAATGCGAACGCGAATCCGAAAGCACCGGCGCAATGCGCCCGACCGACAGCAAATCAAGCAGCGCCCCCGTCCACCGATTGCCAATTCCGCGCAATGAAGCAGCCGCCTCCGGCATCCGCCGGATGTGCCTTCTTGCCTGCTGGATCGGGATGGAAACCGGCGCAGGGTCAACCAGAACGGTAGCAACAGGGGTATATGGATACGTCTTTCGAAGCACGACGCGGGCATGCGTCGCAGAACGCCGGAGGGGCGATCGCCAGGGTTTCCGACGTCGTGCTGATTTCGGCGGGCGCGCTTGCCGCAACGCTGGTTTCGCCCATCCCCGAACCCGGCGGGGCCGCGGAACTCGCGAACGTCGCCTGCGCGGCAACGTTCGCGCTGATGCTGTTTCCCGCGTTCCGCCTTTATCACGTGCCGGCCGGCCGGTCGAAATACCGCGCCGCCGCCGTCACCGCCTTCGCATGGCTGCTTGCCCAGGCCAGCGCCGCGTTCGTGATGCGCGCCCTCCCTCCCGCACTGAACGTTTCGCCCTACTGGCATCTGCTGTGGACGGCCCTGAGCGGCATCGCACTCGTCGCGTCGCGGCTCGCCGCCCGCACGACGCTCGACCGGATCGCGCGCGCCCAGGACGGTGACCGCCTCGTCGCCGTCGTCGGCGCGGGCACGCATCGCGACGCCGTGCTCGACCGCATCGGCCGGCTGCCGTCGGCCGGCTTTCGCGCGGCGGCGACACTCGACTTCGGCGTCGTGACACACGGCGACCGCGTCGATGTCCGGTCCTTTCACTCGCTCGACGCGTTCGCACGACACGTCCGCGCGCAAGCGATTCCCGAAGTCTGGCTCGCGTTGCCGATCGACGAGGCCCGCACCGTGATGGCCGTGCTCGATGCGTTCCGCGACGATCTCGTCAACATCCGGCTCGTGCCGGACGTCAGCAAGCTCGCGATGTTCGACGGCGAAATGATCGACCTGGTCGGCGCGCCCGCGATCAACCTCGTCGCGTCGCCGCTGTCGTCCCGCGCGCTGTTGCAGAAGGCCGTCTTCGACCGGCTGTTCGCGGCCGCCGTCCTGACCTGCACCGCCCCGCTGCTGCTCGTGATCGCGCTGGCGATCCGGCTGTCGTCGAAGGGGCCCGTCCTGTTCCGGCAGCGGCGCAAGGGCGCCAACGGCAAGTCGTTCACGATCATCAAGTTCCGCACGATGCGGCTGCACGACGATCATCGCGCAGTGCGGCAGGCGACGCGGGACGATCCACGCGTCACCCGGATCGGGGCATTCCTGCGCCGCACGAGCCTCGACGAGATGCCGCAGTTCGTCAACGTGCTGCGCGGCGAGATGTCCGTCGTCGGGCCGCGCCCCCATGCGCTCGAACACGACGACCTGTACCGGAAGATCGTCGACGGCTACATCCACCGCTATCGCGTCAAGCCGGGCATCACCGGCTGGGCGCAGATCAACGGCCTGCGCGGCGAAACCGATCGCGTCGAGAAGATGCAGCGCCGCGTCGAAGCCGATCTCTACTACTTGCGCAACTGGTCCTTCGCCCTCGACATGCGCATCGTCATGGCCACCGTCCTGCGCGGCTGGACCCACAGCAACGCGTACTGACACGCATGCGGCGCCTGCTCGAACGGCCGCCGATTCAAAATAAGGATTGCCAATGAAAACCGCACTGAACGCGCGGAGCGGCTCCGCGCATCCGGCCGCCGCGCGCGCGCTGCTGGCCGCGACGCTGTGCATCGCGCTGTCGGCCTGCGCATTCGCCCCCGGCATGCGCATGAGCACGGCGCCCGATTCGACCGGCGGCACAGCCGCCGACGGCGCGCCGCCGTTCCGGATGACGCGGATCGACACCGGCCTGATCCGCCAGCTCGATGCACAGGCTGCCCGCCATCAGGACATCCAGTCGGACCGGCTCGCCGCGCCTGCCGGCCCGTACCGGATCGGTGCCGGCGACGTGCTGCAGGTCACCGTCTGGGACCACCCCGAACTGGCCGCCGCGCAAGGCGCCGCGCCGCAGGGCACGCCGCGCGCGGCCGACCCCGTCACCGGTTTTGTCGTCGATCCGCACGGCAACGTGTCGTTTCCGTTCGCGGGCGACGTGCCGGTCGCCGGCCTGACCGCCGACGCGGCCCAGGCCCGGATTGCCGGCGCGCTCGCACGCGTCTATCGCAATCCGCAGGTGACGCTGCGCGTCGCATCGTTTCGGTCGCAGCAGGTCTACATCGACGGCGAGGTTCGCACGCCGGGCGCGCAGCCCGTCAACGACGTGCCGATGACGCTTTACGAGGCGCTCGGCCGCGCGGGCGGCCTGAGCCCGACGGCCGATCAGAGCCGCATGACGCTCGTGCGCGGCGGCGAAACCTATCCGCTCGACCTGAGCCGGATGTTGCGTCACGGCCGCAACCCGGCCGATGTCGTGCTCGCCGCCGGCGACCTGCTGCACGTGCCGGCCCGCAGCGACTACGGCGTGTACGTGATGGGCGAAGTCAACAAGCCGGCGCTCGCGGTCCCGCTGCGCGACGGCCGCCTCACGCTCTCCGACGCGCTGTCGCAGGCCGGCAGCGTGAACGCCGGCACGGCCGACGCGGCCCAGATGTTCGTGATCCGCGGCTCCGGCACGAACGAACCGCAGGTGTTCCATCTCGACGCGCGCTCGCCGGTGTCGATGGTGCTCGCCAACGAGTTCGAGCTGCGGCCGAAGGACATCGTCTATGTCGACGGCAACGGCCTCGTGCGCTTCAGCCGCGTGCTCAGCCTGCTGCTGCCGGGCGTCAATACCAGCGCGGCGGCGGCCGCGCTCGCCATCAAATGAGGCCCGTCGCCACCCTGCTCGTCGTGTGCATCGGCAACCTCTGCCGCAGCCCGATGGCCGAGGCCCTCTTTCGTGCCCGGCTGCCGGGCGTCGATGTGCAGTCGGCCGGCATCGGCGCGCGCGACGGTCAGCCGGCCGATCCGCACGCCGTTCACCTGATGCGCGCGCGCGGCCTCGACATTGCCGCGCATCGCGCGCGCCGCCTGCCGCCGGCGCTCGCGGCGCGTGCCGATCTGATCCTGACCATGGATCTCGCGCAGAAGCACTGGCTCGAGCAGTGCCTGCCCGTGCTGCGCGGCCGCGTGTTCCGACTCGGCCTGCCCGATCTTTCGGCCGGCCTCCCGTCCGGCTTCGACGTACCGGATCCGTACCTCGGCCCGCGCGCGTCGTTCGAGCACAGCCTGCGACTCATCGAGCGCGGCGTCGACGCGTGGTCCGTACGCATCGCGTCGCTGCCGCCCCCCACTTCTCCGCTTTCCGGACCGAACCGATGACATCCCCTCCCACTCACGAGCGTCCGCACGATCGCGACGCCGAGCTCGATCTCGCCGGCGTGATCGATGTGCTCGTTTCCCGGCGCTGGCTGATCGCCGTCGTCACCGCGACCTGCGTCGGCGCCGGTTCGCTGTACGCATTCCTCGCGCACCGGCAGTACCAGGCCGACATCATGGTGCAGGTCGAGGACAGCGGCGACACGTCCGCCGCCAAGAGCGTGCTCGGCGACGTATCGTCGCTGTTCGACGTCAAGTCGAGCGCCGCGGCCGAAGCGCAGATCCTTGCGTCCCGGCTCGTCGTCACGCGCGCGGTCGACGAATTGCGCAGCTACATCGTCGTCCGGCCGAAGCGCTTCCCCGTCGTCGGCGAGTTCGTGTCGCGCTTCAATCCGGGGGTGACCCGCCCCGGCGTGTTCGGTCTGGGCGGCTACGCGTGGGGTCACGAGTCGGCCGAACTCACGCGCTTCGACGTGCCGAAGTCGCTCGAAGGCGAACGCTTCGAACTGTCGATGCTGGACGCCGGCCGGTACCGCGTCACGGGTGCCGCGCTGCCCGCACCGGTCACCGGCACGATCGGCCGCCCGCAGGCTTTCGACACGGCCGACGGCCCGGTCGCGATCGACGTCGCGCGCATCGACGCGCTCCCGGGCACCCGTTTCACGCTCGTGCGCGAATCGCGCGCCGAAACGATCGATACGCTGCGCCGCGGGCTCGACGTCCAGGAAAAGATCAAGCAGTCCGGCGTGATCGTCGCGACGCTGCGCGGGACCGATCCGCAGCGCGTGCAGACACAGCTGCAGGCCGTCGCGAGCCACTACATCCGTCAGCACATCGAGCGCAAGTCCGCCGATGCCGCGCAGTCGCTCGCGTTCCTCAACGCGCAGTTGCCGGTGCTCAAGAAGCAGCTTCAGGATGCCGAGCAACGTTATACGAACCTGCGCAACGCGAACGGCACGATCGATCTCGACGCCGAAGCCAAGTTGCTCCTGCAGCAATCGGCCGACACGGCGACACGCCGGCTCGAATTGCAGCAAAAGCGCGACGAGATGGCGTCGCGCTTCGTGGCAGGCCATCCCGACATGATCGCGCTCGACGCGCAGATCGCCACGCTCGCACGCGAGCAGCAGGGGTTCGAACACCGTGTGCGCAGCCTGCCCGACCTGCAGCAGGACGCCGTGCGGCTGATGCTCGACGTGAAGGTCGATACCGACCTCTATACGGCGCTGCTCGCCAACGCGCAGCAGCTCGAACTGGTCCGGGCCGGCAAGACCGGCAGCGTGCGGATCGTCGACATGCCGATCGTGCCGGAGGACGCCGTCCGTCCGAACCGGCCCGTCGTGATCGCCGCGGCGGCGATGGTCGGCCTCCTGCTCGGCGTCGCGCTGGCGTTTGTCCGCGACTACCTGTTCGGCGGCGTGCGCGATGCCGACGAGATCGAGCGGCATCTCGGTATCGACGTGTACGCGACCGTCCCCGATTCCGCAGGCCAGCGGCGCGTCGCACGTCGCCTCGCGCAACGCCTGCCCGCGCCACACCTGCTGAGCGCGCTGGATCCGCACGATCCCGCGGTCGAAAGCCTGCGCAGCCTGCACACTGCGCTGCGCTTCGCGATGCAGGGCGCACGCAACAACGTGCTGCTGCTGACGGGCCCCGTGCCCGGCGCGGGCAAGTCGTTCGTCGCGGCGAATTTCGCGGCGCTGCTGGCCGCCGGCGGCGAACGCGTGCTGCTCGTCGACGGCGATCTTCGCAAGGGCTATCTGCACGAATCGCTGGGCCTCCCGCGCGAATCGGGGTTGTCCGAACTGCTGTCCGGCGACACGACCCCGGCGGACGCGATCCATCGCAACGTGCTCCCGAATCTCGATTTCATCGCGACCGGCACGATGCCCGAGCATCCGGCGCAATGGCTTGCCGACGATCGCGTCGCGGCGCTGCTCGATGCGCTGTCGGCGCATTACGACCGCGTCGTGATCGACGCGGCGCCGATCCTCGCCGTCAGCGACGCAGTCTCGCTCGGACGCCACGCAGGCACCGTGTTGCTGACCGCCCGAGCGGCATCGACACGCCTCGCCGAACTCGGCGAAGCCGCCCGCCGCCTCGCGCACAACGGCGTGGCCGCGAGCGGCGTGGTGCTCAACGGCGTCGATCCGCGCACGGGTCGCTACGGTTCGCGCTACGGTGCGTACCGCTATGCGCAATACCGCTATGGGCCGCCGAGCGACGACGCCGGCTCGCCGGTCCGGCGCGCGCTGCGGGCCTGCCTCTCCCGGTTGCATCGCGGAGGCACGCGATGAGCGAAATCCGCCACCTCGAACGCGCCGCTACGGGCGAAACCCGTCATGCACCGGTTCCGCACGCCGCCGACACGCGCACCCAGGGCGCGCCGCGCCTGCGCATCGCGCTCGTCGCGGAAGCCGCCGGCGGCGGTGTCGCCGTCCATCTCGCCGACCTGATCGACGGGCTGCGCGCGATCGACGGCGTCGAACTGCACCTGATCATGCCCGACGGCGCGCGCTTCGACGCGCGCATCCTCGACGAACGCGTGCTGTCCCGCTGCACGAGCGTGCATCGCATCCCGATGCAGCGGGCCGTGGGCTGGCGCGACGCGCTGGCCGTCGCGCGCGTGTATCGCTGCCTGCTGCAGATCGGGCCGGATATCGTGCACAGCCACAGCTCGAAGGCCGGCGCGATCGCGCGCCTGTGCGTCGGGCCATGGCGGCAGGTCTATACGCCGCACGCCGTCTACACGCTCAATCCGTCGCTGACCGATGCGCAGCGCCGCTTCTACGGCACGATCGAGCGGTTGCTCGGCCGGCTGTGCACGCACCGGATCATCGCGGTGTCGCATGACGAAGCACGGCACCTGCACGACGCGCTCGGCATCCCCGCTCATCGCGTGACGACGATCGTCAACGGCGTCAAGCCGCCGGACACGATGCCGCGACGCGACGCGCGGCAGGCGCTCGGCCTGCCGGACGACGCGATCGTCGTCGGCTTCGTCGGTCGCTTCGACCACCAGAAGGGCATCGACCGGCTCGTGCGGATCGCGCGCGGCGTCTATCGACGATGCGGGCGCGGCGTGCAATTCGTCGCGATCGGCTCCGGCGATTTCAATGCAGCCGCGGGCCCCGAGGCCGAGTATCTGCCGCCGAACCTTCACGTCGCGGGCGCCATCGAGCGCGCGAGCCGCTACTTCTCCGCCTTCAACCTGTTTGCGCTGCCGAGCCGCTACGAAGGCTTTCCGTACGTATGCCTCGAAGCGATGGCCGCGCGCGTGCCGATCGTCGCGTCGCGCGTTGCCGGCGCGGCCGAGCTGATCGATGCGTACGGCATCGGCATCGTCGTGCCGAACGAGGACGACACGACGTCGTTCGCGCGCACCGTCGTGGCGCTCGCGGACGAAGCGGCGCAGCGCGATCGCATGCGCGCCAACTGCGCGGCGGCGCTCGCGCCGTTCTCGGCCGAGACGATGGTCCGGCGCACGCTCGATCTCTATCGCGCACTCGTCGCACAAGGAAAAACCGCATGACCTCATCCCCTCATATCGCATTGCTGCATGCGTACAGCACGCGCAACTCGGGTGACGGCCTGCTCGTCGACCTGTCCGTCGAACTGCTGCGCGAGGCCTTCGGCGACGCGACCCGCGTGTCGATCGTCGCAGCCGACCCCGCATCGTTCCCCGCCTACGACGACGTGCGCGCGGCGCCCGTGCTCGCGGATCGCGGCTGGCGCCGGCTGACCGCCGCGGCCGGCACCGTGCTGCACGTGCGCGCCAACGGCCGGCTGCGCCCGCTGGGCGAACTCCTCGACGAAGTCGACCTGATCGTCGGCGTCGGCGGCGGCTACCTGCGCGCACGCAATACCGTCGAAGCGCTCAAGCTGGAAGCCGGTCATCTACTGCAGATGCGCGCCGCCCGTGCGTCCGGCAAGCCGGCCGTCTACCTGCCGCAGAGCATCGGCCCGGTGATGTCGGCACGCCCTGTCGACGCGCACCTGCAGGCGCTGCTCGCGTCCTTCGACACTGTGTTCGTGCGCGACGACCGTTCCGCGGCATGCCTTGCCGCGCATCCGAACGTGCGGCGTGCGCCCGACCTGGCGGTGCTCGATTTCGCGCATCGCCACGATGCGATCGTGCGGCGCGCCACGCACGCCGACGGCCCGATACGCCACATCGCGTTCGTGTTGCGCCGTGCGCCCGCATGGAGCACGGCACGGCGCAACCGTTACGACGCGGCGATCGCCCGGCTCGTCGAGCAGGTTCGCGGATCGTGCCGAGTCAGCTTCGCGGTCCAGAGCACCGGACGCGGCAACGACGATCTCGCCTACTACCAGAGTCTCGGCATCCGGGACGCCCTCGTGCCGTTCAGGACACTGCTCGAGCACGACCGGCCCGATGCGACGGTATCGGTCCGGCTGCACGGCGCGCTCGAATCGATCCTGCATGGCGTGCCGGCCTTCCACGTCAGCTACGAACGCAAGGGGTTCGGCGCGTATGCGGACCTGCGGCTCGACGACTGGGTCGTCAACGGAGCGGATTTCGATCCGTCGCGCGTGACCGCGACGCTGTTCGCGCCCGGTGCGACGACGGCATTCTGGTCCGCCGCGAGCGCCGGTCTCGCGCCGATCCGCGCGGCGCGCACCCGCGTGATCGACGCGCTGCGCGCCGCGCTGCGCACCGACCGGGCGGCCCGATGCTGACGCGCCTCGTGCTCCGGTTCTCGGCGCTCGGCCTGAAGTTCGCGCTCACGATCGTCATCGCGCGCACCCTCGGCTTCGACGCGGTCGCGGCCTACGGGCTCGCGGTCGCCGCGTCGGTCATCGCGTCGAAAGCGCTCGGGCTCGGCTTCGGCCCGGAACTCAACCGCAGGCTGAGCGAGGCCGACCCGCTGGACGCGATCGGCGATGCGCACGCACTCGGCATCGGCTACGGCGCGCTGTACCTGCTGATCGCCGCGGCGTTCGCCGTCGCGACGACGAATGCCGCGGTCGTCGCGCTGCTCGACCGGTTCACGCTGTCGATGCCGCTCGCATGGTGCGTGCTCCTCGTCGCACTGTCCGAGCATGCCGCGTTCGAAGTCAACGGCTGGCTGTTCTCGCTGCACCGGCCGCGCATCGGCGCGATCCTGCTGTTCGTGCGCACCGGCGCGTGGTCGGGCCTCGCCTGCGCCGGCCTGCTCGCCGGCGCACTGCAGTCGATCGAGGCCGTGTTCGCGCTGTGGATCGCGACCAACGCGATCGTCGTCGCGGTCGCATGGCGAAAGATCGGTGCGGTCGCGCAACGCACGCGCGGCATCGGGTTGCCGGCCCCCTTGCAACGTCCGCAACGCATGTGGGGTGTCTGGCGGCACGGCCTGCCGTTCTATGCGGCTGCCGTGATCCTGTCGTCGCTTCAATACGCGGAGCGCTTCATCGCCGGCAGCCGCATCGGCGCCGACGCGCTCGGCCAGTACGTATTCGCTTGGTCGATCGCGAATGCCGTGCAGACGATCGCGTTCGCGACGGTGGCCGTCACGGCCGGCCCGCGCCTCGTGCGCACGCTCGCCGACGCGCCCGACGCGTTCCTGCGCCGCACCCTGCACGCAGTAGCAGCCAGTGCCGCCGTGACGCTGCTCGTGTCGACCGGCATCATCGCCGTCCATCGCGAACTGTTCGCCCTCGCGCACGAGCCCGGCGGGTCGGGCCAGGTCGCGCTGCTCGCGGTACTGCTCGTCTCGTTCGTGCTGCGGGCGGCCACGGACGTTCTGTGGAGTGCCGCGATCGCGCTGCGTGCCGGCGGCATCGTGCTCGCGGCGATGGCCGGGCTCGCGCTGCTTTACGTGCCGGTCGCCGGATATCTGATCGACGTGTCGGGCGCCGAAGGCGCGGCGCTCGCGCACCTCGCGGCAAGCATCGCCATCGCCGCCGCGCTCGCGCTGACCGTCATGCGCCGCGCCGGCGCACGACGCGCCGAACCGGCGATGGAGGGGCCGTCACATGCTGGATAAACTGCTGCGCGCCGGCCCGCGGCTCAGTACCGGGATCACGCGCGCGATCGCCGCGCTGGCCGTGCTCGCGTACTGGATCATCTATGCCAAGGCCGGCGCGCTCCTGCCGGAATTCGTGTTCCGGGACGCGGAGAAAATCCAGAGCCAGATCGGCGGCGCGAGCACCTACGAAGGCACGTCGTTCGACGCGGTGGCCAAGTTCTACGCCGCGCTCGGCACGACGGGCACGCACCTGTTCGTGGCCGCCGTCGGTGCGCTGTGCATCTGGCGCACGCTCGGCCACGGCCGGCGCGCGGGCTCGCTCGCGGCATGCATCGTCCTGCTCGCGCCCTGCGTGTTCTTCAACCTGTTCGTCGCGAGCAAGGACACGATCGTCGTGCTGATGGCGATCGTGCTGAGCAGCGTCGCGCAACGCCGCTCGACGGCCGCGGCGCTCGCCACAGCCGTCGCGCTTTACGGCGGCTACGCGCTGCTCGTGCGCGGCTATTTCGCACTGGTCCTTGCACTCGCGCTCGCCGTGCTGCTGTTTCGGCGCGCATCGTGGCGTGGCAGGGTATCGCTGGCGCTGGCCGTGCCGGTCGCGCTGTTCCTGCTGCCGAACGATCTGTACTACCTGCTGCAACATCCGCGCGACATGGCCGCCGACTATCTCGCATACGGCTCGCCGTTCGGCGCGCGCACGAGTTTCCGCAACCCGCTGCCGCCGGATTCGTTCCTGGCGTTCTGCGCGAACTATGCGTACGGCGTGCTGCGCCTGAACCTGCCGGGACTCTTCATGCCCGGGCCGAAGGAACTCGCGATGCAGGCGTTCGTCTGGATCGCGCTGGCCGCCGCATGGCGACACGGGCGCGGCAACGCGCTTGCCCCCGCCGATCTGCTCGCGTGCCTCGTCATCGGCCACGTCGCCGTATCGATGCTGTTCGAGCCCGATCTCGGCAGCTATACGCGCCACCTGTCAAGCGTCGCGCTGTTCTGCGCGATGCAGTTCGACGCGCGCGGGCCACGCCGCTCGCGCCTCGGCGGCGTGCCGAACCCCGGTTCCGGCACGCCGCGCCCATCGTCCCGACTTTCCCGTTTTCGCCCATGAACTCGCTCGGCCGCCCCGGTGCCTTCTTTCCGAATATCCAGTGCGCGCGTGCCTGCGCGGCGCTCGCGGTCGTCGGCTATCACATGAACGTCCTGCCGTCCGGGCAGGCCGGCGTCGACGTGTTCTTCGTGATCAGCGGCTTCATCATGTCGCAGGTCGCGCCACGCGAAGGCCGCGCGTTCCTCCGCAAGCGGCTGATCCGGATCGTGCCGCTGTACTGGCTGACGACGCTCGGCGTGTACGCGATCGCGACATGGCGGCCGCAGTGGCTCAACTCGACGACCGCACGCTTCGACTATCTCGTCAAATCGCTGCTGTTCGTTCCCTACGTGAAGGAGAACGGTCATTGGGGACCGCTGAACCTGAACGGCTGGACGCTCGAGTACGAAATGCTGTTCTACGTCGTGGTCACGCTCGCGCTCGTGCTCGTGCGCGGCCGTCACGCCACCGCATTCGCGGCGCTGCTGCTCGCGGTGTTCTGTACGTATGTCTCCGTCCACGGCACGCGCAGTGCGCTGGCCGATCACCTCGGGCAGCCGTTCGTGCTCGAATTCGGTCTCGGCGTGCTCGCCCATCGCACGCTCGCGGCCGGAATCGCCGGCCGCGTCGCGCCGCGCGCGTGGATCGGGCTCGTTGCCGCGAGCGTGGCGACGATCGCGCTGCTTCCGCTCCTCGGCGGCACGCCGGCCGGCTTCGTCCGCGTCGCGGGATGGGGCGTGCCGGCGTGCGTGCTGATCGTCGCGCTGGTCGCGCTCGACCTGAACGGCCGCTCCGTCACGAACGCGCTCGCCGCGGCGCTCGGTGCGGCCAGCTATTCGATCTATCTGCTGCATCCGTACGTGATCGGCATCGCGACACGCATCGCGGGTGCGCATGCCGATCTCGGGACGCCGCTCGGTATCGTGACGACGTCCGCCATCCTGACTGCCGTATGCGCGGCGGGATATGCATGTCACGTCATGATCGAAAAACCGATGCTTGCGATGTTCGACGGGCGCCGCAAGCGGCCGCGACGCGCGCCGACGGCGACCTGAACACGCCGTCGCCGCCGTGCGACCGGTCCGGCCGGGCGGATCGCGCCGGCCGTGCTGCTTCGCACATCGGCCGGCGTCCGAAACCGCGCACAATCGCGGCCGGAGTTTCAACTCCCGACGACAATCGTTGCCTTCGCATCGCCGTCCGATACGCCAATGCATGCGCCGAACGCACATCGGGACAAAAATCATGCAAGACAGAGGTTTCCGGGATGCGCGCTCGTACTCGTTCAATATCCACGCCCGCAACCGTTTCGTAATATCCCCGCCTATATCAACGGACCGGTACAGATGCTTGAGATCGGTCCACATTTTCCGATCCGGGGTGGGATATTCAATTCATTCGTCGCACTCAGGCGCCGGCGGCCGTCGGCAGGTCGATCGCCATCTCCGGTTTGCCGGCAAACCTCGCCAGCACGCGTCGCGCCCCACACGCCGGCGCCCGCGCGTGGCGTCACTGGCGCTTCGCCGCCGCGCTGCTCGTTCCCGGGCTCGTCCATGCTCAGCCCATACCCAGCGCCGGACAATCGATGCGCGACATCGAGACCGTGCGGCCGTCGCTGCCTGCCGCCACCGGCCCGAAGATCGACCTCGCCCCCACCGAACCCGAACCCACCGCGAGCGATGAAACAGGTCCGCGAGTCACGGTCAGCGCATTCGCCCTCGAAGGCAACGCGGCCATTCCCGCCGCGCGGCTCGCCCCGCTGCTCGGCGATCTGGTCGGCCGCGAACTGAGCTTCGGCGATCTGCAACAGGCCGCCAACCGGATCACGACGTACTACCGCGAACACGGCTACGTCCTCGCCCGCGCCTATCTCCCCCGCCAGGACATCGAACACGGCATCGTGCGCATCGCCGTCGTCGAAGGCCGCTACGGACAGATCGAATTGCACAACCGCACGCGCGTGCTCGATCGCGCGCTGCGTCAACCGCTTGCGTCGTTGCAGCCCGGCGAGATTGCGCACGGCAACCGTCTCGAGCGCAGCCTCATGCTGCTGAACGAGATGCCCGGCGTCGATGCGAAGGGCACGCTGCGTCCCGGCGCCGAACCCGGCACGACCGATCTCGTGATCGACGCCGAACGCGGTCGCTTCGCCACCGGCTCGATCGAACTCGACAACTTCGGCGACCCGCTGACCGGCCGCTACCGCGCGACCGGCAACGTCGACGTCAACGCCCCGTTGCGCGTCGGCGATCGCTTCTCGCTGCGCGGACTGACGAGCAATACGAACCAGCACTATTACCGCACGTCGTATCAACTGCCCGTCGGCCCCGCGTCGACGCGCGTCGGTGTCGCGTATTCCGACATGGACTACCGGATCGGCGGCAGCCTCAAGGACCTTCGCTTCCACGGCGGCGCCGACGTTCGCTCCGCGTTCGTCACGCAGCCACTGCTGCGCAGCCGGCGCACGAACCTCGACGCGCAGGTCGTCTACGAAAACAAGCATTTGCGCGACGTGTACGGCGCGTTCGACGTGGTCAACGACAAGACCGTCGACCTGTGGTCGTTCGGCGTGAGCGGCAATCACCAGGACACCGTGGGCGGCGGCGGCCGGACCGGCTTCTCCGCTACGCTCGGCATCGGCCACCTGAGCGGCAACGATCCGCTCGACATGGACTACTACGTCCATACCCAAGGCCAGTTCGCGAAGCTGAATGTCAGCGCGCTGCGGCTGCAGGCGCTCGGCTCGCGATTCCAGCTCTATACGCAATTCAGTGCGCAGTTGTCGTCGCGCAATCTCGATGCATCGGAAAAATTCAGCCTCGGCGGCCCATACGGCGTGCGCGCATTCGCACTCGGCGCCGGCAGCGGCGATCAGGGCTGGCAGGCCACGGCCGAACTGCGCTATCTCGTCGCGCCCGGCTGGCAACTGAGCGCATTCGCCGACACGGGCCGCATCCAGCTCAGCAAGCAGCGATGGTCCCGCGAGCGCAACACCGTGCAGCTGTCGTCGCTCGGCGTCGGCGCGAGCTGGTTCGGCGCGCGCCATCAAGTCAATCTCGCCGCCGCGCTGCCGGTCGGTTACGCCGATCCGGTCGCGTCACCCACGCGGTCGCCAAGTATCTGGTTGCAAGCCGCCCAGTATTTCTGAGCGGCATTCGACGAGCGGCTCGTCAGGCAGGGATGGGCCGCAAGTAGCACGGGCGGTACAACCGCCCGCACCATCGGAAGCGTGCGTGCCACGTCTTTCCGCCTTCACCACTTCGTTAGGTATACAAACCAAATCGAAGCGATCTCCCAGTCCTTTTTCAAAGGGAAAAATCTCATGAACAAGACCTACGCACTGGTCTGGAACCAGACCCAGGGATGCTGGAGCGCCGTCGGGGAAACCGCGCGCCGCCGCGCCAAGCCCGGCAGCGCCAAGCGCGCCGCCGCCGCCCTCTCCCTGCTCGGCTTCACCGCGCTGCCCGCCTTCGCGCTGCCCACCGGCGAGAACATCACCGCCGGCAAGGCCGACATCATTCGCGACAACAACGGCAAGTCGATGTCCATCAACCAGCACACCGACAAGCTCATCACCAACTGGAACGACTTCAGCATCGCCAATAACGAGCGCGTGTCGTTCCATCAACCCGGCAAGACGTCGATCGCGCTGAACCGCGTGGTCGGCAACAACGGCAGCCAGATTCATGGCCAGCTCGACGCCAACGGCAAGGTCTTCCTCGTCAACCCCAACGGCGTGCTGTTCGGCTCCGGCGCGCAGATCAACGTCGGCGGCCTCGTCGCGTCCACCCGGAACATCACTGACGAGAACTTCCTCGCCGGCAACTATCGCTTCTCGGGCAACTCCACCGCGTCGATCGTCAACGACGGCCACATCACCGCCGCCGACGGCGGCAGCGTCGCGCTGCTCGGCGCACGCGTGTCCAACAACGGCGTGATCCAGGCGAAGATGGGCCGCATCGCGCTCGGCGCCGGCGACACGTTCAAGGTCAACTTCGACGGCAACGACCTGCTCAGCCTGCAGGTCGAAGGCGGCGCCGTTGATGCGCAGGCCACCAACGGCGGCCTGCTGAAAGCCGACGGCGGCGAAGTGCTGATGACCGCGCGCGCGGCCGGCAACCTGCTGAACGCCGTGGTCAACAACACGGGCACCATCGAAGCGAAGGGCCTCGCCAGCCACGGCGGCAAGATCACGCTCGACGGCGGCACCGTCAAGGTTGCCGGCAAGCTCGATGCAAGCGCGGCCGAAGCCGGCGCGCCGGCCGGTTCGATCGTCACGCGCGGCGAGCAGGTCCGTGTCGCACGCGGCACCACGGTCGACACGCGTGCCGGCAACACCGCCGGCACCTGGACCATCGAAGCCGCCAACGTCGGCGTCGCACGCAACCAGGCCGACAGCGTCTATCCGGATGGTGCGTCGATCGATGCCGATACGCTGTCGCACAACCTCGGCACCACCAACGTCGCGCTCACCAACACCCGCGGCGACCTCTCCGTAGCCGGCCCCGTCGCCTGGAACAGCGATCGATCGCTCACGCTGACCTCGCAAAACGGCAACGTCGATCTGCAGCAAACGTTGTCGGCCACCGGCGCCAACGCCAGCCTGAACGTCAACGCCGCCGACGAGATCCGCATCAACGACACCGTGAAGCTCACCGGCCGCAACGCGCACCTCGAGCTCAACGCGAAGAACGGCCATACGCTGAACGACAAGGCCGTCGTGACGCTGTCCGGCGACAACGCGTCGTTCCGCTCGAACGGCGAGGACTACAAGGTGCTGCACACCGTTGCCGACCTGCGCAGCATCGATGCGAACCTGGGCGGCCGCTATGTGATCGGCAACACGATCGACGGCGCGAACACGAGCTTCCGCAGCATCGCGGCCAACGGCGCGTTCTATGGCGTGTTCGACGGCCTCGGCAATACGGTCTCGCGCCTGCGGATTTCCAATCCGGGCCAAAACTCCGTCGGCCTGTTCTCGCACAACGCCGGCCGCATCGCCAACCTCGGCCTGCGCGACATCGTGACGGTCGCATCGGGCCTGCCGTACGGCTCGCCGATTTCGGTCGGCACGCTCGCCGGCAGCAACTCGGGCACGCTCTCGAACGTGACGGCCGAAAACGTCGCGGTGTCGACGACGGGGCGCGCATACGTCGGCGGCCTCGTCGGCTCGAACTATGGCGGCACGATCGAGCACGCCAACCTGTCCGGCCGCATCGACACCGATCGCTACGCGAGTGCGGTCGGCGGCCTCGTCGGCGAGAACCTGACGCTGCTGAACCAGCCGCCGGTCTCGGCGCTGATCCGCGACAGCCACGCCGAGGTACGCATCAACGCCGCGCACGACGGCGCCACGGGCGGCCTGGTCGGGTACAACACCGGCACGATCGAGCGCTCGTCGAGCGCCGGCAGCATCAACGCGACGGGCGCGAGCACGCAGGTCGGCGGCCTCGTCGGCATCAACGACGGCAAGGGCATCGTCAAGCAGTCGTCGTCGTCGGCTAGCGTGACCGCGCGCAACAACGCGGTGGCGGGCGGCCTCGTCGGCATCAACATGGCCACCATCGCGGAATCGCGCGCCAGCGGCAAGGTGAGCGTCGGCGAGCGCAGCGTCGCGGGCGGCCTCGCGGGCGTGAACCTGGGTGACATCGACGCGTCCACGGCCGACGGCGACGTGTTCGCGGCCGCCTCCAGCACGGTCGGCGGCCTCGTCGGCACGAACAGCGGCCGGATCCGCAAGTCGCAAGCCAACGGGAACGTGACGGCGGGCGGCAAGGCGGTGGCCGCAGGCGGCTTCGCCGGCTACAACGACGGCGACATCGACGAATCGACCGCGACGGGCAACGTCGTCGCAGGCGCCGACAGCCTCGCCGGCGGCTTCGTCGGGCGCAACGGTACCGCGGGCCGCATCCGTGCCTCCGTCGCGCAAGGCCATGTCCGTGCCACGGGCAAGTCGACGCTCGGCGGCTTCGCGGGCACGAACGACGGCTTCGTCGAAACGTCGCTGGCCAGCGGCAACGTGGCCGGCGATCACGGCAGCACCGTCGGCGGCTTTGTCGGCACGAATGCCGGCACCATCGAGGCATCCGACGCATCCGGCGACGTGGCTGCGGGCGACAACAGCACCGCGGGCGGCTTTGCAGGGATCAACACCGGTACGCTGGATTCCTCCAACGCATCGGGCCGCGTCACCGTTCTGAACGCCGGCACGGCAGGCGGCCTCGTGGGGCTCAACCAGGGCATCGTCCGCACGTCGAGCGCCAGCGGCAAGGTATTGGCCGGGCAATCGAGCAAGGCTGGCGGCCTCGCAGGCCGCAACCTCGGGACGATCGCCGATTCGCGCGCCACCGGCGCGGTCAAGGCGGGCGACTTCTCGTCGGCCGGCGGCCTCGTCGGCGCCAACGAAAGCGGCAACATCGGGCGATCGACGGCGTCGGGCGACGTCGAAGCCGGCCGGCAGAGCCAGGTCGGCGGTCTCGTCGGCAGCCTGCTCGGGTCGATCGACCAGTCGCGCGCGACGGGCTCCGTCAAGGGCGGCGACGCCAGCTACGTCGGCGGCCTGGTCGGCAGCAATGCCGGCGTCATCACCGCGTCGTCGTCGAGCGGCACGGTTTCCGGCGGCCGGTACGCGCGACTGGGCGGGCTCGTCGGCGGCAATTTCGGCTTCGTCTACGGCTCGTCGAGCACCAGCCGCGTCGACGTGAAGGCTGGCTACGACCAGTCCTACGGCGCACTGGTCGGCGTGAACTATGGCCGCGTGATGCCGTAAAACGGGCACGGACGGTTTCCGGTCACGCCGCCTGAACGGCATGCCGGATTCCGTCGCCTGATACGAGCGGCCCGTCCGCTCGCCGCCGGCGGCCACAAGGCCGCCGGTTGCCCCCTCCGGCCGATCAGCGTTCGAGGTCGGCCGGATTTTCCTAAAATGCAACCAGGAAGACCAACCGATGAATAGAACCTACGCACTGGTCTGGAACCAGACCCAGGGATGCTGGAGCGCAGTCGGGGAAACCGCGCGCCGGTGCACCAAGCCCGGCAGCGCCAGGCGCGCCGCCACCGCCCTCTCCCTGCTCGGCTTCACTGCCCTGCCCGCCTTCGCGCTGCCCACCGGCGAGAACATCACCGCCGGCAAGGCCGACATCATCCGCGACAACAACGGCAAGTCGATGTCCATCAACCAGCACACCGACAAGCTCATCACCAACTGGAACGACTTCAGCATCGCCGGCAACGAGCGCGTGTCGTTCCATCAGCCCGGCAAGACGTCGATCGCGCTGAACCGCGTGGTCGGCAACAACGGCAGCCAGATTCACGGCCAGCTCGACGCCAACGGCAAGGTCTTCCTCGTCAACCCCAACGGCGTGCTGTTCGGCTCCGGCGCGCAGATCAACGTCGGCGGCCTCGTCGCGTCCACCCAGAACATCGCCGACGCCGATTTCCTCGCCGGCAACTATCGCTTCTCCGGCAACTCCACCGCGTCCATCGTCAACGACGGCCACATCACCGCCGCCGACGGCGGCAGCGTCGCGCTGCTCGGTGCGCGCGTGTCCAACAACGGCGTGATCCAGGCGAAGATGGGCCGCATCGCGCTCGGCGCCGGCAACACCTTCAAGCTCAACTTCGACGGCAACGACCTGCTCAGCCTGCAGGTCGAAGGCGGCGCGGTCGATGCGCAGGCCACCAACGGCGGCTTGCTGAAAGCCGACGGCGGCGAGGTGCTGATGACCGCGCGCGCGGCCGGCAACCTGCTGAACGCCGTCGTCAACAACACCGGCACCATCGAAGCAAAGGGCCTCGCCAGCCATGCCGGCAAGATCACGCTCGACGGCGGCACCGTCAAGGTGGCCGGCAAGCTCGACGCGAGCGCGGCCGAAGCCGGCGCGCCGGCCGGTTCCATCGCCACGCGCGGCGAGCGCGTCGACGTCGCTGCCGACACCACGGTCGACACGCGTGCCGGCAACACCGCCGGCATCTGGACCATCGAAGCCGCCAATGCCGGCGTGAATGGCGATCGCTCGATCGACGCCGATACGCTGTCGCGCAACCTCGGCACCACCAACGTCGCGCTCACCAACACCCGCGGCGACCTCTCCGTAGCCGGCCCCGTCGCCTGGAACAGCGATCGCTCGCTCACGCTGACCTCGCAAAACGGCAACGTCGATCTGCAGCAAACGTTGTCGGCCACCGGCGCCAACGCCAGCCTGAACGTCAACGCCGCCGACGAGATCCGCATCAACGACACCGTGAAGCTCACCGGCCGCAACGCGCACCTCGAGCTCAACGCGAAGAACGGCCATACGCTGAACGACAAGGCCGTCGTGACGCTGTCCGGCGACAACGCGTCGTTCCGCTCGAACGGCGAGGACTACAAGGTGCTGCACACCGTTGCCGACCTGCGCAGCATCGATGCGAACCTGGGCGGCCGCTATGTGATCGGCAACACGATCGACGGCGCAAACGCGAGCTTCCGCAGCATCGGCGGCAACCAATCGTTCCATGGCGTGTTCGACGGCCTCGGCAACACGATCAGCCGGCTGTCGATCGCCAACACCGGCCCGAACATCGGCCTGTTCGGGCAAAGCAGCGGCACGCTCGCGAACCTGGTGCTCGATTCGCTCACCGTCGACGGCACCTCGGCCGCTCGCACCGCGTTCGTCGGTGGTCTCGTCGGCGACAACCTGGGCGGACGCATCTCGAACGTCACCGCGAAAAACATGAGCGTCTCGTACAACGGCAGGGACGCGATCGAGATGGGCGGCCTCGTCGGCCGGAACCTCGGCACGATCGATCGCGCGCGCTTCGCCGGGCGTGTATTCGGCAGCGCCAATACGTTCATCGTGGGTGGGCTGGTCGGCTCCAACGGAGGCACGATCGCCGACAGCGAGGCCTTCGCCGACGTCACGCTGTCCGGCCGCCCCGGCACGCCGCTCGACCTGCGGTTCAACCCTGACGTGCAGAGCGCTGGCGGACTCGTCGGGCTGAACGGCGGCCGCATCGTTCGCTCGTCGAGCGGCGGGCGCGTGTCCGGTCGCGACAACACGAGCACCGGCGGCTTCGTCGGCGTCAACTACGGCACGATTCGCGACGCGTCGGCCTCCGCCACGGTCACGGCAGGCAAAGGCGGGTATGTCGGCGGTTTCGTCGGCAAGAACCGCGACGGCGGCACGATCGCGAACGCGTCCGCATCCGGGTCGGTCACGGCCGCCGGTGCGATGGCGATCGGCGGGTTCGTCGGCGAAAACGCGCGCGGCACGCTGGACGACGTGCGCGCAACCGGCGGCGTGACCGACCTCGACAGCGGTCATGTCGGCGGCCTGGCCGGCACGAACCGCGGCACGATCCGCAATGCACACGCCACGGCCACAGTGAAGGCCGGTCGCAACAGCCACGCGGGTGGGCTCGTCGGCACGAACGACGGCACCGTATCGAACGCGCGCGCCGACGGCAAGGTCGACGCACGCGACGCAAGCGACGTCGGCGGGCTCGTGGGCCTGAACACGGGATTGCTGGACACCGTCCAGGCTGCGGTCGACGTGACGGCCGGCAACGGCAGCCGTGTCGGCGGACTGGTCGGCGCGAACCGCGGCAACAACGCGATCGTGCGCCATGCGTCCGCGTCGGGCAGTGCGGCGGCAGATGGTTCCAATGTCGGCGGTCTGGTAGGCCTGAACGACAAGGGCGCCCTGATCGAGGATGCATCGTCCACCGGCACGATTGCCGGCGAGCGCTCGAACCTGGGCGGCCTCGTGGGCGAGAACGCCGGCACGATCCGGCGCTCGACGTCGAGCAGCCGTCTGAACCTCGTGTCGCCGATCTACGGTCCGTTTTTCTGGGGCCGCCTGGTCGGGTCGAATACGGGTAGCGGCATTATCGAAACCAGCTCGGCCGGCGGCCCGGACCAGCCCTATTCCACGGTCGGCATGAGTTTCGGCAAGATCGACGGGCAGTGGCGTTACGGTCCGGTCAGCTGGTGATGGTGCGTTGAACCCGTAGCATTCGGCATGACGGTCCTCCCGCTCGGTTGACGAGCGGGAGCCGGAAAAGCGATGACGGGGGGGGTCGTCGAGACAGCCCGTCATCGCGACAACGCTGCGGCAGCCGCGTGCGACGCGCCTGCCGGCCGCGTCCAAGCATGCGCAGGTTCAGTGCTTCAGTTCGCGGGCAATCGCGTCGCGGAAAGCCGGCCAACGTTCCCTGAACGCTTCGGCTCCACCTTCGCTCAACGCATGCTCCATGGCCGCACAGGCGTCCCGCGCCCGCGGATTGTCGGCCAACGCGAAACCACCGCGCATCGAGTGCAGTTCGACCGCGATCGCATCGGCGTCGCCCCTCGACAGCGCCGCATCGAGCGCGTCGAGCGAAGTCAGCGTAGCCTCGCGCAGGGTTCGACGGATTTCGTGGGTGATGGCCGGCACATTCTCCCGCTTGCCGCTCCCCGTTTTCCCCGCGCCCACACCACGCCCCCCGTGCCGACGCAACACCGCCTCGAGCGCATCGATCGACAACGGCTTGAGCACGACTTCCACCGCCCCCACCTGCGCGCAGCGGCGCCGGTCCTCGTCGGTCGCATGCGCGGTCATCGCGATCACCGGCACGGTCGCGCCCTGCTCGCGCAGGAAATTCGCGAGCGCGAAGCCGTCGAGTTCCGGCATGCCGAGATCGGTCAGCACCACGTCGAACGGCTGCTGGAAGTACGCGCGCATCGCCTCGACGCCATTCGCGACGAGCGTGGCGTCGCAATGCAGCGCATCGAGCTGATCGCGCAGCAGCGCGCGGCTCGCGGGATGATCCTCCGCCACGAGCACGCGCAGCGGGGTCTCGTCGTCCGCAAGGATCGGCAACGCCGGCGCCTCGGGTTCCGGCTGGTCGAACGCGGCCCGCCACCCGTGCGGCGCGTCCGACAGCGGCAGCGACGCAGTGAACGTCGTGCCCGAGCCCGGCCGGCTCTCGACGGTCAGCTCGCCCTGCATGAGCCGCACGAGACGCCGGCAAAGCGGCAGCCCGAGCCCCGTGCCGCCGAAGCGCCGGTAGATCGACGGATCCGTCTGAACGTAGACGTCGAACAACGTCGGCAGGCCGTCCGGGGGAATGCCGATTCCGGTATCGCGCACCGCGATCTCGACGCCGCGCCGGTCGCCCGACGCGCCGGCCGGGCGCGCATCGATCCTCACGCTGCCGTGCTCGGTGAACTTGATCGCGTTGCTGACGAGATTCGACACGATCTGACGCAGGCGGCTCGGGTCGCCGACGTAGCCGTCGGCCAGTTCCGGCGCGATCCGGCATTCGAGCGCGAGATGCTTCGCGTCCGCGAGCGGGCGGAAGATCGCCGCGACGTCGTGCAGAACGGCACGCACATCGAACGGAACGGTTTCCAGCGCCATCTGGTTGGATTCGACCTTCGACAGATCGAGCACGTCGTTGATCACGCGCAGCAACGCGTCCGACGACGACATGACCGTCTGCAGCCGGCGCTGCTCCGTCGATGGCAGCGTGGCCCGCGCCATCAGCTCGAGGTTGCCGATGATCGCGTTCAGCGGCGTGCGAATCTCGTGGCTCATCGTCGCGAGGAACGTCGATTTCGCCTTGTTCGCATCCTCCGCCGCCATGCGCGCTTCCTTCAGCTTGACTTCCGTCAGCTTGCGGGCGGTGACGTCGGTCAAGGTGCACAGCAACACATCGACGCCGCGGAACTTGGTCCGCACGACATGCGCTGCCAGATAAACCGTGTCGTGATCCGGGCGCTCGATCGCCAGTTCGTGCTGCATGACGCCGCGCCGGGTGCCACCGCCCGCCTGGCGCTCGCGGTAGGCCTGCCAGATGCGCTTGCCGAGCGATAGCCCGGGCGTGCCGCGGTCGTACGCGAGCACCGCATCGTTGCGCACCATCGCCTCGCCGTCCGTCACCGACAGCAGCAGCAGCCCGGCCGGCGCGTGGCGGATCAGCGTCCGGTTGAATGCCTCGCTCTCGATCAGACGGATCGCGCGCCGGTTCGCCGGACGCAGCGCGCGACGATCGAACAGCACGATCGTCGACCAGAGCAGCACGATGCCGAACAGCGTGGCGCCGAGCGTGACGCTCACGCCGACGAACGTCGCCGTCAATACGCTGCGCCACGAGTAAGTCGTCATCACGACGAGGCTGGACCCGGGCAAGCGGTCGTAGACGATGAAGCGCGCGCCGCGCCGCCGCACGACCACGTGTTCGCCTAACGGTTCGCGCGCGTCGCGCAGCGCGCGTTCGATCATCGCCGGGTCGCGCTCGCGCCCGAAGACGATGTTCCCCTGAGCGTCGATGACCGCGACGTCCTCATCGTCGGAACGCGGCACCATCGCATCGTCGACCCGATACGCCCCGTTGACGACGAGCCATCCGAACGGCCGTCCGGCCGCGTCGTCGAGCCGACGCGCGAACCGCACGACGTCCCGTCCGGACAACGGGTCGAAACGGCGATCGAGCATGACCGGCCGGCTCTGAATGAACGTCTTCTGTTTCGCGGCCCCGGTCGGCATCAGCCGGGCAGTCAGCGCCGTCAGATCGATGCCCGGCCCGAGCGAACGGGCGCGTGCGACGAGCCCCGGCCCCACGACGGCGAGAAACCGGCCATCGAGCCCGATCAGGTAACCACCGAATGGTTCGGCGTCGGACGTAAGCGCAGAGGGTTGCGTCGGACTCCACCGGTCATCCTTCCGGATCAGGCCAAGCAACGCACCGAGATAGCCCGCATACGACACGGCGGGGCGATCCGGCGTGATTTCCGCCAAGGCGAGCAGCGTCTCGCTACCCGCGCCGTTGCTCGTGCCCAGCACACCGCCCGCCGCCGAGAATTGCGTCAGTGCGTCGGGCGACGGCCGCGCGCCCTGATTCCAGAGTTGCTCGATCCTGCTCCCGACGGTCGCCAGCACCTTGTCGCCCGCCTGTATGCTCCCGAAGAACTGCGCTTCGCGATACAGGAACGTCGAACGTGCCTGCCCGCGATAGTCCTGGACGTCGAGCCGCACGACAAGCGCGGCGCAAATCAGAATGAACAGCGTGACCGCGATACCGCCGCCATACAGCAGGAACTGCTGCTGACGGCGCACCCGGCCGGGATCGAACGGCTTGCGGCCGGCATTGGCAACCTGGCCGGCGAATCGCTTCAATTTGGCGGGCATGGACTATCGTGTGCCGATGCACCTGCCGGCGGCCGCTGCCTGCCGCCGGAACCGAAATCGGATCGCGCGTCGCATGCCGCTACTCGCCGCGCGCGGGCGCGTCGGCGCCGGGCAAGTCGGAAAGCTGGCCCTCGCTCGCATAGCGAATCAGGTCGGCATCGCGGACGATACCGAGCTTCTTCATCGCGCTCGACTTCTGCGAACTGATGGTCTGCTTGCTGCGATGAAGCTGGACGGCGATCTCGCCGACCGTCAGGCCGGCCCCGTAGAGCCGCACGACTTCAATCTCGCGGGCGGTCAGCGTGCGGGTGCCTGCCGACGGCTGGCAGTCCTCCAGCAGCTTCTTGACGAATGGAGACAGATAGTTCGCGCCGACGAACGCCGCATGAACCGCGCCGACCAGATGCGAAATCGCATCGGACTTGCTCAGGATGCACCCGACACCCTGCTTCTGGATCGCGAGCAGCACGCTCGGGTTGTCGATCATCGTGATCGTCACGAGGCGAAGCGCCGGATAGCGCCGCTGCAGAAACGACAGCAGTGCAAGACCGTCGCCGTACTTGCCGCCGGGCATCACATAGTCGACGACGAGCACGTCGCTCTGCTGCTCGTCGAGCATCGCCACCAGATCGGTCGAATTCGAGACAGTACCAAGCAGCCTGATCGTGCTGCTGCCCGCGAGTGCCTGCGACATCCCGAGTGCGGACGAAGGATGGTCGTCCGCCACCATCACTCGCACAAAAAATTCATCCATCTCTATTCTTCTCCCGATACACGCGGCCCGACGTGCCATGTTGTGCGACGCGCCGGCATTCGAGTCGATTCCGCAACACGATCGCGTTGCGGTGTTCGGCGAACCAGGCGGTGCGCAGCGTAATTTTAAGATATTAGGCGGATTGTGCGTCGCGTCGGTGCGACAAGGCGCGGGGGCCCTCGACCGCCCCACCCCCGCGCGCATGCATCGCGCCAGCCGACGCACCCGACACGACGTTGCGGCACGTAACCTCGGTGGCGCGCCGCCCACGCGCGCCCGATCGACGGCGCCCCCAACGCCGTCGATCCGTCCCGTCCCGCGAGGTGGCCCGAGCCGCGGCCTATCGTTTGGCCACGGACTTGTCTGGCTCACCGACCCCATCGTCCGCGACATGCTGCCACTCGGTGATGGCCCGCCGCTTCTGCGACGGCGACATCATCATGAATTCGTTCAGCTTCG
The DNA here is from genome assembly GCF_003854235.1 of Burkholderia sp. Bp8998. Taxonomy (NCBI): domain Bacteria; kingdom Pseudomonadati; phylum Pseudomonadota; class Betaproteobacteria; order Burkholderiales; family Burkholderiaceae; genus Burkholderia; species Burkholderia sp. Bp8998. The sequence goes on from NZ_QTQF01000009.1 coordinate 84,171, forward strand.
TGAGGAAATCCCGTCTGGATTTCTCCGGCAACGTCGCGAACCCAAGCAGCAGCCCGAACACCTTTCCCATATAGCGCACGGCCTCACCCTTCCTTCTTCAGTCGAAATCACGCGGCACCGGCACGATGCCGCGTGTCTGCCTTCCCCGTTTGACGCCGGCGGTCTACGCCGCCTTCGCGTGTCGTTTTCTTATCGTCCCGGCCAATTCACCGCTGCGGCCATCGCATCCGTTGCCGGCCGCCCGTCCGCCGCTTCGGCGGGCGCACCCGTCCCGCGCAGCCGCGCGATGCGCACCAGACTGCGGCGCAGGTCCGCCAGCGTCACGGGCTTGGTCAACACGCATTCGACGTTCGATGCCGCGTAACGCCTTGCATCGTCGGGCGCCAGATGCGATGCCACGACGATCATGTCGCACGGCAGTGCGCGCGCATGGACGGCTTCCGCCAGCTCACGGGCCGACATGTCGGGCAGGTCGGCGCCGAGCAGCAGCACCTCCCATGCACCGTTCGCCAGCGTATCGAGCGCCGCCGCGCCGGACGACACGCAGCGGACCGTACAACCGAGCACGTCGAGCTGCTCGCGGAAGATCGACCCGTTGACCGACGCATCGTCGGCGACCAGCACGCGCGGCACACGCGGGCTGGAAGCTGACGCAGGTCGATCGTCACCGGCTTCGCCCGTCGGCTGGCGCCATTGCTCGGCAGTCGCGACGCGCGCCTGCTCGATCGCCGTGCGCAGCCCGTTCAGCGAATAGCTCGACACGCGGATCGCGCGGCCCGCGACGTCCGGCTTCAGCGGGCCGTCCGGCGTTGCCAGCACGACCGGCGTACCGCCGCCGAGGGTGTCGAGTTCGTCGCGCCGCCATTCGTCGGAATCACCGAAGAGCACGATCGCGTGCGCACGCGCGAGGCACCCGGCGGCAATCCCGATCGGACTCGGATGCATCGCGACGTCGAAACCCCATGCACGCAGATGCGGAAATGCGAACGCGCGCCACGCGTCCTCCGGTGACACGACGATCAGCGTCTGGCCGGCGCCCGTGCCGGCCGGGGATTTCGGCGCAATCCCCATGCGCAGCGGCAAGCGCACGGTGAACAGGCTGCCGATGCGCGGTGCGCTGTCGACCGAGATCGTTCCACCCATCGCCGCGACCAGCCGATCGCACAGCGCGAGCCCGAGCCCCGTGCCGCCGTAGCGCCGGGTGATCGACGCGTCGACCTGCGAGAACGGCTTGAACAGCCTGGCCTGTTGCGCGACGTCGATCCCGATGCCGGTATCGTCGATGCCGATCGCGAGCTCGGGTGCGCCGCGCGCGTCGTGTCCCACCGCCACGCGCGCGACGATGCGCCCTTCGCTCGTGAACTTGATCGCGTTGCTCAACAGGTTGCCGACCACCTGCGCGAGCCGCGTCGGATCGCCGCGCATCCGCTGCCCACCGCTCGCATCGATATCGGCGAACAGCGGCAACCCTTTCGCCTTTGCAACCGGCGAGAATGCCGCGAGCTCGCGCTCGATCACCGCGATCACATCGAACTCGATCGACTCGACCGACATCGCACCGGCTTCGATCTTCGAGAAATCGAGAATGTCGCTGACGATCGCGAGCAACCCCTCGGCCGATGCGCGCACCGTCCGTACCCGGCTCTGCTGCGAGACATCGAGCGCCGTGCGTTCGAGCAACTCGAGGTTGCCGAGGATCACGTTGAGCGGCGTGCGGATCTCGTGGCTCGTCGCGGCGAGAAACGACGACTTCGCCGCATTCGCCGAATCGGCCGCGCGCACCGCTTCCTCCAGCTGATGCACGAGGCGGCGCTGCGCGGTGGTGTCGGCGAATATCGCGATCAGCACGTCCTCGCCCTGGTAACGCGCGCCGTGCGCGATGATGTCCAGGTGCAGCGGCGCGTCGCCATCGGCGTCGAGCACGAGCTCGGTCATCATCGTCCGGCCGGCCCCGCCGTTCGCGATGAACGCGTCGTATTGCGCCAGCACCTGCGCGGTCAGCGCGTGGTGATCGCCACCGTGCGGCACGAGCATTTGCGTCAGTGCGTCGCTCTCGAGCATGACGCGCCGGTCGGACAGCGACACGAGGCCGATCCCGACCGGCGCCATCGCGATCACGCTGCGGCACAGCGCCTCGCTGTCGAACACGCGTGCGGAGCGTGCGTAGACCGGCAAGAGCACGCGCCGGTGGAATCGCACGAGCAGCAGCCACATCACGGCGATCGCGACGAGCGTCGACGCTGCCAGCGCGCCGGCCTGCACGCCGATGCCGGCCACCACGTCAGCCCACGACAGCGCGTAGGCGATCGTCCAGCCGGTTGCCGCGAGCTTGCTGCCGAACACGATCGCGCCGTCGCGAAAGCGCGGCTCGCCGGACGCCTGGCCGCCGCGCGCGACGTCGAGATTCAACAAGCGCTCGGTCAGTGCGTTCGTGCGCTCGACGCCGGGATCGATCGCGATCAGGCGGTTGTCCGTCGACGTGATGAAGAACGTGCCGACCGACGCACGCCCGGCCAGCCATGACAGCAGGTAGTCCGGCGCGTACTCGGTGACCAGCACCGCGAACGGCGCGCCGCCGGCACGCGCTTCGGCGGCAATCCGGATGCGCGCCTGCCCGGTCACGGGATTGATGTAGGGCGGCAGCCAGCGGACGTGCGGCCGGCCGTCGGTCGGGGCCGGTGCCAGGCCGTCGAAATCCACGTGCAGCGCCGCGAGGACGCGCGCGCGCGCCTCGGCCGACGCGAGCGCGGGGTTGTCGCGCGCCAGATGCGGCACGAAGCCGAAAAGCCCCGTGCGCGTGCTGTAGTGGTATCCCTCCAGCGTGCGCCCGCGATTGAGCGAGCTCGCCGCACAGATGCGCGACAGCATGAACGACAACGCGAGGTAGCGCGCCACCTCGTCTCGCTGCGCGGTCTGGCCCGGCACACCGATCACGAGCGACGGGTAGGGCTTGATCGCGAGCTGCTGGCCGTTGGCGAAGAAGTCGTTCACGACGCCTGCCGGCGCCGCGCGGAGTTCGCGCCAGATGAGCTGCGTATTCGCGACGCCGTTGCGGAACGAGTTCTCGGCCACCTGAACTTCGTCGACGGCTTCCTCGACGCCGTTCAGGAAATTGCGCCGCTCGCCGTCCAGGTAGCCGTAGACGATCGACGTGATCCCGAGCCCGCAGGCGATCAGGATCAGGATCGTGACGACGATACCGCCCCCGAACATCGAAATGCTCTGGTAGCGGCGAATGGACTGAAGCGTGCTGTATGACATGGTTCGGCGTGACGGCGCTCCGGGTACGGACACGCGGCAGATTCCCTGCCGGGCCGGGCGTCACGATGGATACATTCGGGATAGCGATATCCCGATCATGCCAAACGACATGGTGAAAATCAGTCGTGCATTATCCTTTTAGTACACGTCTGATTGGTTTTGATTCTTGTTTTGAACTTGAACGAATCTTCGTGGTGAAATCGCGTGCGGGGATCGATCCGATTGGACAAGTCGTGCGGTCGACGTGGCGCAGACACGCGCGCACACGAAATACCGCCGGCAAGCCGGCGGCAAAAGATGCGTCCACATACGACGTGACGCACCGGTGGCACCCGTACAGTTCGCCGGCTTGAAGTAAAACGACGCCGTCGCGATCGGCGGCGTGGTGCCGAGCGCGATATCGCATTGCGTGCGCCCTTTCCAGTCCTCCTCGTCTTCCTGCTTCGCCTGGCGCGCAAGTTCGAGCAGCTTTTTCGCGGTCGTCCGAATCGCTCTTCTTTTGATAGGAAAACTGATCTTCATGGCGATCGGAACACGCTGTGTCATCGCGGATCCGCGTGTACCCGGCTTGCGCGCGGCGAGGCGAATACAATTCACCCACGCCGACGCGCAGTCCAAGGCTCTCTCAGGCTCTCTTCGAATCGTTCAGTCACGCGCTGGCTGCCGCTTTTCGCTGGGCCGACTGCGGTCGACACCGGCCTCCAAACCTGACGCAACAAACAATAGTGACGTGGTGAGCAATAATAATGGAGAAAAATGGCATGTCAAGATGATTCGCGATTTCAGAGTTTGCATATCGCGTCACTTTTGAATATGCTCTTCGTCGCTAAAACCCAGGAGACCCCGTCGAGATGTCCAATAGCGAGCAGGCCAACGTCGATCTCATTACCGCCACCAAGGTGCACGATCTGCTGACGCGCAACGGCATTCCGCCGCGCAGTCACAACACGACGATCGCGAACGTGCTGGGGCTCAGTTTCTCGGTCGTCACGCGCAAGATGAAAGGCCTGATCCCGTGGAACCTGTCGCAGTTGCAGGACATCGCGACGCACTTCGGCGTGCCGCCCGCGATCCTGCTCGACGACAAGGGCACACAGCCGGCCGCCGCCGAGATGATCGACGCGACCCTCGTGATCGAGTCGCGCCGCTTTCGCTGCCGCGCGGCGATCTCGGCGAAGGCCAGCAGCCAGATCGAAACCGATTTCGTCGCACTGCAGTGGCAGGGCGAATGGATCGTCACCGAACGCCAGCATGCGCGCGAAGGCCGCCTCTATCCGGTCGACGTCGTCGAACTGCGCTCGAGCCAGCCGACCGTGTACGCGGCGCGGATCGCGGTGGTCGACGATTCGCAGGACGTCGCGGAAACCGTGTGCGAATACTTCATCGAAAAAGGCGTGAACGCGATTCCGTACCATGACGGCGCATCGTTCCGCAAGGCGCTGGAGGTCGAGGATTTCGACGGCTACATCCTCGACTGGATGCTCGGCGACCAGACGGCCGCCGAGCTCGTGCGCGGCATCCGATCGAGCGAGAACGGCGGCGCGCCGATCTTCCTGCTGACCGGCAAGATCTCGACCGGCGAAGCAAGCGAGGACGAAATCGCGCACATCGTGTCGCACTACAACGCGCGCTGCGAGGAAAAGCCGGTGCGCCTGCCGATCCTGTTCGCCGAAGTCGCGCGCGAACTGAAGATCACGCCGCCGGCCGCCACTGCCGCCGCCGCGAGTTGAGACCACGACGAACACCGACCACCACACGAACACGACCAAGGGAAAGACATGCGAGTTTCGACCATCTGGATCAAGAGCCTCATCACGGCCGGCCTGCTCGGCATGGCTGCCGCGAGCTGGGCCGCGTCATTTACGTTCACCGTCGACGGCAAGATCGGCCGCAGCAACCAGCCCGGCAAGACGATGTTCGTCTTTTCCGAGCAGGCGCTGATGGCGCTGCCGCAATACACGATCGTCACGTCGACGAGCTGGACGCCGAAAGCGACCTTCACCGGCCCGCGTCTCTCGGACGTGCTGAAGACCGTCGACGCGCACGGCACGCAGATCGAGTTCCGCTGCATCGACGAGTACACGTTCACGATCCCCGTGACGGACGCCGACAAGTACGGCGTGATCCTCGCGCGCACGATGAACGGCAAGGTGCTCGGCAACGACAACTACGGCCCGCTGTGGATCATGTATCCGCGCGACCAGTATCCCGACGAGCTGAAGACGCCGCTCGGCGAAGCCAAGTTCGCGTGGCAGATCATCGGCCTGACCGTGAAGTAAGCGGGCGACATGCAGCGCAGGCGGTGGAAGAACAGAAAAATCATCCTGGTCCTGGGATCGCTGTGGATCCTGGGATTCGCCGCGTGGGCATTCCTGCTATGGGACCTGCTCGCGACGTCGGTCAACGAGGGGGTGCTCGAAGGGCCGCGCGAAGGCGTGTTCTGGACCGCCGCGCAATACCGGAACGCCTACACGCGCTTCGACCGCCAGCTGATTCTCTACGCGACGCACGTGGACGACGACTTCGACCACGTGCAGATGCAGCTCGACAGCCTGTCGGTGTCGTTCGGGTTCCTGCAGCGGCCGTCCGAGGTATCCGAATACTGGCTGCGCATCCCGCGTGCACGCGCCGAGATCGCGGTGCTCGGCGAATTCATGGCACGCCTGAAGCAGAAGGTGCCGCTATTGCGCGATGCACCGAACGATGCGCCGCGCATGATCGACGAGGTCAACGCCTACTGGCCGAAAGTCAACGGCCTCGCGAACTACTTTCGCGCGATCGAGATGGCGCAGCGCGACTTCACGTTCCATCAGCTGAAGGAAAAACAGCGCGCGATCCTCTCGCTCGGCATCATCCTCGGCGTGATCCTGTGCGCGCTGTTCCTGCTGCTGTTCTATACGATGCGCACGCGCGACGACCTGCTCGAACGCCAGGATGCGGCACTCGAGGCGGAGCGCAAGGCATCCGATCGCGCGTTCGAGATGATCGAGGCGAAGAACGCATTCCTCGGGATGGTCAGCCATGAACTGCGCACGCCGCTGCAGGCGATCTGCGGATCGATCGAGATCCTGCTCGCGCGGCCGCAGTCCGATGCGAACCTGAAGACGATCCGGCGGCTGCAGAATTCCGCGTCGTCGCTCGAAGCGCTGGTCAAGGACCTGACCGACTACATCAAGCTGCGCTCGACCAAGCGCCTCGCCGAAACCGAAACGGTCGGCATGGCATCGCTGCTCGCCGAAGTGCTCGATCCGCTGCGCGCGAAAATCGCGGCCAAGCGGATCGCGGTCGCGCAGCGGGTCGAGCCTCGCGACCTCGCGATCCGCTCCGATCGCAAGCTGTTGCGCCAGGTGCTGTCGAACCTGATCGAGAATTCGGTGAAATACACCGTCGACGGATCGATCGACGTATCGATCATGCTCGTCGACGCGCCGGCCGGCCGGCAGCTGAAGCTCACCGTGCGGGACACGGGCGCCGGTATCGCGAAGCAGCATCTGTCGAAGATCTTCGAGCCGTTCTACCGCGCGAACGACGCGGTCGGCCTGCATGTGGACGGCATCGGGATGGGGCTCGCCGTCGTGCGTGAAATCGTGACGACGCTGCGCGGCCATGTGGACGTACACAGCGTCGTCGGCGAAGGCAGCGAGTTCGTCGTGACGCTGCCGGCGGAGGTGCCGAATGCCGGCGAAACGGCCGGCGACGCGCCCGCGTGGCCGGCCGCCGCGACGCCTCGCAACCGCCGCGCGCTCGTGGTCGACGACAACGACAACGCGCGCGAAACGCTCGGCGCGATGCTGTCGGCGCTCGGCCTCGACGCCGATCTGTGCGGCACCGGACAAGAAGGCGTCGCGCGTTTCGGCGACGCGCATTACGACCTCGTCGTGCTCGATCTCGAATTGCCGGACCTGAGCGGCTTCGAAGTCGCGCATCGCATCCGGATGGTCGCGCAACCGGATGACGACGGAAAGTTTCCGTCGATTCTCGGCGTGAGCGCGTACGAATCGGCCGCGCTGCGCGAGAACCAGCGGGTGTTCGACGAATTCCTGCCGAAGCCCGTTCACCTGCGCGAACTCGGCGCGCTCGTCGAGAAGCTGCTCGGCTGACCGCGACGATGATGCGAGCCGCGCCCGCTTGCTTTCCCCCGCTTACTCGCCGATCAGATGCAGCACGATGTCGCGCCGATGCGCGGCGCGACGATGCTCGAACAGGTAGATGCCCTGCCAGGTGCCGAGCACCATGCGTCCGTGCTCGACCGGAATCGACAGCTGCACCTGCGTCAGTGCCGTGCGCAGATGCGCGGGCATGTCGTCGGGCCCTTCGGTGTCGTGCTCGTAGCGCGTGTCGTCCTCGGGCGCGAGCGTCGCGAAGTAGCGCTCGAGATCGCGCTGCACCGACGGATCCGCGTTCTCCTGGATCAGCAGCGACGCGGACGTATGGCGGCAGAACACGGTCAGCAGCCCGGTGCGGATCGCCTGCTGGTCGACGAATGCACGCACCTGCGGCGTGAACTCGACGAGGCCGCTCCCGCGCGCGTCGACGCCGATGTGCGTGATGGCCTGTTGCATGATGACGACCTCAGGCGAATGCGGCGAAGCCGTCGGCTTCGATCTGCTTTGCATCGGCGGGACGCACGACGCGCGCGAGCTCGACCCCGTCGCGCAGGAATACCAGCGTCGGCCACAGCTTCACGCCGAACGACCGGCCGAGCGGCCGGCCCGGGCCATCCTCGATCTTCAGGTGCCGCACGGCCGGATGCGCGGAGAGCGACGCGACGATCGCGGGCTGCGCGCTCGCGCAGATCCCGCACCAGTTCGCGCCGAATTCGATGACGGTGATACCGGCCAGTGCGTCGACTTCCGCGCGCGTCGGCGCGTTGGCGGTGTAGCGTTGCTCGATGTCCATCGGGGCCCTCGTATGCAATGCAATGGCGGGACGTGGCCGCCGCGATGCGGCCAGTGATCTCCTACTCTAGCGGAAAAGCCCGCGCGATGCCGACGGTGGCGGACAGCGCGGCGTAGCTCGCCGGTGCGGCGCGGCCGGCCGGATGACGATCGGATAAGATACGGCCCGATTGGCCCATGACCGAACCGACGGAGTGTTTCAGTGATTCAACCGACCCAAGTATTCAAGGACAACCTCGCGCAACTGCCGCCCATCGACGGCATCGCACGCATCGATCTCGTCGGCGCGAACGGCGACGTGGTCGCGAGCATCGAGAACCAGCCGGGCAAGCAGGGCTCGCTCGCGGTGTACCACTACCTGAAGCAGGCATTCGGCACGCTCGACGCGAAGGCCGCCGAACACGGTCTCGCGGTGTTCGCGGAGCACACCGCCGACGCACGCAACCGCCCGGGTGCGCACCCGAACGTCGATCGTCTGCTGGCGATCGTCGACGGTGGCGAAGCATTGCGGATCGACGTGATCGCGAAGGCCTGAGTCCACGTGCGGCGCATCGCTGCCCGGCCGTTTGCCCGCCGCGTCGCATCGCTCGCGATACTCGCGTGCGTCATGCCCGGTGGCGCGGCATCGGCCGAGGCGCTGCGTACGGCGTCCGATATCGCCGGTGCATCGCTGGTTGCGCTCGGCGCGCTGCCGCGTTCGCCCGAGAACGGCACGCTCGACGCGTTTTGTGCGCAATATCGCGCGAAGACCACAACCGCGGCCGGCCGCGACGTCGCGAAGCTCGGCTGGATCGTGACGTCGGAAGCGCCGCTCGGCCGCCATACGGTCGTCACGTTCGCGAGCGGGTTCAAACCGGGAACCAGCGCGATCTGCGTTGCGCGCAACGCGAACATCGGCGTCTTCGACGGCACGACGCTCATCGCGCTCGGCTATACGGCGCGTGCGGCCGGCTGGCAGCTCGGCTCGGTCGAGCCGCTGGAAAGCGGCGCGCTGCTGGTCTGGGGCGGCGAGGGTCCGTCGGCGCCCGTCGGCGAGCTGCGCGAAGAGAACGGCGGCTTGCGGCTGACCGCGGTCGCGGCGGAACGCACGTACTGTCACGGCCGTGCGGTCGTGCCCAACGTGTACGGCCAACCGCTCGACAAGGCGCGCAGGATCCTGATCTCGCATGGCTGGCAGCCGCTGCGCCCGCACGAGAAGCCGGACGCGATGGATGGCGCGGCGACGCTCGCGAAGCACGGGATCATCGAAGCGGAAGCGTGCTCGGGCACCGGCATCGGGTATTGCGCACTGCGGTATCGGAGCGCGGCGGGCGTGCTCGGTGTGACGACGGCCGGCGGCGAGCCGGACATGCCGTCGGCGAATACCGTGATCGACTATCAGGTGGCTTGCAGGAAGCAGTGACCGGCACGGGGCGTCGCGTCGGCGCGTGCGCTTGGTTCGCGCGTGATCGCATGGCATGCGTGCGTCGGCACGCCGAAAACGACGCGCATCCGTTGGCGATCGGCTGCACCGGCCCATCGAATCCTCGGCCGTTCGGTCGATTGACCCGCGCCACACGCGCTCCTAAACTGACCTCCCTTTCACGCCGCTCCGGCTCAAAGGGACTTCCATGATCGACCTCTCCACGCTCGCGCTGTTCTCCGGCGCATGTCTCGCGCTGACCGCCACCCCCGGCCCCGACATGCTGCTGATCGCGTCGCGCAGCGTGAGCCAGGGCCGCCGCGCGGGGTTCGCCACGCTCGCGGGCATTCAGGCCGGCACCTACTGTCATGCGCTCGCGGCCGCGCTCGGACTGTCGCAGCTCTTCGTCGCGGTGCCGCTCGCCTATGACGCCGTGCGCTTCGCGGGTGCCGCATATCTGCTTTATCTCGCGTGGAAGACATTCCGTTCGGATGCGACCGCGCTGTCGCCGGTCGCGTCGCCGCGCCGCCATGCGACCGCCGCGATCTTCCGCCAGGGCCTGACGACGAACCTGCTGAATCCGAAGATGGCGCTGTTCGTCCTCGCGCTGTTCCCGCAGTTCGTGCGCCCGGAGCATGGCTCGATCGCCGTACAGATCCTCGTGCTCGCGACGGTGCTCAACCTGATCGGGCTCGTCGTCAACGGTGCGGTGATTCTGTCCGCGAGCCGGTTGAGCCAGCGGATCGGCGCGCGCCGTCGGCCGTCGAAGCTGCCGCAGTATCTGCTCGGCACGGTATTCGTCGGGTTGGCCGCGCGGCTCGCGGTGGCGGGGCGGAATTGACCCCGCCGGCGCTTCCGGCGGGCGCCACCTGCACCGACATCGAATCGCACACCTCGCCTGATTCAGGTCGCCCGAACCCAGTCGGGCACCTTCTTCCTGATCGACCTCCCCGACAGACGTAACGACGCTTCGAACGTCCGTCCGGCCGTCTGCATCCGCAGTCGCGGCCGGATATCGCACTTGCGCCGACATAACATATTTGTTACTATGCTGGTCAACTCATACGAAATTCAGTTCTTCAATACGCGCGTAGAGACAGGAGTCGTCACGTTACCGACGACGCTGCTTGCCCGTTTTTTTGCGCTTGCCGATCGCATGGAGCAGTACGGTCCGAATCTTGGCGAACCGCACACCCAGTCGATGGGAAACGGGCAATACGAAATGCGGCTGAAGGGCGCTGAAGGTATCGCCAGAGTGTTCTACTGCGCAATCGTCGACCGGCGTATCGTCATGCTTCACTGTTTCGTGAAGAAGACGCAAAGGACACCCCGGAAAGAACTGGAAATCGCACGCCGTCGACTCAAGGAGGTCCAGGATGGCAACGTATAAGGAACTGCGCGAGCGTGCATTGTCCGATCCGGAGGTGCGCGCCGAATACGAACGACTGAACCGCGAAGAACTCGCACTGCTCGACGTGATGCTGGCTGCCCGGCGAGACGCCGGCCTGTCGCAAGCCGACGTGGCCGAGCGCATGGGCACGAAAGCCCCCGCTGTGACGCGACTCGAGCGCGCGCTCGCAACGGGCCGGCATTCACCGTCCATCGATACGCTGCGCAAGTACGCGGCAGCGTGCGGCAAGAAACTCGTGATCTCGTTCGCTTGATTCGTCGTACCCGGCCGCCCGTCGTTTGAGCGGCCGGCCATCGCCACTGCCGTTCAAAATCCGGAAAGTGGCGCGTGCGTGCGCAATCGTCAGCGATTCGCGCCGAGCGCCACACGCAGCCGCTCCATCAGCCGCGTGTAGTGCCGCACCACGTCGGCCTTGTCCGTCACGTTCGCGGTCGAGAACCGCTCGGACCACGCCGCCTTCCATTCATACGTGCCGTGCACGCTGCGGTCGCCGTCCGGCGCGTGGATCAGCGAACGGATCCGCGCGTCGCGCCCCGGCCCCGTATGCATCTCGAACAGCGCGTGGATGAACGTGTGATACGCGTCGTACACGTCGTCGTCGAACAGGTAGCGGTAGATGTGGAACGTGCGATCCAGCTCGCGCTTCGCGCGGATCACGTCGTCCGGCGAGATGTCCTTCCAGTAGCCGATCCACGTGTAGAAGCACAGCAGCGCATTGAGCTGCGGCGCGACCGTGTCGTACAGCGTGAGCCGCTTCTCGATCAGCCGCTGGTTGGTCCACTGCACGAGTTCGAGCCGCTTCAGCCGGCGCGCGACGAGCCAGCCGAGACACGCAACCGACAACGGCGTCAGCACGCCGAGCACGAGCTTGACGATTTCCAGCGAATTCCACGGATTGTTGAATGGCTGCATGAATGGCTCGACAAGAAAAACGCACCGGACGGCGGGTCACGTCGCGCGGCGCGCGTGTTCGTCGATCGCTTCGCGATTGACCGTTAGTTGCTTGCACATCGAAGTCGCATCGTGCTGCAGCCGGTGCGCGGCGAAGCGGCTGGTCCCGCCAGTGTATCGGCCGATTGTCACCGGCTGGTGACGATTCGCGGAATCGTCGTCGCGCGCCCGCGCCGCGTTACGTCGGCAGCGCCGACGTGAGCTTGACCTTCTGCATCGGAATGTCGGTCTTCACGCTCAGCACGCCGGGGATGCGCGTCAGGTATTCCATCTGGAAGCGCCGGTAGTCGTCGATGTCGGCGGCCACCACGCGCAGCAGGAAATCGCAATCGCCGGCCATCAGGTGGCACTCGACCACTTCCGGCATCTGCTGAACGGCCTCGGCGAAGCGGTTCACGGATTCCGCGTCCTGCCCCTTCAGCCACACGCGCGTGAAGATCGTCAGCCCCTTGCCGACCTTCGCCGGGTTCAGCACGGCCACGTATTTCTCGATCACGCCCGCTTCCTCGAGCAGCCGCACGCGCCGCAGGCACGGCGACGGCGACAGCCCGACCTCGTGCGCGAGCTCCACGTTCTGCATGCGGCCGTCGCGCTGCAACGCGCTCAGGATCCGCCGGTCGATAGCATCCAGCCTCATTGGCATCCAATTCCAAAAAAATTGCAAATCACTCGTTCAATGCCAAATTCTCCGGAATATTGATCCGCAACGCAACCCGATTCGAGTCAAAAAAGCAGACAATCCTCCTCCCCCGAAGGAGGAGTAATGAGCAGTAGCGTTTCAACGTCGTCCGGGCTTCGCGACAAGCCCGCCTATGTCGCCGAGATGGGTCGCGGATTGCGCGCGGCGCTGCCCGTCATGCTGGGTTTCGTGCCGTTCGCGCTGGTGCTCGGCGCGCAGGCCGCGCAAAAGGGGCTGAGCGTGTTCGAGGTCCCGATGATGACGGGCCTGAACTTCGGCGGCGGCTCCGAATTCGCGGCGATCCATCTGTGGACGTCGCCGCCGCACATCGCGCTGATCGTCGCGATGTCGTTCCTCGTGAATTCGCGCCACATCCTGATGGGTGCGACGTTCGCGCCGACCATCCGTCACCTGCCGCGCCGCCGCGCGTTCGCGGCGCTGTTCTTCATGTGCGACGAAAGCTGGGCGATGTCGCTCGCCGACGCGCGTTCGCGCTCGGCCACGCACATCAGCGTCCCCTATTACGCGGGCGTGTGTTCCGGGCTCTACCTGACGTGGATCTCGATGACGACACTCGGCGCGGCGGTCGGCCCGACGATCGGCAACGTCGAGCAGTACGGCTTCGACATGGCGTTTACGGCCGTGTTTCTGGTGCTGCTGCGCGGGATGTGGAAAGGTGTGCGCGCGAGCCGTCCGTGGTTCGTGAGCCTCGTCGTCGCGGCCGCCACGCACCTCGCCGTGCCCGGCGCGTGGTACGTCGCGGCCGGCGCATGTGCGGGACTGATCGCCGCGCTGCTGTGGGAGCCGCGCGATGCTGCCTGATTTCGCGACGGTGGCGACCATCGTGTTGATGGCGTCGACGACCTACCTGTCGCGCGTGCTCGGCTACGTGCTGCTGCGCAACCGCACGCTGAGCCCGCGGATGGCATCGGTGATGGAGAACGTGCCCGGTTGCGTGCTGATCTCGGTGATCGCGCCGGCCTTCGTCTCGACGCGCCCGGCCGACCTGCTCGCGCTCGCCATCACGCTGGTCGCGGCGACACGCCTGTCGATCCTGCCGACCGTCATCATCGGCGTCGTGTCGGCCGGCCTGCTGCGGCATCTGCTCGGGTAATCGGATCGCAGTTCCGGCCCGCCGCCCGAGCGGCACATCGAACCGGAAAACGGGCGCGCCATGCGCCCGTTTTCGCATCCACGCGCAGGCACGGCACGGCATGACACGAGATGCGCCGCACCGGGAGTCATATCAGCCTTGCGGGTGTACCCGCGATGCCTTTCCCCTCTCATTGCCCACCTGCGAGGATCGTCCCGATGCAGGAAACCCGCCCGCTGTTCGACCGCGTCCTGCTCACCAACGACGACGGATTCGACGCCCCCGGCCTTGAAGTGCTCGAACAGGTCGCCACGCAACTGGCGCGCGAAGTCTGGATCGTCGCGCCGGCGGAAGACCAGAGCGGCACGTCGCATTCGCTGAGCCTGCACGAACCGCTGCGCGTGCATCGCAAGGGCGAGCGCCGCTTCGCCGTGCGCGGCACGCCGGGCGATTGCGTCGCGATCGCGGTCAGCCACCTGTTGACGTCCCCCCACTGCCTAAAGGCAGGGGATTCCCACACCTGGCGACGCACGTCCGCATCGGAGAATGTTCATAGCAGCGTTGGTATCACGATCATGCACGACTCCACAGTCACTGCAGGCCCACTCTCTTACTCGCAGTCCCGCGATACCTCTCGGCCGCGTCGTGCTGTCTTTCGACCCGCACGCCGAACAGGACTGGGTCGAACCGCTTTCGTCCACTTTGTCGAACGTGACTCCGTGCGCGATCGCCTTGTAACGGAGCTTGTTTCGGAAGGACGACCAGGATGCGTCGTAAACGCTCTTCGCCATCCTGGTTCTGGCGAGCTTCGCGACCGACACGTTGCCGACCGCGATGTAATCGAAGCGCCGCACCAGATCGAGCGCGAGCTTGTGCTGGAAATCGGCACGGGCATTCGCGACCTTGGCGTGCAGCTTCGCGATATGCCGCTTGTGCTTTCGCGCCCGTTGCGCTTTCGCGAGCTTCTCGGCCGCGCGTCGGCCGAACCGATCGTTAGGCAGCTTCTCGCCCGTCGAAAGTGTGGCGAAGTCTTTCAGGCCGAGATCGATACCGACACCCGAACGGATCGGGTGAGCCTGAACATCGGGCATCTCGATCACGATGTTGAGAAACCAGTTGCCCCGTGCGTCTTGCGCAAAGTTGGTTCCGTCCTTGATCTTTCCGTCGGGAAGCGGTCGGCTATTGAATACGCGAAAGGTGTTGCCGGCAAAGCGAAACGCATCACCCTCGCGCTTCAGGTCTCGGCCCTTCAGCGGCACCCAGCCCAGCGACTTCCTGCCGCGATAGCGCAGGTAGGGCCGACGGCACTGGCTGCGCGACTTCGCGTACTGCTCGCACGTTGCATTGACCGTGCCGGAGTGGATGCCGAGCGCCTTGCTGCTGCCGGTCGTCAGCACGTTCAAGTCGAAACCCGTCGGCCACTTCTTGCTCCACTTGAGCGCGTGCTTCTGCGTATCGTGGCAGAAGTTCCAGACGTAGTTCACCGCGCGGCTCTGCTTGTTAAGCAGTCCGTTGAGCGACTTCACCCGGTAGCGGTAGACAAGGATCATGCCGGTGATCCTAACCTGTGGAAGAAGCTGCCTGTCAACAGCACTCCTTTCCTCCCCGCCATGCGCCCCGAAGGAAGTCCCCTTGGGGGAAATGGCGAGGTTTCTCGGCGCAACTGATGAAAGATGCACGGCCCGACTTCGTGCTGTCCGGCGTGAATCGCGGCGCGAACCTAGGCACCGAAACGGTGTTTTCCGGCACGGTCGGCGCCGCGATGACGAGCATGCTGGTCGGCGTGCCGGCGATCGCGCTGAGCCAGGCGTTCAGCGACCGCAACGCGGTGCCGTGGAATACGGCGCGCACGCACGCTCCGGACGTGATTCGCCGGCTCGTCTCGGCCGGCTGGGACAGCGACGCGTGCCTCAACGTGAATTTCCCGGCGCGGCCGGCCGACGACGTGCGCGGCCTGAAGGTGACGAACCAGGGCGCCGGCACGCTGCAAGGCGTCGACATCGTGTCGGGGCGCGATCCGCGCGACATCGAGTACCACTGGCTGAAGCTGGCGCGCGCACCGCGCGACGACGATGCGGATTCGGAAACGGTCGCGCTCGGCGAAGGCCATATCGCGGTCACGCCGCTGAAGTTCGAGCGCACGCACGACCATGCGCTCGCGCGACTGCGGTCGAGCCTCGGCTGAGCGGCGCAATCGGCCCGTCGCGAAACCGGCAGGCGGCTTCGCCTGCCGGCGCGCATGCCCCGGCACAAGGCAGCCGCGCCGCCTCACCGCACCGACCGCATCAACCGTCCGCGGTCACGTCAGGTTCAATCCCCCGTCGAGCATCACGATCTCGCCTGTCACGTAATCCGACGCGACGAGCATCGCGACCGTCTGCGCGACGTCGTCCGGCGTCGCCGCGCGGCGCATCGGCGCGCGCTCGCGCCACAGCTGCTGCGCGTCGGTCCATTCGGCGGTCAGCGGCGTATCGACGAGCCCCGGCGCGACCGCATTGACGCGAATCGCCGGCGCGAGCGTGCGTGCGAGCAAGCGCGTCGTGTGATTGAGCGCGGCCTTCGCCGCCGCATACGGAATCGACGCGCCCTTCGGCCGCACGCCCGCATGCGAGCTGACGTTGACGACGCAACCGGCGCGCCCGCTCGACGCCGCCTCGAGCAGCGCCGGCTGCGCTTCGGCGACGAGCCGGAACGGTGCGATCACGTTGATCTCGTGCATCTCGCGCCACACGTCGGGTGTCGCGGCGGCGAGATCGTCGTGCGGAATCACGCGGCTGACGCCTGCATTGTTGACGAGCACGTCGAGGCGGCCGTGCACGGCGAGCGCGTCACGGATCAGCCGTACGCGTTCCGCATCGTCGGCGAGATCGGCCTGCACGTAGGCCGCGCCGAGCTCGCGCGCCATCGCGCGCCCCGTGTCGGCGGAGTTGCGCGAATGCAGGATCACCGCGTAGCCGTCCGCCGCCAGGCGTCGCGCGATGGCCGCGCCGATCCCCGACGTCGATCCGGTGACGAGCGCGACAGGCCGATGCACGCGCGACGCGCGCGGCTCGGCGATGGTTTCGGTTTCAGGTTCCGTTTCGGAAATCGGGGCATTCATCGGCGGATGCGGCGTGTCCATGGCGTGGAATCCTGTCGGTGGCGTTCCCGCATCATAAGCATGACGACGGCCGATGCGGATGCGTGCCGTCTACGGCCGTTTCGGCAGCTCGACGAAATCCTCGAGCTCGCCGGCGATGTAAAGCCGCTTGCCGATTCTCGGGTATTCGCAGACGTCGTGTTCGAGGCGCTGGCCGAGGATGAACAGTTCCAGCGGCACGTCGCCGGTATTCTGCAGCGTGTGTGCGTCGCCGCCACGCGGAAAGCCGAGAAAATCGCCCGGCCCGATCTCGCACGTGCGTTCACCGATCGTGGCCGTGCCGGTGCCGGACAGCACGTACACGCATTCTTCCTCGTACAGATGACGGTGATATTCGGCCGATTCGTGACCGGGCATCAGCGTGAGCAGGTGCGCGCCGATCTGCGTGAGGCCGGTCAGGTCGCTGAGCTGCCTTTTGAGGCGAACGGCATTGGGATTGAGCGAATGCACCGCGCGTGTCGGTTCCATCTTCGCGATGTCGGCGGCTTTCAGCAGTTCCCGGGGAGGTGTCGTGGACATGGGGATCTCGTCAGCGTGAATGCAGCGGTTGAACGCGCCGCCCGGGCACGGTACGGCGTGCATGCCGCGCTATTGTCCGACATTTTCATGCAGACGAGAAAGGCCTGCGCGCACGCCGGCACGCCTCGCACCGGCGGATGAAGCGTTGCCGGCCGAGCACCTCGTCGGCGCTCAGCCCACGCGCATGCCGCGCAGCTTCGTCAGCAACGCGACGAGACGGTCGATGTGCTCGTCCTCGGTGCGCCACGACGACACGCTGATCCGGAACGCCGGCCGCCCCTGCCACACGGTCTGCCCGAACCATACGTCGCCCGAATCCTGCGCGGCCTGAAGGATCGCGATCGTCTCGTCGTCGGTGCCGGCGCGCACGAGCACCTGGTTCAGCACCACGCGGTTCAGCACGTCGTAGCCGGCCGCGCGCAGGCCGTCCGCGACGCGCTGTGCCTGTGCGCAATGCCGCTCGACCATCGTCGCCACGCCGGCGCGGCCGAGCGCGCGAAGCGCGGCCCACACCGGTATGCCGCGCGCACGCCGCGAGAACTCGAGGTTCAGGTTCTTCTGCGCATCCTGCGCGCCGCTCAGGTAGACGGCATCGCTGTTCATCGCGGTCGCCAGCGCGGCCGCGTCACGGCAGATCACCATCGCGCCGTCGTATGGCGTGTTGAGCCACTTGTGGCCGTCGGTGGTCCAGCTGTCGGCGCCGTCGATGCCATCGGTCAGCGCGCGCTTCGACGACGCACGCGCCCACAGCCCGAATGCACCGTCCACGTGCACCCACGCACCGGCGGCCTTCGCGCGCGGAATCAGTGCCGCGAACGGATCGAATTCGCCGGTGTTCACTTCGCCGGCCTGCACGCAGAGGATCGTCAGGTCGTCGAGCGGCGGCAATTGCGCGGGGTCGATGCGGCCGTGCGGATCGACCGGCGCGACGATCAGGCGCTTCATCCCGAAGCCGAGCACGCGCAGCGTCTTCTTCACCGTGATGTGCGCGAGCTCGGAGAGCACGACCTTCACCTCGGGCGCACCGATCAGGCCTTCCTCGTCGACGTTCCAGCCCTTGCGCGCGAGCAGCGCACGCCGCGCGGCGACCAGCGCGACCAGCGTGCAGGCCGTCGCGCTCGTGCCGAAGCCGACCGCGCTGTCCTCCGGTAGCCCGAGCACGTCGACGACCCAGCGCGCGGCCTGCCGCTCGATCGTCGCGGCCACCGGCGAATTCGCGAACGACGACGCGCACTGGTCCCACGCGAGCATCAGCCGCTCGGCCGCCGCCGCGGCCGGCAGCGTCGCGCCGATCACGAAGCCGAAGTAGTTCGGGCCGTTCGATGCGACGGTCGCGGGCGTGCCGCGCTCGTCGAGCAGGCGCAGTACGTCGTCGGCCGGGCGGCCCGTATCGGGCAGCGGCTCGTCGAAGGCAGCAAGACCGGCGAGCGCGGCCGCGTCGGGATAGGCGCGCCGTTCATTGGTCGCGGCGAGATACGCTTGCGCGCGCCGGTCGGCGTCGGCCAGCAGGGCGAGTTCATCCATGTCGATTGCCTCTGTGAAGATCAGAGTTGCAGGAGATCGCGGCCCAACTGATGCAGCGCATCGTCGATCCGCTTGTAGTACGTGAACTTGCCAACGCGCGTCGCCTGCACGAGCCCGGCATCCGCGAGGATGCGCATGTGGCGCGTGGTCGTCGCCGGCGCGATGCCGAGCTTCTCGGTGATGTAGGTGCAGCACACGCCGAGTTCGTCGAAATCGCCGTGCGGCTGCGGCGGGAAATGCTTGCGCGGCTGCTTGAGCCAGCGCATCACGGCCAGACGGCTTTCGTTGGCCAGTGCGCTGATGCGGGTGACGTCGTCCATGGGTTCGGCCTCGTTTGACGTTTTGAATATTAGCCAAATGACGAAATGTCAGCAACCGGCCGAACGCAATCCGGCCATCACGTGCGCCCGGGTTCACCGGCCAGTCGCGCGCGTCCGGTCACCGGCTAAAGTTTCCCGCGTCCATGCCGTTGTAGCAGGCGATCACGCATCGGGACGGACCCGGCACGGTCGTCGAAGCCGTCGGCTCGATGCGGTCCCGTCGATCCCTCTTCCACTCATTCGTGAAGGCAAGCACCTGCATGGAACCTGTCATCATCACCACCGTCGACGAACTGAAGCATGCCCAAAAGTCCGGGGTCGCCGAGTTTCTCGTGACCGGCGAACTGGCGGACAAGCTCAAAAAGACCCGCACGATCATGACGTTGGGCCCGGTTGCCCTGGCGGCGCTCGGTGCCGTCGCAGTCGCGGCCATTCCGACCGGCGGCATGTCGACGGTCGGGTTCCTCCCCATCGCCACGCTGACGGGCATGGAGGCGGCCACCATCTTCTTCATCGCCGTGATCGGACTGACGGTCGTCCTCGCGCTCTACAAGGACTATGACGCTGAATTCACGATGAAGGGTGCGCGTTTCACGAAGAAGCGATAACCCGGCCGACAGCCGCGTCGATCGGCGCGCCGCCTGCTTCCCGGTGGCGGGCCCCCCGTCGCGATGCCGTCTGTCCGGCAAGACGGTTTCCGACTGCCGGTCACGCCCCTGCCAGCGCCTCCGCCAGCCGTTCGATCAGCGCCCGCACGCGCCGCGGCTGCAGGTCGACGCGCCGTATCCGCATTTCCCGTATCGCCGGCAGGACGCGTTCGCGCGACTCAATCCGCCGATGCCCGGGTAAGGCTGCCAGCGGACAGGCACGCCCCGACGCGACCACGATGCGGCGCGACGGCCGTCACCGCGCGGCCAGCACGCGGTCGATCATCTCGCCGATCCGGCGCGCGAGCGCGTCCATCCGCTCGGCCGGCACGCCGCCGTAGCCGAGCACGAGCCCGTTGTAGCCGTGCGCGGTGCCCGGCATGCAGAACGACGACAGCGGCCGCAGGATCAGCCCGTGCGCCTGCGCGACGCGGCTCAGCTCCGTGTCGGCCACCGGCACGTCGAGCCGCGCGGACAGATGCATGCCGCCCGCGCCGCCCGACACCGTCAGCCGCGTGCGCAGCCGCCGCGCCAGCGCGTCGTGCAACGCATCGCGGCGCTCGGCATAGACGCGGCGCATGCGCCGCAGATGCCGCGTGAAATGTCCGGCGTCGATGAAATCCGCGAGCGCGCGCTGCTCGACCGCGCGGCCCTGCAGCATCAGCGCGCCCGCCGCGTCGCGCAGCGGCTGCGCAAGCGCGGGCGGCACGACCATGAAGCCGAGCCGCAACGCCGGAAACATCACCTTGCTGAAGGTGCCGAGGTAGATCACCGGCGCGTCGTCGGCGAGCCCCTGCACGGCCGCGTGCGGCGTGCCGTGGTGCCGGAACTCGCTGTCGTAGTCGTCCTCGACGATCCATGCGCCGGCCGCGCGCGCCTGCGCGACGAGCGCGAGCCGCCGTTCGAGGCTCATCACCGCGCCGAGCGGATATTGGTGCGACGGCGTGATGTAGACGAGCTTCGGCGGCCGATCGCGCCAGTCGTCAGCATGCGGCGCGAGCCCCTGCGCATCGACGCCGATCGGTTCGACGCGCAGGTCGGCCGCGAGAAACGCGTTGCGCGCGCCGTGGTAGCCCGGGTTCTCGATCCATGCGACATCGCCCGCGTCGGCCAGCGCGCGGGCGCACAGGTCGAGCGCCCCCTGCGTGCCGTCGGTGACGATCACCTGCGCGGCGTCGCAGCGCACGCCGCGTGACGCGCGCAGATAGCCGGCGATCGCGTCGCGCAGCACCGCATCGCCCTCCGCCGGCTGATAGCCGAGCTGTGCCGGCCCCGCCGTGCGCCATGCGCGTTCTACACAGCGCCGCCACTGCGCGAGCGGAAATTCGTCGACGGCCGGCACGCCCGGCATGAACGGCAGCGATTCGTCGACGCCGCTCGTCGCGCGCTCGGCCTGCGCGACGCGCCGCGACAGCACCGCGGTATCGCCAGCGGGCGCCGCAGCGGCGACCCGCGACCCGCGCAAGCCCATCCGGGCGACCACCGTGCCCTGCCGCGTGCCGGTCACGAAGCCTTCCGACGCGAGCCGCTCGTACGCGTACAGCACCGAATTGCGTGCGATGCCGAGTTCGTCGGCGAGCGTGCGCGACGCAGCGAGCCGCGCACCTTCGGCAATTCGGCCGCTCAGGATCGCGTCGCGCAGGCACACGTACAGCCGCTGCTGCTGCGACATCCGCGTGGCCGCATGCGGCCCCGCTTCGCGCTCGAAGGTCGACAGCAGCACCGCGTAATCCATCGTGGCTCCAGAATGTGGGGATGTCATGGGTCTATACATGGTGCCACGAACCTTCTATCGTAGTGGTCTGCTCCCGCTTCCGGCCGCGCCGGCAACGCTTCATTCCATCCATCCTCGAGAGGTTCCGGACCATGAACGCTACCGACACCGGCCTGACCGTACGCCCCGTGCGCGAAGACGATTTCGACGGCTGGCTGCCGCTGTGGGACGGCTACAACCGCTTCTACGGCCGCTTCGGCGACACCGCGCTGCCCCGCGAGATCACGCAACTCACGTGGTCGCGCTTCTTCGACGGCTACGAGCCCGTGCATGCGCGTGTCGCGGAACGCGACGGCCGGCTCGTCGGGCTCGTGCATTTCCTGTATCACCGCAGCACGACGCTGGTCGGGCCGACCTGCTATCTGCAGGATCTCTTCACGCTCGAGAGCGAACGCGGCAAGGGCGTGGGCCGCG
The DNA here is from genome assembly GCF_003854235.1 of Burkholderia sp. Bp8998. Lineage (NCBI taxonomy): Bacteria > Pseudomonadati > Pseudomonadota > Betaproteobacteria > Burkholderiales > Burkholderiaceae > Burkholderia > Burkholderia sp. Bp8998. The sequence goes on from NZ_QTQF01000009.1 coordinate 106,203, forward strand.
CAATGATCGAAGCCGTGTACGACGCCGCGCAGGCGCAGCGCGCCGAACGCGTGTACTGGCAGACGCATGAGACGAATCACACGGCGATGCGGCTCTACGACACCGTCGCGGAAAAAACCGGGTTCGTGATCTATCGGAAGGTCTTGTCGCGCTGACGCAGCCGATCTCCAGTGCGCGGCCGGTGCCGCGACCGAGGTATGCCGCCAACCGCTCGCGATGCTTCCAGAAGGCATCGTGGCCCGGCACGGTCGGCCCAGTCGATCATTGGTCGACGACGTGCGTCCGTCCAGCGCTCCGTAATGGCTTTGGTGTCGATCATGTTGCTCCCGATCGGTGTTCGTCATGCTGGCCCAGGATGCGCATGGTTGGGGTGAGCCGAAGCGGCGGTGAGCACGCTGCGCGGCTTGAAGCCGCCGCATCCGGTTTCCTTTTCCCGCGACGGCGTTCTACAGTGACGAGAGACGACATGCGCCGCCGCATATCGTTCGCGTTCGGTGCGCGTGCCGATACGCCCCCGATTCCGAGGAACGTCCATGCCGAGTATCGTCGCCGGTCCCGCCCATCTGCCGCCGAGCCCGATCGCCGCCGAAACGCGGATGGTGCACGACGTCGCCACACTGCAGCCGTCCGACTATCGTTCGGCCGACGGTGCATCGTGGGTCATCGCCACCATCACGCCGGCCCCGGACAGCGGCGAAAACGTGACCGGCAATACCTACTTCGATACCGCGAAACAGCAAACCGTCGCAGTGCCCGACGCGCGCCGGCGCTATGCGAACCGCGGCACCTGGCAGGTCGTCGCGAGTTCCAGCCCGTCGGTGCCCGCCACCGGCCGCTACGACTGGCTGACGCTCGCGTGGCTGCCGATCAACCGGCGGCCGCTGCCGCAAACGCCCGAGCACCTGTATTCGCCGTTCATTCAGGGCGGCACGATCGTCTATCGGTGGAATCCGGCCGCGCAAGGCGGCGAGCAGTTCGGCAACGTGCGGATGATCTTTCCCGAGTGGCAGCAGCAGGTCGCGGACGTGCTGCGCGCCGCGCCGGGCGACGTCTCGCAAGCGGCGGCCACCGCGCCGGCTTCGGCGCTCGATCGCGTGAAGCAGGACGGCAATCCGATGGCCGCCGTACTCGACTTCGGTGCCGCGTTGCATGACGAGCCGGCCGACCGGATCGTCGCGCGATTGCCGGCATTGCTGCGCGCGAACGACCTGCACGAAGTGTCGGCGATCGTGTTTCAGTGCATCGCCGCATCGCGTGAAGAAGACCGGCCGCGCTTCGTCGAAGCGATCAACGGGTCGATCTTCTCGATCGACGACACCGCGCGCCTGCTCGCGATCGCCTATGGCGCGTTCGCGGCCGGCAGGGCGAAGCCGCGTCCGTTCAGCGATGCCGCGCAAACCATGCGCATCCACGACGTGTTCACGGCATTGAAGCAGCGGACATCGGCACTCGGCGTGCCGGTCGGCCAAGGTTCGCCGTGGTACGCGTTCTTCACCGCGTACCGGCTCGGCGATGTGCCTTCCGGCTCAGGTGGAAACAGGCAGTCATTGCCGAATACGCGGAATCGCCGGTCGTCTCGATCCTTCGGGACGCTTTGATGAAAGCGACGTCGTCCTGAATGCCGGCGCCCGGCATGCGCGCAACGACGCCTGTCGCGCGGTCGTAACGGGAACCCGCGTGGATCGCGTAGGGTCGAAACGCTGCATGACCGGCAGCGGCGTCGCCTTCACCAGTCGATCCACCCTACCTCGCACCCTATTCTTCCCATGTTGAGCATCGGTCCCTTCTCGATCCGCGTCGTCGCGGTAGCCGCCGCGGCGCTGTTGGCGTGGCTCGTCGCCCGTTTCATCCAGCGCCGCCCGCCGGATGGCCAGCACAAGACCGCGTCGAGCCTGATCCTCGACGTGCTGCTGCTCGGGCTCGTCGCCGCACGTATCGGCTATGTCGCGCAATGGTGGCGCGACTACGCGACGGCGCCGCGCGCCATCATTGCACTCGGCGACGGCGGCTTCGACTGGCGCATCGGCGTCGCCGCCGCGCTCGTGTTCGCCGTGTGGAGGCTGCGTCGCCGCCCCGCGCTGCGCCGCCCGGTGGCAGCCGGCATCATCGCGGGTCTCGCGGCATGGGGCGTTGCGCAAGGCACGCTCGCGACCCTGCAGCGCACCGCGCCGCCGCTCGCCGCGATGCAGCTCCAGGCGCTCGATGCGACGCCCGTGTTGCCGCAACGCTTTGCCGGCAAGCCGGCCGTCGTGAACCTGTGGGCGACATGGTGCGCGCCTTGCCGGCGCGAGATGCCGATCCTGGAACAGGCGCAGCGCGATCATCCCGGCATCACGGTGCTGATGCTCAACCAGGGGGAAAATGCGCAAGCGGTACGCGCGTTCCTCGAACAGCAAGGGCTGCGTTTCGATAACGTGCTGCTCGATCCGTCGCTGCACGCGATGCATGCGTACGGATCGCGCGGGCTGCCCACGACACTGTTCTTCAATGCGAAAGGCGAACTCGTCGAATCGCACATGGGCGAGATCACCGCCGCGCGGTTGAAGGATGCGGTGGCGCAGCGCTTCGGTCAGTGACGCGATCGGCAGCCTGCCCAAGGCCATGATCGATCGTCGATGGCAGCGCGCGTTCTCGCTGCCGCGACCGACTCGACCGACGACACGCCGACACGCCGACTCTTCGACAACCGCCCGCCACGCTTACGGCCTCGACAGCACCATCACCCGCCCCGACACGCGCTGAAGCTTCAACCACCCCGTATCGGCCGTAAACCGAAGCTGCTGCAACGGGAAATCGAATCCGGCCTTCTGCGCGGCGTTGACCACCGCATCGGCAATCCAGCGGATCAGTTCCTTCCCTTCGTCGGTGGTCTGGTGACCGTTCTGGACACCATAGAAATAGCGGTTCCCGGCGTTGACTTCGTTCTGCAGCTGCATCCAGTGCCCCGGGAGGCCGGGCAGGGTCCTGAACAGGTCGGCCACGCGCTGCGTCGTCAGGCCGCGTGCCCACAACGCGCCGTTCACGGCGGGTCGCGCCAGATTGTGACGGTCTGCTTCCTGGGCCTGCCCCTTGATGTCGCCTTTCAGACTATCGGGTTTCGTCATCGCACTGTCCTCGTGAGGGCCCGGCAACGGGCCGATTAAATGAAAAAAGCCGCCGAATATCGAGCGCGCGCGCTCCTTGCACGATACTGCCAATCTCGAAATTAATCGCCTGTCAGGTGTATCAGGCCGGCGCACCGCAATATCGCAGGCAAAAATCAGCCTTGTCCGATAGGCGTCGCGGCAGCAAACCGATATGCTTCGTCGGGTGCGGTGCCGGTGTAGTGCCCTGTTCAAGTTCGGAGTGAGCCGGTCATTGAGCTTCGCCGGCGCCGCACACCCCTCCGTTGTGATCCGGCTTCGGCGTGGGCGTTCGGTGGTGGCCGGTGGGCGCGGCCACAGAGAAAGACGATGTTGAAACAACACGCTGCCATATGCGAACGCCGAGCGTCTGCACCGAAGCCGGATCCTCCCGCCCGCCCCGCCTGCGCACCCGTCCATTATTCAAAAAATCATGACACGCGCCGATATAATTTCGCAGATATATCGAACCGCACTCCATTAAATGTTCATCATTAAATCGGACTATTTCCGTTTCCGATTTTCCGAACAATTTCCATTCCCGGCCGAATATTTTCTTATTTATTTTTCGCCATGCTGGCTGAACCGTGTTTGAAACGGCAAGCGTTCGCGCGACACGGTGAAGTGCCTTATTCATTGACCTCCAGGAGGAAAGCATGGCCGACTCTCAAACGTCCTCGAATCGCGCCGGCGAGTTTTCGATTCCGCCGAACACCGACTTCCGTGCGATTTTCTTCGCGAATGCCGCCGAGCAACAGCACATCAAGCTGTTCATCGGCGACAGCAAGGAACCGGCCGCCTATCACAAGCTGACCACGCGCGACGGCCCGCGCGAAGCCACGCTGAATTCCGGCAACGGCAAGCTCCGCTTCGAAGTGACGGTGAACGGCAAGACGTCGGCCACCGACGCGCGCCTCGCGCCGATCAACGGCAAGAAGTCGGACGGCTCGCCGTTCACGGTCAACTTCGGGATCGTCGTGTCGGAAGACGGTCACGACAGCGACTACAACGACGGCATCGTCGTGCTGCAGTGGCCGATCGGCTGAGCTGACGCGCGACTGGCGACCGACCGCCGCTGGCCTCCCGCCTTTGGGCCGGCCGGCGGTTCGCGCCCACCAAGCGGCCACTTACGCAGCACCCCAATCCAAAACCGCGTTAACAACGGAGACTTCCATGCCGCTTCTTTCGGCTTCGATCAACAGCGCGCCCGTCGTCACGTCCGAGACGTACGTCGACATCCCCGGCCTGCATATCGACATCGCCAAGGCAGAGATTCGCGACGGGAAACTGCAGGTCATTCTCAACGTGCCGACGCCGTACGCGACCGGCAACAACTTCCCCGGCATCTATTTCGCGATCGCGACCGATAAGGGCGTCGTCGCGGACGGTTGCTTCACCTATTCGTCGAAGGTGCCCGAAAGCACCGGGCGCATGCCGTTCACGCTCGTCGCGACGATCGACGCCGGCAGCGGCGTCACGTTCGTGAAAGGCCAGTGGAAAAGCGTGCGCGGCAGCGCGATGCATATCGATTCGTACGCGAGCATTTCCGCGATCGGCGACACGGCCGCGCAATCGTCGTCGCAAGGCGGCGGGAATCAGGGCACCGAAAGCGGCGGCGGTGCCGGCAACATCGGCGGCGGCGGTGAACGCGACGGCACGTTCAACCTGCCGCCGAACATCAAGTTCGGCGTGACTGCCCTCACCAACGCGGCGAACGACCAGACGATCGACATCTACATCGACGACAACCCGAAACCGGCGGCTACGTTCAAGGGCGCGGGCGTGCAGGACCAGAACCTCGGCACAAAGGTGCTCGACTCCGGCAAGGGACATGTACGCGTGATCGTGACGGCGAACGGCAAGCCATCGCGGATCGGCTCGCGACAGGTCGATCTTTTCAAGAAGTCGTACTTCGGGATCGTCGGCTCGGAAGACGGCACCGACGACGACTACAACGACGGCATCGTGTTCCTGAACTGGCCGCTGGGCTGAACCCGGCAATTCGCGGCGCGGCATGGTGTGCGCGCCGCTGTCGAACCCGCGATGGCAATGGGGCCGACCACACATTGCGAATCGATTCATTCGAGTAGTCACTTGCAGTCCCACGCAGTGCTCCGTCGCGCGACAACGGCGAGATCCGCTCACCGGCCGCGACGCGAGATATTCCATTGAGACGAGGACGACATGTCACAACCGTTTACCCATGACGATCTGTACGCACTGCTGCAACTCGCCGGCAACGACGCAACCGCCATACAGGCGAACGGCGACCAGGCGGTGCTCGACCGGATGCGTCAGTTCATGACCGCACAGCTCGTGGAAAAGCTGCCGCAGTACGACGTGTTCGTCGACATCGCGACGATCCCGTACAGCTTCGACGTCGGCAGCTGGCAGAACAAGGTGAAGGCCGATGCGGCGGGGCAGGTGATCGCGTGCACGGTGACGTGGGCCGGCGCGCCCGGCGTGCTGCCTGGCGCTGCGGCGAAGTTCGGTGTCGGTGCGGTCGTCAATTACTTCTCGAAGGCGACGCCGCAACCCACCCAGCCGGATACCACGGCGACCGGCGGCGGCGAACGCGACGGCATCTTCAACCTGCCGCCGAACATCGCGTTCGGCGTGACGGCGCTGGTCAATTCGTCCGCGCCGCAGACGATCGAAGTCTATGTCGACGACAATCCGAAACCGGCCGCGACGTTCCAGGGTGCCGGCACGCAGGACGCGAACCTGAACACGCAGATCGTGAACTCGGGCAAGGGGAAGGTGCGCGTGGTCGTGACGGCGAACGGCAAGCCGTCGAAGATCGGCTCGCGCCAGGTCGACATCTTCAAGAAGACCTACTTCGGGCTCGTCGGGTCGGAAGACGGCACGGACGGCGACTACAACGACGGCATCGCGATCCTGAACTGGCCGCTGGGCTAAGCAGCTGAACCCTGTCGATCTTCGCCACGCCGTCCGGCGTGGCGATTTGCATTGCCTCAGAGCAACCGCGCGAACCATACGGATGAATACAACCGGAGTTCGAGCGGTACAGCGCGGACTTCGATCCGGTTGCCGGTACCGGCGTGCTCGACATCCGGCTGCCGATAGAACACGCACGCCGAGTGAGCCGGCGGTCAGCTCGCATCCGAATCAACAGGCTCCGCCATGGCCACCGTCGGCGGCCACGAAGCCGCCGCCAGCCGCACACGCGCGTCATGCGCCACACGCTCGAACGCCACGCGCTGGCGCCCCTTCAGCACGGCCGCATTCGCCGCCCGCACCAGCGCGACCGGATCGATCGGGCGATTGTTCCGCCGCACCTCGAAGTGCAGATGCGGGCCGGTCGCCGTGCCGGTACTCCCGACCGCGCCGACCCGCTGCCCGCGCGCGATCCGCATGCCGGTACGCAATTTCGGGTCGAACGCGGACAGATGCGCGTAATACGATGCATAGCCGCCATCGTGGCGCACCACCACATACTTGCCGTAGCCGCCCGGCTCGGTGCCGACGAACGACACGACACCGTGCTCGGACGCATGGACCGCACGGCCCGTCGGCGCGGCGAGATCGACGCCGGAATGCACGTGACGCGCCCCGCTCACCGGATGCACGCGCGTGCCGAAACGCGAACTGGTTCGCGTGGCGCTGACCGGCATCGCGAACCGCGCGCCGGCGAGCGGCCCGCCGTCGAGATCGTAGTAGGCGCCCGACGATCCCGCTTCCGCGGCAAACCACACCGCCGCGACGCGCTGGCCGCGAAAGCGGATATCGAGCGCCGTCACGCGCCGGCCATCCGGCAGCGATGCGTCGCCGTCCGGCTCGAAGGCGATGCGAAAGCTATCGCCCGCGGCGCCCTGCTGCGTCACGTCGAGCCGGCCGGCAAGCATGCGCGTGACCTGCGCGGCGACACCGGCCGGCAACTCGGCACGCGCCAGCGACGCGCGCAGGCTGCCATCGATCGCGCCGGCCCGCGTGCCGCTCTCCTGCTCCGCGAGCGTAAACGGCTCGGCGGATGCCAGATCGGCATGACGTGGCGCGAATGCCGACGGCGTGCCGATTGCCGGCAGAAGCGATGCAAAACCATAATCGAAACGTCCCGCGTACCCGCGTTCGATCGCCCCCCGCGCCGCATCGCAAAGGACAACGTACGGCGCACAGGCGCCGGCACGCGCGACGAACATGCCGGGATAGGTCTCCGCACGCACCCGCGCCGCCTGCGATTCCGGCGCGATGCCCGCCACCACCGTCGATGCAAGCAAGCCGCCCCAGAGGGTCCGGGCGGAATTGAAGAAAGGCACGTCGACAAGGTCGGCCGCTTGCACCGCCACGGGCGTGGACGGCTCGGCATCGGCGGATGCCAGCGCCATCGCGCCCTGCGTGCCGGCAAGCCATGCCGCCGCAACGACACCGCGCAGCAGCGCGCGGCGAATCGGGAAGCGGAGGGCGCCGCATTGCGCGGATCGACCTTGTTCGCGTGCGAGACGTAAACACAGGTCGAACCGCATCGCGTCGTCACTCGCTATCAATGAAAAACTGGAAAAGAACCGGATATTGCGGACGAGAGATCGTCGCGATCCGGGAACCTGACAGCGAGTGTATCGGCGCAATCAACATCGCCGAATAGGATCAATCCGATTTGTCCATATAACGGCTTCGTACTCGAACGAAAGCGAAATTTCGCCGTGAAATCGCGCGAGATCCGCCCCCATGCGTTCGCGCGAACCGCCACACGCCGTGTACAGTCGAGGGCTGCCCGCGACCGCGCGCATGCCCGCCCGACCACGGCGGGTGCGCCGCCCGTCGCGCCTTCCGTCCTCAACCCGGAATCCCGTCATGTTTCTCGATCATCTTCATCCGGAACGCTGGACGTTCCTGTGGAACGCGTTGTCCACGCTTTCACTCAGGCTCTGCGCCGCCCTCGCGCTGCTCGTCGCGGGCTGGTGGCTGTCGAAACGCATCGGCAACTGGCTGAGCCGGCTGCTCGCGAACAAGGAGCGCGTCGACGATACGCTGCGGCCGATCCTCTGCGACGTCGCCGTATGGGGCATCCGCATCGTCGCGATCGTCGGCGCGCTGTCACAGCTGGGCATCGAAACCGCGAGCATCGTCGCGGTGCTCGGCGCGGCCGGCCTCGCGATCGGGCTCGCGCTGCAGGGCACGATGCAGAACATCGCGGCCGGCATCATGCTGTTGCTGCTGCGGCCGTTCAAGGTCGGCGACTACATCGACGGCGGCTCGAGCGTCGCGGGGACGGTGGACGAGGTCGGGCTGTTCATGACGCGGCTGACGAAGCCGGACGGCATCTGCGAATACGTACCGAACAGCGCGTTGTGGGGCAGCGCGATCCGCAACTACACGCGCAATCCGACGCGCCGTCTCGATCTCGAAGTGGAAGTATCCGTGCACGACGACATCGATCGTGCGCTCGACGCGCTGCGCGCGCTGGCCGAAGCCGACCCCGACGTGCTGACGGAACCGGCGCCGGACGTGATGGTGATGCGCTTCGACGACAGCACGGCGATCGCGAACATGCGCCTGTGGACGCACACCGACAAGTTCTGGGCGATGCGCTGGCGCCTCGCGCGCCAGGTGCGCAAGACGCTCGCCGATGCCGACTGCGCGCTGCCGATCCGCACGCGCGAGCTGCACATCGTGCACGACGCCGAACAGCAGCACCGGGCCGCTCCGCGCCGCGTACAAGCGTCGTGAGACTTCGGGGGCGCCCGACCGCGCATGCCGCACAGCGCCGCGCGCCCCGGCTTCGTCACATCCTGACGATATCGAGCAGCGCCTTCTTGCCGCTCTTGTACGTGAACACCGAGATCGCGCCGTGCTTCAGGTCGCCCTGCGGCGTGAAGCTCGTTTCGCCGATCACGCCGCGATAGTCGGTCGCCGGCATCGCGGCCAGCACTTTCGCCGGGTCCGTCGAGTTCGCGCGCTTCATCGCGTCGACGATGATGGTCACCGCGTCGTACGAGAACGGCGCATACACCTGCATCGGCTGGTGATAGCGCGCCTCGTAGCGCTTCACGAACCCCGCGCCGCCCGGCATCTTCTCGAGCGCGATGCCGGCTTCCGAGCACACGACGTTGTCCGATGCCGGGCCCGCGAGCTTCGGCAGATCGGTCGAGCACACGCCGTCGCCGGCGAGGATCTTCGCGCGCAGGCCGAGCTGGCGCGCCTGCTTCGCGAGCGGGCCGCCCGTCGCGTCCATTCCGCCATACATGATCGCGTCGGGGTTCTCGCCCTTGATCTTCGTGAGGATCGCGCGGAAGTCGATCGCCTTGTCGTTGGTCGCGTCGCGCGAGATGACCTTCATCCCGGCCGATTTCGCCGCCTTTTCGAACTCGGTCGCAAGCCCCTGGCCGTACGCGGTCGAATCGTCGACCACGGCCACCGTCCTGATGCCCATGTGCTTCGCCGCGTACATCGCGAGCGCGGGCCCTTGCTGCGCATCGGTCGCGACCACGCGATAAGTGGTCTTGAAGCCCTGCTGCGTATACATCGGATTGGTCGCGGCCTGCGAGATCTGCACGACGCCGCCGTCGCGATAGACGCGCGACGCCGGAATCGACGTACCCGAGTTGTGATGGCCGACGACGCCGACCACCTTGTCGTCGACGAGCCGCTGCGCGACCTGCGTCGCGGTGCGCGGGTCGCCCGCGTCGTCCTGCGCATCGAGCTGCAGCGTGATCTTCTTGCCGCCGATCACGAGCCCCTTCGCGTTGATCTCCTCGACCGCGAGCCGCGCACCGTTCTCGCTGTCCTTGCCGAGGTGCGCGATCGCGCCGGTCAGCGGCGCGACGTGCCCGATGCGCACGACTTCGTCCGCGTGCGCGGACAGCGCGGACAATGCGCATGCCAGCGCCGCCGCGGTCGCGCATGCCGTCTTCTTCCGATGTCGCTTCATGTTCGTCTCCTTCCTTTGTCGCTCTTGGTTCGTGATCCGGAACGTCGTTGATGGCAGGCAAAGCGATGCGGTCACGCGCGCCCCTCGAAGCCGAGCAGCACGTTCACCGCGTTGATACCGATTTCGTCGACCATGTAGCCGCCTTCCATCACGAACAGCGTCGGCAGGTCCAGGCGCGCGAGCGCTTCGCCGATCCGCAGGTAGTCGGGCGAGCGCAGCTTGAAATGGCTGATCGGGTCGTGCTCGAACGTGTCGACGCCGAGCGACACGACGAGCAGGTCGGGCGCGTGCTTCGCGATCGCGGCGGTGGCCTGGCCGAGCGCCGCCGAGTAGGTGTCCCACTGCGTGCCCTTCGGCAGCGGCAGGTTCAGGTTGAAGCCTTCGCCCGCGCCCGCGCCGCGCTCGTCGGCATAGCCGGAGAAGTACGGATACGACACCGCCGGCTCGCCGTGCAGCGACGCGAACAGCACGTCCGACCGCTCGTAGAAGATGTCCTGTGTGCCGTTGCCGTGGTGGAAGTCGACGTCGAGCACCGCGACGCGCGACGCACCGCTCGCGATGCCGTGCTGCGCGGCGATCGCCGCGTTGTTCAGGTAGCAGTAGCCGCCCATGTACTCGCGGCCCGCATGGTGGCCGGGTGGGCGGCACAGCGCGAACGCCGCGCGCGCGCCGCCGTTCGACAGCAGGTCGGCGCCGGTGAGCGCCGAGTTCGCGCTCGCGCTCACCGCGTCCCACGTGCCGGCGTTGATCGGCGCCCCGGCGTCCATCGCGAAGAAGCCGAGCTTGCCGTCGATGAAGTCGGGCAGCGTCGCCGCCGACGGCATCGCGCGCACCGGCCACACGAGCGGCAGCGCCTGGCAGGTGCGGCCGGTCGCGGTCCATTCGTCCCACGCGCCGGCGAGGAAGTCGACGTAGCGCGCGCTGTGCGCGCCGGCATAGCTCGCGCGGTCGAACGCGCGCGGCGCGATCACGTCGCCGAGGCCGGCCGCGCGGACCTGCGCGAGCACCGTTTCGGCGCGAAGGGGGTTCTCGAACGATTCGGTGATCGCGCCGTCCTTCAGTTCGACGCCGCGATGCAGATGGTGATCGCTGCTGTAGACCGTGAGCATGGTTGACCGTTGCAGTGAAGGCTGTGAGGGGTGGCAATAGTCTATTGAGGCCGGCCGGCAATAACTTTGCTTTTCACCTCTTCGTTTCATACAATTTTGAGAAAACCGCCTACGGAGACCCGGGAATGAGCAAAAATCGCGCTTCGGTGGAACTGGACGGCGTCGACCGCGCGATGCTCCGGCTGCTGCAGGAAGATGGCGCGCTGTCCAACGCGACGCTCGGCGAACGGCTGTCGCTGAGCGTCACGCCGTGCTGGCGACGGCGCAAGCGGCTCGAGGACGAAGGCGTGATCACCGGCTACCAGGCGAACCTCGACCGCCGCGCGCTCGGGATGAACGTGTTCGCGTTCGTGCAGGTCACGTTCAACATGCATTCGGACCAGGATTCGGATCACTTCGAGGACGTGATGCGGCGCCACGACGAAGTGACGTCGTGCCACAAGATCACCGGCGCGGCCGACTACATCCTGCAGGTCGTCGCCACCGATCTCGACGCGTATGCGGAATTCGTCGAACGCGTGCTGCGCAAGCAGGCCGGCGTGTCGTCGATCCAGTCGAGCCTCGCGCTGCGCGAGGTCAAGTTCTCGTCGCGCGTGCCGGTGCCGGATGCGTGATCATTCATGCGCCCGCGCAGGGCATCCGCTGTCGACCTTCATCCCATGGAGCGCCACCGTATGAAACATCTCATTCCTTCCGCGTCGCTTGCCGCCACGATCGCTCTTGCGTTTGCGTTGGGCGCGTGCGCGACGCAACCGCCTGCCCCGCTCCCGCCCGATGTCGCCGGGCAGGACACGCAGGGCGCACAGACCGCCCAGGCCGCGCCGCCGATGGTCGGCGGCGATCGCGATGCGCATGGCTGCATCGGCTCGGCCGGTTACGCATGGTGTGAACACACGCAGCAATGCGAGCGTCCATGGGAACTCGCGAAGACGCGTGGCTTCGCGAATTCGGCGCAGGGGTACGAGCAGTTCTGCCGGAACGGCGCAGCGCAGTGAAGTGACGTGATGTGATGTGATGTGATGGGATGTGACCGGGTCGCGGTGCAACGCCGCGGCTCGATGAAGTGCAAGCGCGATGCGCGACATGCCCGTCGCGCGCATTTCGCCCCGCCGATCCCCGCCGTTTTTCCCGTTCCCCGCGCCGTCATTCCGGAAACCCGGACACGCAAAAACCCCACGAAAACAAGGATATTCCGCGCGTGCGACACGGCAATCGAGTTCGGTTATATTACGCGCCCCTTGCCATCCCGCCCCCGCGGAACGCCTTGCGCGCGGCCGCTTTCGACGCGGTCCGAAACGCCTTCCGGCGAGGCCCGCAGCAAGGGCCTGCGCGCCCGTCGCACGACCGGGAAGCCTGCGGTTGCACGGGCGCATGAAGCCGATCCGAAGGTGTCCTTCGCAACGGCTTCGCGTGCGCAAATGCAACGGCGAACGCGGTCGGTCCGGAATTCCGGATTCGCGGTCCGGATCTCCGGATACGCGAGCCGGTTTCGATTCCGCGTCGGCCGGGCGGCATGGCAAACCGATGCATCCAAGTTGAAAAAGGGATCTGCTGTGATCAAAACGTTACGGGTAATACTGTCGGCGCTCGCGCTGTGCGTCGCGGCGTCGTCCGCGCATGCCGCCGATACGAAGAAGATCGACGTCCTGCTGGTGGGCGGCGGCATCATGAGCTCGACGCTCGGCGTGTGGCTGCACGAGCTTCAGCCCGAGTGGTCGATGACGATGGTCGAGCGCCTCGACGGCGTCGCGCTGGAAAGCTCGAACGGCTGGAACAACGCGGGCACCGGCCACTCGGCGCTCGCCGAACTGAACTACACGCCGGAGAAGGCGGACGGCAAGGTCGACATCTCGAAGGCGATCGAGATCAACGAGTCGTTCCAGATCTCGCGCCAGTTCTGGGCCTGGCAGGTCAGGCAGGGCGTGCTGAAGAACCCGCACGCGTTCATCAACTCGACGCCGCACATGAGCTTCGTGTGGGGCGACGACAACGTCCGCTTCCTGAAGAAGCGCTATGACGCGCTGCAGGCGAGCCCGCTGTTCCGCGGGATGCAGTATTCGGAAGACCACGACCAGATCAGGCAGTGGGTGCCGCTGATGATGGAAGGCCGCGACCGCAGCCAGAAGGTTGCGGCGACGTGGACGCCGATCGGTACCGACGTGAATTTCGGCGAGATCACGCGCCAGTTCGTCGGCTACCTGAAGACGCAGCCGAACTTCACGCTGTCGCTGTCGAGCGAAGTGCGCGAGATCTCGCGCAACGCGGACGGCACGTGGCACGTGTCGTGGGTCAAGCTGCATTCGGATGAACCGCCGCAGGCCGTCGACGCGAAGTTCGTGTTCATCGGCGCGGGCGGCGGTGCGCTGCACCTGCTGCAGGCGTCGGGCATCCCCGAGGCGAAGGACTACGGCGCATTCCCGGTCGGCGGCTCGTTCCTCGTGACCGACAACCCCGAGGTCGTGAAGCGCCACCTCGCGAAGGCGTACGGCAAGGCGTCGGTCGGCTCGCCGCCGATGTCGGTGCCGCACCTCGACACGCGGATCATCGACGGCAAGAAGATCATCCTGTTCGGGCCGTTCGCGACGTTCTCGACCAAGTTCCTGAAGAACGGCTCGTACTTCGACCTCGCGAAGAGCACCAACCTGCACAACGTCGCGCCGATGATGCGCGTGGGCGTCGACCAATTCCCGCTCGTCGAGTACCTGGCCGGCCAGCTGATGCTGACCGACGACGACCGCTTCAACGCGCTGAAGGAATATTTCCCGGACGCGAAAAAGGAAGACTGGCGCCTGTGGCAGGCCGGCCAGCGCGTGCAGATCATCAAGCGCGACCCGAAGAAGGGTGGCGTGCTGAAGCTCGGCACCGAGATCGTCAGTTCGCAGGACGGCAGCATCGCGGGCCTGCTCGGCGCGTCGCCGGGCGCATCGACGGCCGCGCCGATCATGCTGAACCTGATGCAGAAGGTGTTCAAGGACAAGGTCGCGACGCCCGAATGGCAGCAGAAGATCCGCCAGATCGTGCCGAGCTACGGCACGAAGCTGAACGACAGCCCGGCGAAGGTCGTCGAGGAATGGACCTATACGAGCGACGTGCTGCAGCTGTCGCCGCCGCCGAAGATCGACATGAATGCGCCGTCGCCGGCGACGGGCACGGCCCCGGCGCGCCCCGCGAAGGCATCGGCCGACATGGCGCTGTAACGCGTCCGGCCCCGTTTCCTCGCCTCGCACGGCCGCCCTCCGGGGCGGCCGTTTTTCATGGCGGACAGGGCGCCCACTGCCCGCCCCCCGCATCCGCTAGAATTGCGGGCACGCGCGACGCCGTCGCCACCCGATCCACCATCCGCATCGACGCGGTCCACGCGACCGCCGGTGCGGCCCGCGCCCGAGCCGCGCGAGCGCCGCACGCCGTTGCCGCGCCCGCCGGGCGCGCCATCAACCGAATTCAGCTGGAGAAAGACCGTGTTTACTTGCCGAAACCAGAGCTGCGGCACGCAGTGGGAGACGTCCGACGTCGTCATCAAGGACGAAGGCCAGGGGCTGCTGTTCCGCTGCCCGCTGTGCGGCGCGCGCAACTATCTCGAACGCTTCGAGGACGACGAAGGCACGGTCGTCTACGAACAGATGGAAGGCCGCCCCTATCTCGGAGACCTCTCTTGAGCCAACCGACCGCCACGCCGTTCAGCGCGCTGTCGCTGACGCCCGCCACGCTCGCGAACCTCGCGCAGCTCGGCTACGTCGACATGACGCCGATCCAGGCCGCGAGCCTGCCGATCGCGCTGGCCGGCCACGACCTGATCGCGCAGGCGAAGACGGGCAGCGGCAAGACCGCCGCGTTCTCGCTCGCGCTGCTGTCGCGCCTCGACGCGCGTCGCTTCGACGTGCAGGCGATGGTCCTGTGCCCGACGCGCGAGCTCGCCGACCAGGTCGCGCAGGAAGTGCGGCGCCTCGCGCGCGCCGAGGAAAACGTGAAGGTGCTGACGCTGTGCGGCGGCACGCCGATGCGCCCGCAGGCGCAGAGCCTCGAGCACGGCGCGCATATCGTCGTCGGCACGCCGGGCCGCATCATGGATCACCTCGACCGCGGCAACCTGAAGCTCGACGCGCTGAACACGCTCGTGCTCGACGAAGCCGACCGGATGCTCGACATGGGCTTCTTCGACGACATCGCGAAGGTCGCGCGGATGTGCCCGACGACGCGCCAGACGCTGCTGTTCTCGGCCACCTATCCGGACGGCATCGCGAAGCTGAGCCAGCAGTTCCTGCGCAACCCGAAGGAAGTGAAGCTCGAGGAGCGTCACGATAACAGCAAGATCCGCCAACGCTTCTACGAAGTGACGGAAACCGAGCGGCTGCACGCGGTCGGCCAGTTGCTGAACCACTACCGGCCGGTGAGCACGATCGCATTCTGCAATACCAAGCAGCAATGCCGTGACCTGCTCGATGTGCTGCACGCGCAGGGCTTCCACGCGCTCGCGCTGCACGGCGAGCTCGAACAGCGCGAACGCGACCAGGTGCTGATCCAGTTCGCGAACCGCAGCTGCTCGGTGCTGGTCGCGACGGACGTCGCGGCGCGCGGGCTCGACATCGCGCAGCTCGAGGCGGTGATCAACGTCGACGTGACGCCCGACCCCGAAGTGCACGTGCACCGCATCGGCCGCACCGGCCGCGCGGACCAGGAAGGCTGGGCGCTGAGCCTCGCCAGCATGGACGAGATGGGTCGCGTCGGCGCGATCGAGCAGGCGCAGAAGCGCGACGTCGAATGGCATCCGGTCGCGGAACTGAAGCCGGCCGGCAACGACACGCTGCTGCCGCCGATGGAAACGCTGCAGATCCTCGGCGGGCGCAAGGACAAGATCCGCCCGGGCGACGTGCTCGGCGCGCTGACCGGCGATGCAGGGTTCGACGGCAAGCAGATCGGCAAGATCAACGTGACCGAGTTCTCGACCTATGTCGCGATCGAGCGCGGCGTCGCACGTGATGCGCTGCGCAAGCTCAATGCGGGGAAGATCAAGGGCAAGCGGGTCAAGGTCCGGTTGATGGACGAAGAGTGACCGCAAGCGGCGCGGCCGTGATGGCAGCCGCGCCGCCACATCAAGCCAGCTCGGGATACCCTTGCGCGGCCGCGTCCCGCGCGAAGCGGGCAATCGTGTCGTATGCGCCCGGCGGCAGGCGCTCGAATCCCTTCAGCCGCAGGACGTGCGCCCGTTCCGGATCGGCCGCGACCGCGTGATCGAGCGCATCCTGCAACGCCTCTACGCGCTCTCCTTCCAGCGCCTTCGACGCAATCAGCGGCAACCCCGGCGCCGACGCCGTCATGCCGATGATCCGGATCTCGTTCAACCACTCGGGCAGCGCGTCGCGCACATACGCGAAGGTCACGCAGTCGATCGCCGCGCAATCGGCTTCGCCGGCCGCCAGCGCGCGCAGCACGTTCAGGTGCGAGCCGAACGACACGACCGAACCGAAGAAACGTCCGCCATGCGCATGCGGCGCGACCGCATGCCGGAACGCGTTCATCCCGCTGTGCGAATCCGCGCCGTTGAATGCGGCCCGCAATCCGCGACAGGCAGCCAGCGTCGTCGCGCCGCCCGCATGCACGCGCGCCGACACGACCAGCACGCTGCTGTAGCGGGCGCCGTCGCAGCCGGGCGCATCGAAGGCCGGCGTCGCAATCAAGTGCACGGCATCGCGCAATCCGAGCATCCGGTACGGATAACCGCACGTCTGCGACAGCAGCAGGTCGTCGCGCCGCCACAGCGCGTGCAGATCCCCGAACGGCTCGTCGAGCAGCGCGACACCGGCAGGCCCGCCGGTACGCGCGAACGCGTCGAGCGCATCACGCAGCAGCGCGCGCCACAGTGCGGCGTGGCGCGGCGTCACGTTGTACATCGGCAGTCCGGCGATCCATGGGTTCATACGGGCATTCTACGCATCGGTGGCGCCTTGGAGAAAGCCCGTTCGCTTGCGCTTCGGCGGGGTCCGGCGCACGGCGGGGGCGGTCAATGCTTATCGGCGGGACAGCGATAAGCAAATGCGAATTGCTTGGTTGGCCTGGCTACGCGGCCCGGTTAGCGTTCGAGTGTCGCGATGCCGTCTCATGCCGCTTGAGCGGCTGGCCGCAAGCCGCGACGCATGCCGGCCAATCGCATCGTGCCCCGTACGGGCGCGATCATCCGCTACCCGCATCGCCTGTTTCATCCCGCCCCAGCACCATGGCCGAATACTTCGACGTCGACCACGCCCGCGCGATTGCCGCGCTCGACGCCCGCTTCACTGCCCGCACCGAGTGGCCGACCTGGCTGCTGGTCGTCGCGATCTACGGCGGCTGGCTCGCCGTGCTGCTGCTCGTGCGTGCCGAGCGCCTGTCGCTCGCGGCCGCGACGCCGCCGCTGATCCTGCTCGGCGCGTGGCACCTGTCGCTGCAGCATGAGCTGCTGCACGGCCATCCAACGCGTTCCGCGTTCGTGAACCGGCTGCTCGGCTATCCGCCGCTGACGATCTGGTATCCGTACACGCTCTATCGCAACACGCACCTCGACCATCACCGCGACGAGGACCTGACCGTGCCGGGCGTCGACCCGGAAACGAACTACGTGTCGCGCGAGCAATGGGCGCGGCTGCCGCGTTGGCGTCGCGCGCTGACGGTTGCGCGCACCACCTTCGCCGGACGTCTCGTGATCGGGCCGCCGACCAGCATCGCCGCAATGTTCGCCGACGCGTTCGCCGCGTTCCGGCGCGGCGACTTCCGCCATCTGCGGATGTGGCTGATGCACGCCGCCTGCGTGGTCGCGCTGCTCGCATGGCTGCAGTGGGCGATCGGCGTGCCGTGGTGGTACTACCTGCTGGCGGTCACGTGGCCCGCGCTGTCGCTCGCGATGATCCGTTCGCTGTACGAGCATCGCGCCGCGCGGCATCCGAAGGCGCGCATCGTGATCAACGAGGCCGGCTTCGCGATGCGGCTGCTGTACCTGAACAACAACTATCACCTCGTGCATCACGACCTGCCGAAGCTGCCGTGGTACGACCTGCCGCGCGCATACCGGATGCGACGCGACGCGTATGCGGAGAAATGCGGCGGCTTCGTGATTCGCGGCGGGTATCGCGAACTGCTGGCGCGCCATGCGTGGACGCCGACCGACACGCCCGTGCATCCGTACGACCAGGGCACGGCGTCGCTGTCGACCGGCAGCGGTGCGAAGGTCGCCGCGGTCGACGGGTATCTCCAGATCAGTACCTAGCATACGATCGGGCGCGCTTCGCCGTGAAGCCGCCCGATTCGGCGACGCACGCACAAGGCCGCACCGCCACCCCACGCGCATTTCTTACGAAACGCCGACAACACCGATCGTGATCGGCGAATTGCCAATTCCGCCGGCAGTGCCCAGAATGACGGCTCGACCGGGGCTTCCAACAATCATTCGCCCCGACTCAGCCTCCCGGCCGCGCGCCGCACTCCCCTACGACGATGCAACCGAACACCTCGCCCGGCGCGATCCGCTCGATCGGCAACGACTGGTCCGTCTCCGCGGTCACCGCGGGCTTTCTCGCGGTGCTGATTTCCTACGCGGGCCCGCTCGCGATCTTCTTCCAGGCATCGCAGGCCGCACATGCGTCCAACGAGATGGTGGCGTCGTGGGTCTGGGCGATCTCGATCGGCGCGGGCGTGTCGGGCCTGTTCGCGAGCTGGAAACTGAAGGTGCCGATCGTGACCGCGTGGTCGGCGCCCGGCACCGCGCTGCTCGTCGGCCTCTTTCCGCAGCTGACGCTGAACCAGGCCGTCGGCGCGTACATCACGGCCGCGCTGATCATCCTCGTGATCGGCATCACCGGCTATTTCGACCGGCTCGTGCGCCATATTCCGCGCGGCATCGCCTGCGGGATGATGGCCGGCATCCTGCTGCCGTTCGGCATGCGTGCGTTCTCCGCCGCGACCGCACAGCCGGTGCTCGGATTCGGGATGATCGCGGCATACGTGATCTTCAAGCGCCTGCTGCCGCGCTACAGCATCGTGCTCGTGCTGCTGACGGGCGCCGCGCTCGCGACGCTGCTCGGCATGGCGCATCTCGGCAACGTGTCGCCGAGCATCGCGCGGCCGATCTTCATCGCGCCCGAATGGACGCTCGGCACCACGCTCAGCCTCGCGCTGCCGCTCGTCGTCGTCAGTCTCACCGGCCAGTTCCTGCCGGGGATGACGATCCTGCGCGTGTCGGGCTATCACACGCCCGCGCGGCCCATCATCACCGCGACCAGCGTGATGTCGCTCGTCGTCGCGTGCTTCGGCGGGATCACGATCGTCGTCGCGGCGATCACCGCGGCGCTCTGCACCGGCAAGGACTCGCACGAGGATCCGGACCGGCGCTACATCGCGGGCATCGCGAACGGCCTGATCTACCTGATCGGTGGGCTCTTCGCGGGGACGATCGTCACGCTGTTCTTCGCGCTGCCGAAGGCCTTCGTCGCGATCCTCGCGGGGCTCGCGCTGATCGGTGCGATCGGCGCGAACGTGCACGGGATCTTCGAGGACGACGCGCATCGCGAGGCATCGGTGATCACGTTCCTCGCGACCGCATCGGGGATGACGTGGCTCGGGCTCGGCTCCGCGTTCTGGGGGATCGTGATCGGGTCGGTCGCGTATGTCGTGACGAGCCGGGTGCGGCGGGCAGCGTAACGCGCGTCGCGCGCCTTTTCAGCCGCCACGTCGCTCACCGCGCATGCTCGCGCACCAGCGTCGCGAATGCCTGCGCCGGTGTCGTCGTGCCATACACGCGCTCCGACACGCCGGCCTCGACATCGATCTGCCCCGCGTTGTGCACGTCATAGAGATCGACGATCAGTTGCGCATGACGCTCGCTGAGCCCCGCGCGCAACAGCGTCGCGGTCCATGCGTCGCGCGGCAGTTCGCGCGCGACGATCTCGTGGTCCGCGACCGCACCGAGCGTATCCGCGATGTCCCGCACGCTCATCCGCCGCGGCCCTTCGATGCTGACGATACGCGGCCCGTTGCCGGTTTCGGCGGAATCGGGCAGCAGCCGCGCCGCCGCGACACCGACATCGGGTGCCCACACCGTCGGAAACACCTTGTCGACCGGATGGTGAAAGCTCGGCAGCACGCCGGTTGCGAATGCGACGGGCAGCACGCGTGTCCAGTTCTGCAGGTGTTCGGCCGAGCGCAGCAGCGTGAGCCGCGTCGGAACTGTCCTCAGCCTTTCTTCAAGACCATGAAAGAGCCGCGTGATGCCCGTGTTGCCGTCACGCTCCGCGCCGTAGTCCGACAGCGCGAGCAGCGCCGGCGGCGGATTCGCGACGAGCGCGCCGGTCACGATGTCGATCGTTCGCTCCATCGTTGCCGCCGGGTCGCTGTCGGCGACCGGCACCGGGCACAGCATCTGCACGGCTTGCGCGCCGTCGATCGCCGCGGCAACCGCGTGGGCGTCCGTCAGGTCGGCGATCGCGACGTCGCAGCCGAGTTGAGCGAAGCGTTCACGCCGGCGTGCGTCGCGCAGCACCGCGCGCACGGGATGGCCTGCCTGGCGCAAGGTCGTTACAGTCGACAGTCCGACGTTGCCTGATGCTCCGAAGATCACGAACACGATCCGCTCCCGGGGGATGAAGGTGCAGTGATTGTCGGCACGCGCGGCCGTGACGGCGCGCAAGGATGGATGAAGTGAACAGGAAAGGATGACGGGATGCACGTGCTAACACACCCACGATGACAAACCTCGCATCATCGCAATGGATAGCGGCAGCATGTCGGCTTCCATCTATCTGAACGACATCCGCCGACTGCCATGAGTGGTACAGGCCGGGAAGCCAGCGACCTACGCTCAAGCAGGTTGAAAAAAGCGCTCTACGGTTTCGCCTTGATCGTGGCCAGCACAATTTGTGATTGGCTGACCCACATCGCCGTCAGGTTGCAGCGATGGTGAACCAGCGACATGATCGTCGAGTAGTCCTGCAACAGATTGCGGGTAAAGATCGGTTCGTGATGGGCGATGCGATTGCGCAGCTTCCGAATGTCTTCGAGCTGACCGTAGATCATCTGCCGATGTGCGGCCACCGAAGTGCTCGCGTCGAGATTCGGAAATACTCGGCGCAGGTGGGGATCCCAAAGACGGGTATCGTTACGAACGGTGAACATCTTCTGCCAAAACACGAACTTGAGTTCCGGGATCACCTTTCCTACCGTCGTCACTCCCTGTCGAGCGGACGTGAGGTCATTCCACTGACTGTATCCGGTTCGTGACCGTGGAAGGCTTCGCTCGAAACCAGGCGACCAGGGCCATCGCGGCCCATACACGGCTTCGAGCACATCGGAAACGGCGTTGCGAACTGCGACCTCGCATACGTGCAACACGGGCAGTAATGCCCCCGACACGGCTGCATTCCACGCGTATAGCTGCAGCGATGCCATGTCTTGGTCATTTGATGGGCGTGCAACTGCGTCGAATGTCGCCATCCGCGGGCGCGACAGCGCGGCGGTGACGGCATCGATGACATCCTTGTTGTTTGACATCACTTTTGGATTTGGATACTATCGGCCTCACTAGCTACGGGATTCGCGGGCGAAAGCCTCCCCCCGTGGACAGACGATAGTATCGAAGAAACCCGCTCCGTGCGGGTTTTTTCATTTCCCGACCCCATTTCTGAGAGCCGTCTGGCTTGGCGCTCATCGCCCCAGCCGCAGAACAAAAGCGCCCGTAGGCTCGGCTTGCTCACTGACGTGGTTAGCCTGCGCTGCGGGGGAACGGACGAAGCTCTGCTGCCAATATCCGCGGTCGAATTACTACGTTCCGGGGCTGGGATAAGCCACGCAACGAATCGAACACTGCGGCCGCAACGCCACGCCACGCCGCATCCACCCGGTTACACTCCGCTCCCACCGTCCTCGCCGTCATAAGCGAGCCGCAGCCCGCCCCGCGCCGCCGACCGCACGATCTCCGTCGGTGTCACGCCCAGCACGCGATTCATCCAGTTCGCCATGTGGCTCTGATGCGCAAACCCGGCTTCGAGCGCGATCTGGCTGATGCTGAGCCGGCCTTCGAGCAGCAACGCCTTCGCACGCTCGACCCGGCGCCGCACCACATACTGATGCACCGGCATCCCGAGCGTCTCGCGAAACAGCACCTTGAAATGCGGCACGCTGATCGACACGAGCGCCGCAAGCTCGGCAAGCGTCATCCGGCGTTCGAGGTTGGCCTCGACATAGTCGATCACGCGCGCCGCCGCTTTCGGCGCAAGCGTACGCCGGCGCTCGCGAAACGCCGGCGGGCTGTCGACCAGCCGCGCGACGAGCGCCGTGCACAGGCTCTCCGCATAGAGCGGGTCCGACGCGTCTTCCGCTTCGAGTTCGGCGGCCATCGCCCACGCGATGTGCTGCAGGCGCGGATCGCGCACCTGCAGCCGCCGGCGGATCTGCGCCTGCGACGGCTTCAGCTCGAGTTGCTCGAACGTGCGCCGCACGAACGTGTCGCTGAGCGCGACGTGCAGGATCCGGCAGTCGGCACTGTCGGTCCACTGGCCCGGCAGGCCGGCAGGAATCACGTCGATGTCTCCGTGGGCCTGGATGCGCGACACGCGTTCGCCGTCGCACACGCAATCCGCGCGCACCGGCGAGCCGATATGCACGCCGATGCGGTGATGCTCGGCGGCCGGGATCCGGTACGTGCCCGCGCGAATCTCCAGCAGCGACGCACCGAAGCCGCGCCAGCCAAGCCCGCGGCTGGAGCGCAGGCTGACCGGCACGCCGTTGTCGGTCGGCGCCGCGAGAATCGGATCGCTCATGGTTCCCCTCCACCAGATCGGGTGTCGAACGCGCATTGTGACGCTTTTCCGGGCCGCTTGCCGGGCTTGCATGGCGATGCCCGCGCCGAGCGGAAAAGGATCATCCGTTTCTGCTCCCGCCCATCCTTGCATGCGCGCCGGCGGGCGCCGCGCCGCTTACGATGGCGTCATCCGACACCTACGGAGACCGTCATGCCCCATTACTGCCCGCAACGCGCGGCGCTTACACCCGCTTCGCCGTCCCGCGCCGCCAGCCGTCCTGTCCGCCCCGCTCCCCGCAACGATCGGACCACCCTCGCCGCGCAATGCCTGCGCATGATCGGCTGGTACCGGCTCGAACGGCTGCTCGCGTCGATTCCCGACAGCAACGACGACTTCGGGATCGTTTGACCGCCGCAACACACGGCAACACACGGCACGCACACACCGCCCTCGTCCGCCTACTTGCGCCGCCGCTCGTGCGGCGCCACCGTCGCGCCGTCGATCACCGGCGCGCCCTGCTTGATCAGGAAGTCGCGGAACAACCCCGTCACCTGCGAGATCCGCCGGTCGGCGAGCGTGACCACATACCATTCGCGCTCGATCGGGTTGCCGGGAAACGGCAGTTGCCCGAGCAGCCCCGTGCGCAACTCGAGTGCACACGCGTGCAACGACAGGAACGCGACGCCGAGCCCCGCTTCGGCCATCTGCTTGATCGCCTCGTTGCTCGACAGTTCGGAGCCCACATGGAAACGATGGCCGGCCGTCTTGAACAGGCTCTCGACAGTCGAGCGCGTGCCCGCGCCGCGTTCGCGCACGAGCAGGTGCGCGGATTCGAGATCCTTCAGCGCGACGCGCTTGCGCTGCATCAGCGGATGGCCGGGCGCCGCGACGAACACCATCGGATGCTTCGCGAACTCGACCGCGTGCGTGCGCAGCTCCTTCGGCGCGCTGCCCATCACCGCGAGATCGATTTCATGCGTCGCGAGCATGCGGATGATGTCGTCGCGATTGCCGACCTTGAAATAGGTCTTCACGTGCGGACGCGTCGCAGTGAATTTCACCAGCAGCGGCGGGATCAGATACTCGGCCGTCGTGATCGCGCCGATCCGCAGCGTGCCGCCGAGATCGCCCGTCAGCGCGGCCACTTCGTCGCCGGCTTCGCTCCACAGATGCAGGATCTCGCGCGCATAGCGCGACACGATTTCACCGGCCGCGGTCAGCTGCACGCCGCGCCCCACCCGCTGCAGCAGCGCGGCGCCCACCGCATCCTCGAGCAGGCGAACCTGCAGCGACACGGCCGGCTGCGTCAGGTTCAGCTCCTCGGCCGCGCGCGACACGCTGCCGAGCCGCGCGATCATGTCCAGCGCCTTCAGCTGCCGGAACGTCGCGGTCTTTCCTATAAGTGAATACATATGAGTCGCTTATAAACATTAAATTGTTCGCGTAGGTTCAAAACTATATCGTCGGTTCTTGAGCAATGTCATCCGAATCGTCATCAGCGGGAGCCACAACATGGACACCATCACGCCTACCCTTGCAACGGATCGCGCACCGCGCGTGCCGCGCATCGTGATCGTCGGCGGCGGCGCCGGCGGCCTGCAGCTCGCCACGCGCCTCGGCGACACGGTCGGCCGCCGCGGCCAGGCCGACGTCGTGCTCGTCGACCGCTACCCGACGCACTTCTGGAAGCCGCTGCTGCACGAAGCCGCGTCCGGCCATCGCGATCCGGCGTCGCATACGATCGAATACGCGGCGCAGGCGAAGCGCCACGGCTTCCGGTTCGTGCAGGGCGCGCTGCGGCGGGTCGACCGCACGGCACGCACGGCGACGATCGCGGCGGTGCAGGACGCGGACGGCACGGAGATCCTGCCGCAGCGCGAGCTCGGCTACGACGATCTCGTGCTGGCCGTCGGCAGCGTGACGAACTTCTTCAACGTGCCGGGCGCCGCGCGCCACGCGTTGCCGCTCGAAAACCTCGACCAGGCCGAGGATTTCCGCCGCAAGTTCCTCGCCGCCTGCACGAAGGCGAACCATCTGGCCGAGCAGCAGCCGGCGCGGCGCGCGGCACCGATCTGCATCAACGTGATCGGCGCGGGCGCGACGGGCGTCGAACTGGCCGCGGCGCTGCGCCATGCGATCCAGCAGCTGACGACGTATCGCTTCAAGGCGCTGGTGTCCGCACGCGACGTGCACATCCGGCTGATCGAAGGCGGCCCGCGCATCCTGCCGGCGCTCGACGCCAGGCTGTCGGCCAAGATGCACGCGCAATTGCGTACGCTGAACGTCGACGTGCTGACGGAGACGCGCGTCGCGGAAGTCGGCGCGGATGCGGTCACGACGGCGACCGGCGAGCGGCTCGCAAGCGACATCACGATCTGGGCGGCCGGCGTCGCGGGCCCCGCGATCCTGCGGGAACTGGGCGACATCGCGCTCAACCGGTCGAACCAGGTGATCGTGACCGAGACGCTGCAGACGCCCGACGATCCGCACGTGTACGCGTTCGGCGACTGCGCCGCGTGCCCGTCGGCCGATGCGAGCGGCTTCCTGCCGCCGCGCGCGCAGGTCGCGCACCAGCAGGCCGTGTACCTGGGCGAAGCGCTCGGGCGGCGCCTCGCCGGCAAGCCGGTGGCGGGTTTCACGTTCCGCGACGCGGGCACCGTCGTGTCGCTCGGCCAGGCCGGCGCCGTGTATCAGGCCGACCTGGGCGTGCGTTCGCGCTCGCTGATCGTCGACGGGCTCGCCGCGATCGGGCTGTACAAGTTCCTGTACCGCAAGCACCTGTTCAGCGTGTACGGACTGAAGCGTGCGTTGTTCCAGTCGCTGAGCCACTGGCTGCAAAGCCGTAACCAGCCGTCGATCAAGCTGCATTGATCGCGGACTGCTACGCGGCATCGCAAGACGGCGTATCGGGCACACCTCGCCCGATGCGCCGTTATCTTATCCGCACACATCCGGTGCATTCGTTGCGTGCGCACGTTTGGTGCATCACATTGAAACCCGTCGATGCGGCGCAAATCATCCGCAAAACATCGGATCACACGCATCCCGCGCCGGCATTGGCTCGCCGCCCCATTCATTAGTCGAATCGTATGAGTCCACTATAAATATTAATTGGTCGCAATTTCCGGATCGACGCTAAGGTGTGGGGCATTCCCGTCCGCGAACGGATCGTCACGTCTCAGGAGAGGAATCACCGTGGTCATCGAAGCCATCGTCACCCGTCTCGACGCCGCATTCGCGCAGATCGAAGCGACACCGGATTCGCACGAATCGCGCAACCAGCGCGATGCGATCATCCAGTGGCTCGACAGCGCGTCGGAGCAAGGATATCGACTCGGTCTCGTCACGACGCTGCCGGCCGCCCGGCTCAGCGACATGTTCGAAGGCCAGTTCGGCCGTGCGAACCTCGACCGCTTCTCGGTCGTCGTGACCGACGCGCATCAGCAGGATTCCATATCAAACCAGCATCCGTTCGACGTCGCGCTGCAGGCGCTGGGCGTGCCCCCCGAGCGCGCGGTGGCCGTCGCGAGCAGCGAACCGGAACGCCGCGAAGCCGAGACGTTCGGCCTGTCGCGTTGCGTGCGCATCACCGACACGGTGCGATCGATCGCATCGGCAGGCGTGCACTGACCTGAGTAGCGGCATACGGGCCGGCTATCCGGCGGCGAATCGATCGGGAGGGCAACCTTCCCGCGGATTCACCGCCGCCTGAAAGCGCAACGCAATCAGAAGGAATGGCGCATCCCGATTCGTACGTCCGCCTGCGTCGCGGTCGACGACGGCACGAAACTATAACCGACGACGGCATTCACGCCGCTCGATGCCCGCACGTAATCGCCCGACAGATACACATCGGTTCGTTTCGACAACAGGTAATGAAGGCCGAGCGCACCTTCGTTCCAGTGATGACCTTCGAACGCGGTGTACTGGTAGCCGCCGATGACGCTGAACGATGGCGTCACCTGCCAGGCGGCGCCGCCTTCCGCGACCTTCATTCTCGAGGTCTGCCCGTTCCCCTTGATGGTCGAATACGTGAAGTTGCCCAGCAGGGTCACCTTGCCGATCGCATAGCTGGATCCAATCCCGAACGTTGCCTGCTTGTCGACCGGAAAGGGCGTGTTCGCGTAGAGGTCGGTCACGGCGCCGGTCGCGGCGTCGACGCTGACGGTCGGCTGCCCGAGGAACGTCCGGGTTCCGATCATCAGGTACGGGTCGAACGCATATATCCCGTGCGGATTATTGAGCTGCGTGTACGCGGCGCCGATCGAGAATCGTCCGGCTGCATAGCGCGCACCGGCACTATAGGCACTATTCTGATGGAACGATCCGGCGATCCCGCCGAACGAGTACATGCCGCCGAACTCCAGTCCCGCGAAATTGGCCGACTTGAACTTCACCGAATTCGGCAACCGGTCGCCGTTGAATCGGTCGAAATCGCCCTGGTGGATCGCATATCCGCTCCCCCATCCGGACACGTTGTAGTACGTGACAAACTCCTTCGTCATGTCCAGTTGATTGCCGAACGACAACGTACCCCACTCGTTCCTGAGTCCGACGTACGCCTGACGCCCGAACGCCGCGCCGCCGAAGCCGAGTTGCCCGTTCGCGACGCTGAAGCCGCTTTCCAGCGTGAAGACCGCGGCCAGTCCGCCCCCGAGATCCTCGGTGCCCTTCAGGCCCCAACGGTTTCCGTACGACACGCCGTCGTCGAATTTGACGACGCCGGACCCGCCGGTGTTGCTCACGTACGTGACCCCTGCATCGATGATTCCGTATAGCGTCACGCTGCTCTGCGCGTGCGCCATGCCGCCATACATGGACACCGATAAAGCAAGCATTCCTAATTTATATCCTTTCATCTTCTCCTCCCTGATTTCCTGCGTTTAAATGCGCTCGTACTTCATTGAATGGTCAACTCGTCGCGGGATCGATCGACGGCAAGCAGCCGCGACTCCGGTGTTCACCACCGATCGACCCACCGATCACTGCTTCGCGATGGGCCAGCTCCCGTCGATCACCGGCCCCTTGACGTCACCGAGGTTGAAGGCCTCGTTCGCCTTCAGACGGCCCGCCACGTTCGGCTCGACGAAATGCAGCGCCGCCTGACTGCCCAGTATCATGCCGGCGGCACCGTCGACGAGCAGCGCGGTTCCTTCGGGCAATGCAACGACATGCTCCCCGGGATTGATCGCTAGAAACTCGGCGAGCCGCTCCTCCCGGCTTTCGCCGTTGTGTCCCGGCGGCTTGCCGCTGATAAAATGCGGATTGATCTGGAAATGGATCAGCCCGAGCGCACGCAACGTCGGCGGCTGGACGATCGGCATGTCGTTGGTCGTGCGGATCGTCGGACAGGCGACGTTACCTCCGGCGCTCCAGCCGATATACGGCATGCCGTCGTTCACACGTTCCCGGATGGCGTCGACGATGCGTTCGTCATACAGGCGCTTGAGCAGCGCGAATGTGTTCCCGCCGCCGATCGCGATCGCCTCCGCCCCGGCAATCGCCCGGTGCGGATCCTGCCGGTGAATCGACTCGAATTCGAAGCCGCCCTGCTCGAACGCGGGACGGGCCATCGCTTCGTATGCGTCGTAGGTCGACGTAATGCCGCCGGCGTAGGGCACGAACAGAACCCGCTTCGCGCGCCCCTCCAGCACCAGGTCGATCTGCTCGCGGGCATGGGCGAGATACCCCAACTCACCCACGCGAGAACTGCTCATCAATAGAAGACGCTTCACTTTCCTTCCTCCATTCGAACGCCATGACGGCGAAAAAGGCACGGATGGCATCCGTATTCACAACCATTCGGCGATCACGCCGGCCACCAGCGTATTCGACAGGATCACCGGGCATCCGGCTGCCTGCATCGCACATTCTCGATGGCGCTGCCCGTATCCCATGCAGTCGAGCACCAGCATCTGCGCGCCGCGCGAGCGCAATGCACGCGCGGCGACCGACAAGGCCCGGGTGTCGCCCGCATAGGGTGACGCCGCTTCGTACAAGGCCGGCTTCGACAAGTTTCGCCACTTCGACTTCACCGTTTCGATCTGCTCCCGAAGCGGCACGATGACGCCCACTCGTCCGGATTGCGCCAGCACGCCGACGATCGCAGGAATCATCTTGTCGGGTTCGAACAAGCGCGCCCGCCGGCACGAGAGTCCGTCGAATTCGCCGGTGCACAGCAGCAGGACTGCATCGCATCCCCGCGCGTCGAGCCACGCGAGCTTGTCCTGCATCGCGCTGCCGACAGCCTCCTTGTCGAGCACCAGGGCCGTACCGTCGGCAACGCGTGTCACCAGCGCCGGCGTGTTCACCCGCGGCGCAAAGCGCCGGTCGATTTCCGCGCGCGCGACGCCGTCCAGCACCCCGGCATGAAGGCATGTCACGCCATGCGGCAGCGCGGCCTCGACGACCGACGTGATATCCGTCCTCGGCGCCTGACCGATCGTCAGCGTGGCCAGCATGCAATTGCCCATGGCCGCGTCACTCGACCGGGCGTCGCTGCTGAAGCCGTTCCAGCGAACCGTACAACTCGACGAGGCGGCCGTACTCCGCCGGGTCGTGGAACCGGCATCCGCCCTGGGTGAACGCCTTCGCGACCTCGGTCATGAATCCGACTGCCGATGCGATATCGATTTCATGACTCGCGCCCGTCCCGCAACCCGGCACCATCGCCTCGGTCGAGATCGCGACCCCGACCACCGGCGCCGACGTCGAAATCGACGGCTGCATGATGCTGTTCAGGTGATACACGCCATTCCCGTACGGCGTGATGTCCTGGGTCGTGACCGGAAACGTGACGGGCAGCCTGCCGGTCGCCATTTCCATGATTCGCAGCAGATCTTCCGACACGCGCAGGATATAGCCCTGCTTGACCGTCGGCGAAATCGCGAATCCCTTGTGATTGAGAATCCGGTTGCCTTTCGTCGTATCGACGGAGAGGACCGCGTCCATCTCCGGCATCACTTCATGCGCCTCGATCTGCTCGAACTCGACCGGCGAATCCATGAAGTCGACCGGCTCGTGCGGCTGGGTCGGCGCATCCGGACAGATATGCGTCGTGACGATCACGTCTCCGGCCAATGCGTCGCCCCGCTCGCACATGTTTGCCAGCTTGAGCGCCGTGGCCACCGCCGCTATCGCGCCGTCCGCATCCGACACCAGGCCGAGGCATGCCGGCCGCGCCCCCAGGCCGCCCAACCGCCCGACGATGCCGAGCGTCGGCGCCTGACCACCCGACCGCTTGCCCGCCCGGCCCGGGATCGTGATCCTGACGAAGTCGGTATCGCCCTTCGCCCCCACGAGATGCGTGACCGCGACCTCGATCTCCGGGAACAGCGAGAAGATCTCCCTGATCGTTTGACCCGATGCCCAAGCGCTGTCGAGCGCTTCGAATACCTGAATGGTTTGATGCAAACTCATTTCACTTACCTTGGTTATTTACCGGCCTTGCCCAACGTGACCAGAGGACTGACGAAACTGAACAACGCATCGCCCGCAATGACGCCAGCCGCGAACGTTTCCATGCCGCCGCGGGCCGCCTCGCCGCCCGTGCGCTCGATGACCAGACGCAGCGCGATGCCGATCAACACGGCCCAGCCGGCAAGCGGGCTCGAGATCAGCAGGCCGGTGGCCAGCAACACGCCGATCTGTCGTTTGGGGCCGCCCAGCCATTGCGCAAGCGCCCCGGGAATCGCCCAGATCGCCAGCGACTTCGCGACATCCGCGGCAACGCCTGCCTTGATCGTCGCCACGTAGACCTTCGCGACCGGCGGAATCAGCCCGGCGTGGAAATAGCTGCGATGCGTGAGAAAAACCACCACGATCGAGATCGCGAAGGCCAGCGTCGCCGCGAAGAACTGCTGCTTGCGCCCCTCGATTTCGAAGCGCGCGTTCCGTCCGTGACCGCGCAGGAGAAAGCCGGCTTTCAGGTCGTAGCCCATGTCGGCGAATGCCGGGCCGGTTGCCGCGGAAAAGCCGCACAGCAACGCCAGCGCAATCGGCGGAAAACCGATCAGCATGCCGACCAGCAGCGTGATCAGTGCCACCGCGAATGCCGGGAACCATCCGGAATGCATCGCCGCGATGCCGACGATCAGTTCATGGACGAACGCCGCCAGCGCCGCATACAGCACGAACGCCAGCAACATGCCGGGCGACATTTGCGTGTACAGCCCGCCCAGCACGGCGAGCATGACCGCGATCGAGACGTAGGCGATTGCGCCGAACCGCAGCGACTGACCGAACACGCGGGCATTCCGTTCGGAATCGGCATGCTCGTCCTCCGCGGCATGGCGACCGCGGATGATCATCACGGCCTGCGTCAGCGCGACCACGCCCGCCCCGATCATGATCCCGTGCGGGATATATGCCTTGCCGATGTCGATGCCGAGCATCGGCGCCGAATAACCGCGCACCAGTAAGCCGATGCCGAACATCACAAGCGACCAGGTATTGCCGATGAACGCCGTGCCGAACGCGGACATCGGAATGTTGAACCAGGATCCGATCGCCCCCACCGCCACGCCCGCGCCCAGAAGACGCGCCTGCCGCCCACCCTGGTCTCCGGCCTTGATCGCCTCCGCGGCGGCGATTCCCGGCGGCCATGCGCCCGAGGTGGGGAACAGTTTCGAGCCGAACATCCGATACAGCAGATAGCCGTCGAGCAGCATCGCGAGCGCAGCGCCGGCGAACATCGGCATCACCAGATCGGAACGGCCGAATACATAGGGAATCGCGATGGGCAGCAACAGACTGTTGGCAGCCCCGAACGTTGCGGCGGAAATCGCGCTTTGCGCGAGATTCTGCACATGAATCGACCGGTACCCGGCGAACAGCCGAAGCGGCACGCGCCCCAGCACCATCGCGACGAGCGCGCCGACGATCGACGTGATCGGCGTGACACCGAGGGACGTGACCACTTCGATACCGATGATCGCCCCGACAACACTTAGTAATGCCAATAGAACCGCGTTTGAAAAAGTGAACGCACCCGGATGGACTTCCCGAGACAGGTCTTCATCCGGCATTGTTTTCTCGATTGAGGACATATCCGTTTTCCTTTCGTGGAATATTTTCACGAATGATTAGTCATACTTATTTAGATGAACGCACCGGTATCCGGATCGATTCGGGCAACTCGTCGCCCTCGACCGGATGCCGGACCAACGTCCGTACACGAACGGCGGCGCCTCGTTCGACTCGGGCGCCACGCGTTCGACGCCGTGTCAGGCAGCCGCGGCCGAGCCGGCCGACCAATACGGATCGCCGACGGTGCGGCCGAGCTGGGATGCCTGCTCCCGCGTTATCGCGGCGAGGCGCTCGATCTCCGCCGGGGTACTCATCGTGAGCGGAAACGTCAGGCTGAATGCCAGCGACTCGCCGCTGGAAGGATCGCCGACCGCGCAGCCCACCGCGCCGATCCCCGGCAGCGATTCGTCGAGCGCGACGGAAAAGCCCGTGCGACGCGTTTCCGCGATCCGCCGCAAGAGTTCGTCGACCGTGGCCGGCGCGGCTGGCGAAGCCGGCGGCAGTCCCGCGGCGAACCGGCGCGAGATGGATTCGTCGGTCTCGCGCGCCAGCAGCGCCCGTCCGGTCGAACCGGCCCATGCCGGGCCGCGTTGCCCCGGAAAGGTGACGACCCGCAAAGGATGAACGCCCGGATGAACGCGCAGCACGACGACTTCCTGTTCGTCGAGAACGGAGATGTATCCGGTGTGGCCGGTCTGCTCGCACAATCCGCGCAATGCCTTGTCCATCATGCTCAGCAATGGCGTCGATGCCCGGACCATATGCGCGAGTTCGAGCAGCATCAGGGCCGGGCCGTAGGCGAGCGTCCCGGGATCGCGTTCGAGCAGCCGCTGCTCCGCCATCTGCTTCAGGACGCGCGACGCCGAGCTTTTCGGCATGTCGAGGTGCTGAACGACGTCGCTGACCGTCACCGCCCGTTGCAAGCGGGTCAGAAGCTGGAAGATCGCGCTGGTATTTTCGAGAGAGCCCATTATTGGTTCCGTATTTTGGAACTTAGTTCCACAATAAGAAACATGATGAAGGGCACCTCCCTAGACAACTAGTAGGAATTTCCCGGACGGCACGCCGTGATCCGCTCCCGTTTTTCGGCACGCCCCGGGAATCCCGCACGACGTCGAACCACCGTGCGGGCCATCACGACGGCCGGCTTGCGGGATCGACCCGCGCCGCCGTTACCGCGCAAACCGGACCTGCCGGCGCTTGAGACCGCTCGCGGCCAGCACGATCAGCGATACGCCGCCGATCATCACCGTCGCCAGTGCGTTCATCTCCGGATTCATCCCGAGCCGAACCCGGGAAAACACCACCAGCGGCAACGTGGTCGAACCCGGCCCGGAGAGAAACGCCGACAGAATGAGGTCGTCGAGCGAAATCGTGAACGACAGCAGCCATCCGGACAGGATCGCCTGGAAGATCGCCGGAAGCGTCACGTGAAAGAACGCGGCCACCGGGCCGGCGCCCAGATCGAGCGCGGCCTCCTCGATGGCGACATTCAGTTCCTTCACGCGCGACTGAACGATGACCGCGACGTACGACACGCACAGCACCGTATGCCCGATCGCCATCGTCATCCAGCCGCGCCCGGACGGCCAGCCGAGGCACTGCTCGAGCGCGACGAACAGCAGCAGCAGCGCGATGCCGAGCACCACTTCCGGAATGACGAGCGGCGCATTGATCAGCAGCGAAAACGCGGACCGCCCGCGAAAACGGTTGAAGCGCGCGAGGATGAAGCCCGCCCATGTGCCGATGAGGGCCGACAGGCACGCGGTGCAAAACGCGATCTTCAGCGACAGCCCCGCAGCATGCAGCAGCTCATCGTCGCGCGTCAGCTCGGCATACCATCGCAACGATGCATGGGACCACACGCTTGCCAGCTTCGAATCGTTGAACGAGTACGCGATCACGCTCGCGATCGGAAAGTACAGGAATCCAAATCCGAGCACGAGCACCAGCACGCTCGCCTTGCCAGTCAGTTTCTTCACGCCGCACCTCCACGCTCGCGATTCTGGTAGTGCTGAAATGCGGCGATCGGCACGAGCAGCAACACCATCATCGCGATGGTGATGGCCGCCGCCGCCGGCCAGTCCATATTGTTGAAGAACTCGTCCCACATCAGTCGCCCGATCATCAACGTGTCGGATCCGCCGAGCAATTCGGGGATCACGTATTCGCCGACCGACGGAATGAACACCAGCAGGCTGCCGGCGACGATGCCGTTTCGCGCGAGCGGGATGGTCACGCGAAAGAACGCCTCCACCGGCCCGGCGCCGAGATCGTAGGCCGCCTCGAGCAGACGCATGTCCATCTTCATCAGGTGCGCGCACAACGGCATGACCATGAACGGCAGGTACGAGTACACCATCCCGATGTAGACGCCGATATCGGTGTGATAGAGACGCAGCGGCGATGCGATCAGGCCGACCGCGATCAGCGCGCGGTTGAGTATGCCGTCATCCTTGAGAATGCCGCTCCACGCGTAGACCCGCAGCAGAAACGACGTCCAGAACGGCAACATCACGCCGAGCAGCAGGACGTTCCGGCGCGCCGGCGATGCACGCGATATGCAATACGCGAACGGAAAGCCGAGCACGAGACACAGCGCGGTCGAGATCGCCGCGATCTTCAGCGAACTCAGGTAGGTCGACACGTAGAGACTGTCGGTCAGCACGTTGGCGTAATGCTGCAGGCTCAGTACGATGCGGATCAGCGAGTCCGACACGACGACCGTGTCCGTATAGGGCGGGCTGCGAAGCGCGACGTCCGAAAAGCTGATCTTGAGGACCAGCAGAAACGGAATGGCGAGCACCAGCGCGAGCCAGGCCGACGGCACGGCGATCGCGAGGCTGCGCCGGCTCGGCGCAATCGATCCGAGCCACGTCGGCACGCGTTGCAGCACGACCGGCAACCGGCGCTGTGTCAATGGAATGCGGGTCGTGTTCATGCCGTCAGCACCATCACGTCGTCGGCGCTCCAGCAGACGGAGACTTCCTCTCCCGGAACGGGCGGGCGCTCGCTCGTCCCGCCCGCGACCGGCACATGCGACAGCAACGTCCTGCCGCCCGCAAGCGCGACATGAAAACTCGAATAGTCGCCCATATAGACCGTATCGACGAGCGTGCCGGCCGCGCAGTTGCGGTTCGCGCCCGCCCGGCGCCGCGAGATCCTGACACGGGTCGGCCGGACCGAAACGGCGACCGCCATGCCGGGCGCCCCCGTGATGCCGTGCCCGACGTAGATCTCCGATTCGAGCTGGTCGCAGCGGATCACCGCATGATCCGGGCTGCTTTCCTGCACGATCCCCTCGAGGATGTTGGTCGTGCCGATGAAGCTCGCCGTGAACCGGCAGTTCGGATATTCGTAGACGTCGCGAGGCGTGCCCGTCTGGATAATGTTCCCGCCGCTCATGATCGCGAGGCGATCGGCCATCGCCATGGCCTCCTCCTGGTCGTGCGTCACCATGATGCAGGTCACGCCGACCTTCTCGATGATCTTCACGAGCTCGAGCTGCGTCTGCTGGCGAATCTGCCGATCCAGCGCGGACATCGGCTCGTCGAGCAGCAGGAGCTTCGGCTGCTTTGCCAGCGAGCGCGCCAGCGCGACCCGCTGTTGCTGGCCGCCGGAAAGCTGGTCGGGCCGGCGGTCCGCGAACGAGGCCATCTGCACCAGCTCGAGCATCTGCATGACGCGCTCCTTGCGCGCTTGCCGCGTCATTTTTTCCCATTTCAGGCCGAACGCGACGTTCTGCGCGACGCTCAGATGCGGAAACAGCGCGTACGACTGAAACATCATGTTGACCGGCCGCCGGTACGGCGGACATGCCGTGATGTCCGTGCCGTCGACCAGGATGCGGCCCGAAGTCGGCGCCTCGAAGCCGGCCAGCATGCGCAGCAACGTCGACTTCCCGCATCCGGAGCTGCCCAGCAGCGCGAACAGTTCGCCCTTGCCGACGCAAAGGTCGACTTCCTGAACGGCAACCGCGTCGCCGAACTTCTTGACCAGCTTCTCGATGCGGACGAAACCGGCATCGCTTCGCGCCGGGTCGCTGGTGGTGGGTTGCCGCCGCAACAGCGGTGCGGCATCGGTAAGATTCATGGCTTGCTCGCTTGTCTGAATTGAAATCGGAATCCGCCAGCACCGCGTCGTACGCGGTGCCCGAGGTCAGAACGTGTAGACCAGCGTCGTGCCGATCACGTCGTTGCTTTTTCGCCAGGAGCCGTCCGCACGCTGGAACACGTTCTTGTTGGCCCAGTCGTGCCGGTATTCGACCTTGATCGTGTAGTTCACCGCCGGGTAGAACATCAGGTCGAACGCCACGTCCTGCCGGTTCGCCCCGCGGCATTCGAGCCCGTTGTCACTGGACGCGGCCAGACAGGCGGGATCGATGCCGAAGCCGTTCAGGCCGTCGGTCCCGGCCGAGGCGGCGCCCGCGAGCGCGCTGCCACCGACATAGGTGTTCCCGCCGCCGCCGCCGTTGCGGCTGTCGTTCAGATAATCCCAGCGCAGCGCGACGCCCATCAGCCCGATCGTCGGCAGGCGCCATTTGTGCGTGTACAGCATCGAAAGCCCCCACCACGTCGCATCCCGGCCGTTCCATGCCGCATGCTTCTGCTTGCCGACGTCGACTTCCGCGTTGAACGTGGTATCCGCGACCGCGTAGGTCGCGTCGATATCCATGAACATGTAGGTCGAGAACGGCGACGCGCTCGTGCAGTTGTAGCCGAAGCCGCCCGACGCACAGTCGCCGCCGGCGTTGCCCGAATAGATCGGCTGCCGGCCGATCGCGCCCGCCCAGCCCACGTCCCATGCCCCCTTGCTGCGGTCGATCCGCCAGTTGATCATCGGCGTGATGCTCGAATGCAGACGCCCGCTCGAATCGGACGCGGTCGGCGCGTGCGTCAGGTTCTGCGCATTGCCGACGATCACTTTCCAGCTGTAGTCGCCCTTGGAGCCGTTGTATCCGGCGCCGACGAAATAGCCGGGAATGCTGAAGTCGTACAGGAGGTTGTGCGTCAGCGTCGGCAGCAGGTTGGATTGTTGCGACTCGTACCCGGCGACGCTGGGCATGAGGCCGAACAGGAACTGGTTCGTGTCGTCGTGCGGAATCGTCACGAAGGCCGTATTGAAGATATTGTTTCCCCTGGCGCCGTCGAGCGTCGTATTGCCGGCGCCGCGGTTCGGCTGGATCTGGATTTCCGCCGAAGGCGCGGTCGGCCCGACACCGAACGTCTTCTTGATGTCGAGGTACACGTCGCCCATGTTGCCGCCGTAGTACGTATACCCGCTGTTGTGATCGAGAAACGAGACGCCGCCGCTGCGCGCATTCCGGTTGTACACATACATCGGGTCCAGATAGCCCGTGATCGACAGGCCGGCGATCGGCCCCTCGCTCGCCGCCGTGCTCAGCGTCTCGACCTGCAGATTCTGTCTGGCCACTTGCTGCTTGAGGTCGGCGAACGCTTCCTCCGATACGCCCGGATTCGCGCTCCCCGACTTCACCGGCGCATCCTTCGCGGCCCGCTCGAGGCTCTCGACCTTCCTTTGCAGCACCTGCAACTGGGCCTTCAGCTCGTCGACGACCGTATCCGCATGGGAAACCGCCGGCACGCAGGCCATCAGCAACGCTCCAATCCGCTTGTGCATCTCGCTCCTCCATACCCTTCAAATTATTTCGTTATGCAGATCAAATTGCCTGGTATTTGCCGTGTGCGACGCCGTTGCCACGGCGTCGCGGCCGGTTATCGTCCGGCTTTCAGCTCCAGGTAATCGCGATTGATCTGGCGCATCAGGGAGATCGGCAGCGGCTTCTCGAGCGTCACCCGCTTCATGTCCTCGGGCGGCGGGAAGATGGCCGGATCGTTCGTGATCTTCGGATCGATCAGCGGGCGGGCGGCGCTTACCGAGGTCGGATACTTGATCTCATTGGTTTGCATGGCCGACACATCCGCGCGCAGCATGAAATCGATGAACTTCATCGCGTTTTCCTTGTGCGGCGACCCGGCGGGAATGGCGAACATGTCGACCCAAAGCGGCGCGCCCTCCTTCGGGATGACGAAGGCCAGATCGAATTTCCGGCCGGCGGCTTTCGCCTGGAGCTTCGCCGTTTGCGCGTCGCCGGAATACGCGACGGCGGCGCAAACGTCTCCGCCCGCCAGGTCCGCGATATAGCTGGACGAGCTGAACTGGGTGACGTACGGGCGAATCGCCTTGAGCTTGTCGAGCGCAACCTTGAAGTCCTTCGGATCCTGCGTATCGGGATTGAGCTTTGCCCCGAACAGCGCATCCTGGAAGGTCTCGCCACCGTTGTCCTGCAACGAGATCCCGCACGACTTCAGCTTGGCGGCCCACTTCGGGTCGAAAATCATGTCCCAGCTATTCAACGGGGCGTCGGCGCCGGCACGCTTCCTGACTTCGGTCAGGTTATAGGCCAGCCCCGTGATGCCCCATACGTACGGCACGCCATATTCGCCCTTCGGATCGTTGACCTTGATCAGATTGACGATCTGCGGATCGAGATTCTTCAGGTTCGGCAACTTCGACAGGTCGAGCCGCGCGAACAGGCCGGCCTCCTTTTCCTTCGCGAAGTAGTTGTTGCTCGGCACGACGATGTCGTAGTCCGACCGCCCCGCGAGCAGCTTGGTCATCAGCGTGTCGTCGGTGTCGTAGACGTCGTACGTCACCTTGATGCCCGTTTCCTTCTCGAACTTCTCGACGGTGCCCGGCGCGATGTTCTCCGAGAAGTTATAGACATGAAGCACCTTGGCCTCGTCGGCATACGCCGCCGTGCAGCAGATCGCCGCCGTGATCGCGCACGAGACCGCCGCGCGCATCGCCTTCAGACTGGATTGAGTAAGCATGGCTGTCGTGCACCTATTGACGATGTGAAAGGTTCGCGGACGACACGAGGCGACCGGCCACCTTGAACCGGATTCGCGTTGCATTGCCGGGGAGATAGGAAAGCGGCACATCCTCCTGCTCGAGGATCTCGACCGTGGCCGGATCGGCGCCCGCGCGAACGGCGGACCGGATCGCCTCGTCGCGCAGGGACGCAAGCGTCTCGTCGCGGCTGTCGTCGCGCATCGTCACGATGCGATCCACCTCGCCGCTGACGTCGCCGATCGCCACGCCGATCGCGTTGGCCGCGCCGAAGTTG
Source organism: Burkholderia sp. Bp8998 (assembly GCF_003854235.1). Taxonomy (NCBI): domain Bacteria; kingdom Pseudomonadati; phylum Pseudomonadota; class Betaproteobacteria; order Burkholderiales; family Burkholderiaceae; genus Burkholderia; species Burkholderia sp. Bp8998. The sequence continues at coordinate 145,262 of NZ_QTQF01000009.1, forward strand.
GCCGGGCGGATGACTTCGTCGGCCCCGTCGATGCGGTCGGGAAACAGCGCGCTTCCGCCGCCGACCAGGATGACCGGCAACGGCGCGCTGCTGGTCCGGATGCGCTCGACGCCGCCCGCCAGTTGCCGAAGCACCGTGTTGAACGCGGTGCGGCAAAAGCCGGCCGGCACGTCGGGCACGCGATCGCCGATGCAGAGCCCCGTGCCGAGCACCGACGCGACGTCGGTCAGCGTCAGCGTCGATCCGCCGAACACCATCGCTTCGCGGGTCAGTCGATAGCCGACGCTTTGCGGACCGATCACCGGACTGCCGTCCGGACCGCGCGCGATCACGGTGCCGCCGCCGATGCCGAGCGAGATGATGTCGGGCATCCTGAAGTTCGTCCGCACGCCGCCGATATCGACCGCGAGCGCGGACTGGCGCGGGAACCCCTTCATCAGCATCCCGATGTCCGCGGTGGTGCCGCCGACGTCGATGACGATCGCGTCCTTGCGCCCCGACAGGAACGCCGCGCCCTTCAGCGAATTGGTCGGACCGCACCCGATCGTGAGCACCGGGAATGCGCGGGCGACATCGGCCGGCATCAGCGTGCCGTCATTCTGTCCGATCATCGCGCGCGCATGGTCGAGCCGCGTCGCCTTGAGCGCGTTGCCGAAGCCGGTGATGACGTCCTCGATCACGTCGCCCAGCGCCGCATTCAGGATCGACGCATTTTCCCGGGGCAGAAACCCCACCGATCCGATCCGGTGCGAAAGCGTGACGGGAATGGCGCCGAGCTCGTCGCGCACCCACTGCTCGACCCGGCACTCCTGCTCGGGATTGATATTGGAAAACACGCCGCACACCGCGATCGCGTCGACGCTGCCGCGCCACTGACGAACGGTGTTGCGGATCTCGCTTTCGACGAGTTTGCTGAGCAGGCGGCCATCGTATTCGTAGCCACCGCCCACGATGCGCCATTTCAGGCCGACCGCCGCCGCAAGGTCGCGCGGCCAGTTGGCCAGCGGCGGCACGGATGCGGAGGCGGGCCCGGCCAGCCGGAGCAGGCCGACGCGCTGCAGCCGCTTGCGCTCGACGATCGCATTGGTGCAATGCGTGGTGCCGAGCATGGCCAGCCCGATCTCGTCGCGGGCGATGCCGGTGTCCGACAACAATTGCTCGATGGCGGTGCGCACGCCGCCGAACACGTCGACGGTCGTCGGCACCTTCGCCGTCGCGATGCAGGTCAGGTTTTCGTTCAGGATCGCGGCGTCGGTATTCGTGCCGCCGACGTCGATTCCGATTCGATAGACGGTCATGCGCGCCTCCTTGCGATCGATTCGACCGGTTCGTAGTCGACCTCGTAGCCGAAATAGCGGGGGCCGGTCGTCCGGACGCCCGCTGCCGTGCGCCACTGGTCGTGGCACGGGCAGGCGAGCAGCGCGACGCGCATGCCGTACGCCAGCGTCTCGGTCGGAATCGCGTGCCCGGTCTCGTGATCGACGAGCGTGATCAGGTCGGGGGTCGTCGCCAGCACGCCCTGCTCGTCTCGCGCGACCAGGAATTCGTTCTGGAAGTTCACGGTGACGCGACGTCCGCTGTCCTGCTCGATGCCGTCGATCGTCATCGAGCCGCGCGTGAATCCGCCCTTCGTGCGCCGCTTCAGGTCGACGATCTTCCCTTCGATCAGCAGATAGCCCTTCAGCGCATCGACCAGATCGGTCACGACGTTGCCGCTCTGACGGTCGCCGGCGCGCGAAATCAGCCTGCCGATCTCCTCGGCCAGCGTGATCGTGCCGGGTATCGCGCATCGGCGCACTTCCTCGCCGGTCAGCGGGAAATCGCACGCGGTCGCGTTCGCGCCCATGGCATCCACCAGCGGCCGGCAAAGACGTTCCCCCCATTCGCCGTCGCTCGGATGCACGGTCGCGCGATTACCGCGCTCGTCGGCAAACGTCGCGATGCGCGCGGCAAGACCGTGCAGGTGAAACGACACCATCTGGTACTCCGGAAAGGCGCGTCCCATCGCATCCGCGTCGACGACCGGTAGCCGGCGCCGCGCGGCCAGAATGAGTGGCACGAGCGAATTGCCGCCCCCGATCTCGACGGGCATCGTCGCGAACGCCCGCTTGCCGAGTGCGGTCTGCATATCGTCGAACACGATGTCCAGTTCACGCCCTGACGGCAACTTCTCGATCGAGACCGCGGGTGCGCCCATCATCGATGTCGGCAGGATCAGCGCGCCGGCCGGCACCTCGTTCACGTTCAGCAGTTCGATGGGACCGCTGCGGCGAATTTCTTCCAGTGCGATATAGAGCCCGATCGACGTATCGCCTCCGCCGCCGGTGCCGAGGACCGCCGCCCCCAATGCGATATGTCTGACCGCGTCTTCATTGAGTTGCCGCATGCATGCCCCCCGCCGCGGCCGCCGGCCGACTGCCCGGTTCGTGTGTCCGTCGTTCCATGTCTTGAGTGCCCCTTCGATTCTCGGGTTGGATCGCCACAACGGATGCAAATCGCATCCGGCAGCGTGGTAGCGAGAATCGGGCGCCAAATTCGGACGGTCACTAGACAAGATGCGCAGCGGCAGGCGCGTCGTTTATCCCGACGGGATAGCGAGCCAACCGGGTGGGACGAACGCGCGTCAGCCGGCGTTGCGCGACAGCTTCAGCGCGAAATGCAACGCGAACTGGGCGCCGTCCCGGATAGGCACGCAGCCGACGATCTGCTCGATCTTGTCCAGCCGGTATTTGAGCGTCTTGGGATGAATGCCGAGGCGATGGGCCGCCAGTTTATGCGACTGGCCGGCATCGAAGAATGTCTCCAGCGTGCGCACGAGCTCGCTCTCCTGCGCCCGGTCGTGACCCGCTAGCGCGCCGACCATGCTGTCGACCCAGCGCCGCGCGGCGGGTTGCGACGCGATCTGGCGGAACAGCACGTCGAGCGCGACATCGTCGTATGCGACCGGGCCGCCGGCCAGTGCGGCGCCATCGAGCGCCAATACCGCCTCGGCGTCCTGCACGCTGCGATACAGGTGCAACGCGGAATCGACCGGCGCGCCGCATGCGATCCGCCAGGTGCCGCGGCCGGCCTCCGTGAGCCGCTCCCAGATCTGGCGAAGCCGCACGGCGATCACCTGCCGCGCGCCGCCCGCCGCCGCGCCATGCGGAATCGACGGCAGCCAGAGCAAACGCCCGTCCCACTCGAACACGAGCGGCTTCGGCTCGACTGCATAGATCGCCCGCCAGACTTCCCGGCCTTGCGCCTCGAGGGGCGTCGACGCATCGCACGACGGCCGCGCGGGCTCGAACAGAACCGCCAAGCACAGCGTCGACAGGTCGAGCGACTTCGCCGACGCCAGCGCGTTCGCCCGGTCGACGTCGCCCGCGGCAAGATGCACGAGCCATTCCCGGAACGGTTCGGCGTAGGCCTCGTCGGCCACCCGCTGTTTCGTCAGTTCCAGCGTCAGGAGCGCCGCCGCCTGCTCCATCGTCGCGACCTCCAGCGCGCTGGGCGCGCGCCCGTCGGGCACGTTCACGATCAGGTAGCCGTCGATGGGCGTATCGGTCCGGCGCCCAAGGGCGACCATCCACGCGGACTGCCTGACGACGGTCCGGGTCGGTGCGATGGCGGCCGGCAGATTGGCGGCGATATCGGCAGCGCACCATTGGTCCGACGCCGCATACAGCACGCCGCGATCGTCCAGCACGGCGACCGATCGCCGCAGCACACGCGCGAGCAACGACACGAGCGTATTCAACCCGCCGCCATTGAGCATTTCGGTCAGCAACTGCTGCTGAATCACGCCGGCTTCGCGCGCGACGTAGCCATCCTCGCGCTGAACCGCGCAGATGAGCGGCGTGAGGATCTCCGCGTAATCGACACTGAGCGGGAGTTCGAACAGCGGTAGCGAAAGTTCGTCGGCCATGCGCAAGACGGCCGGCTGCAACGGGTCGATCAGCCCGCTCTGAAACACGAGCGCCGCGCAACCGCCGCGGCTCAATTGTCTGACCAGCGCGATCTGCCGGCTCGTGTCGCCGCCGGTAAAGCTCAACGTCGTCAGAAACAGATGATGGCGAATGTCCCAGTCGTCCTCGTTCTCGGTGACCGTTTCAAGGACGTTGACATGATTCACCACGTTCGACTGGCCGCCCTTGCCAGCGATCAGGCGCGCCTCCTTCATCCCACCGACGCGCGATGCCTCGTCGACTGTCATTCCCATACCGTTCCTCGTCTGTGCCGGTGTTGGCCGTCGCTTCGCCCGGACGTTCGACCCGGCGCCGCGAAGTGCCGGAATGATACTCAGCCAATACGCGTTTTGCGCATCCTTCCGGTATCGAGAATCAGGGGGCAAGTTGGCACACGGCAAGCCGTGCAGCCGGCATGGAGGTCCGGCGCCCGTCGGCCGGCGGATTGCCGGCGCCTTGCCGGCGGCCTCTCCGGCCCGCGGCGGGAAGCGGTACGCTGCCGACGTCGCGGAACAGCCGCCGCGAAGCGTCGCGCGATGTCTTCAGACGAAAGGGATTGCGTGCCGGCGCGTCATTCCACCGGGTACGCGAGATCATGCCAGCGCTTGGCGGATTTCCCCCCGGACCCGAGATGACCGCCGGGAAAGTGCATCACGGCAATCGCATGGAGCGCCTTCTCGTCGAGATCGGGATCGCCGCAGCTCCGCCGCACCTTGAGGTCTCGGACACGCCCCGCCTCATCAAGCCAGACGCGCACGATGACCCGCCTTCGCGACGATGCGTGCTCAACGCCGCGCGACAACAGTCGATCCATCAGCGACACGATATTCTCCTCAACTGTCCGGTTTGCCATCCATTCACACCGGGTTCGCCGACGGCCCGGCGACAGCCGCTCGCGGGCCGCATGCCAGTCGATCCGTGCATGCAGCCCGGCGGCTCGACGCTCAACGCTGCATGGCCTCGGCCGGGAGCGTGGCCGGCATTCGCGTCGGCTTCGCAGCGACGTATGGCTTCCGGCCGTTGCTCGCGGTGCTTTGCACCTTGTGCGCCTTGGCAGGCTGCGGCTGCGCGCGCGACACAGTGTGTGCCTTCGCCGCGGGCCGCGCTTCGGTGACCGCGGCGACCGAATGGTTCGATTCCGCTCGCTTCGCCTGCTGCCCTTGCTTTACGGCCACCGCATGGCCAGCTTTCGCAGGCAGCTGCTGAGGATGTCTTGAGTATTCCTTGACATCGTGGTCGCTCATCCACTCTTCCTTGTATGCCGCCACGGCGGAATTCGACAGACTGAGATAGGCGAGCGACGCCACGAGAAATGCACGAACATGCGTGCGACGGATGGATTCGGTAATGGCTTCTGCTCCTTGCGATCTGTCTCAACACACTGGCCGGCGTTGTCGTGGCGGCACAGTAGAGCAGTACGTCCGGCACCGCAAGCGCCGGACCGACGGTCCAAACGATTCTTGACGTTTCGGTCGCCGGACCGAAGCGGCGAGGCCGTCGACATGCCCCGACTATCGCGCCGGGATAAACGAATCGCGTTCCGTTACCCCTCTTGCCTAATGACGATTCGCGTCCGATGACCGATCCTCGGTACCGAGCACCGTAGGCACCACGCATCCAGGCGCGACGATGCCCCCGACGAACCAGGCGGACACTCGAACATGGCACGACGGACAACCGAACCGGGAAACCGGTTCAGCGCCGCGGCGGCGACATCGATGATGCTCGCGCCGGCGGTCTCGACCCGGCGACCACGTGCGCGGCATACGGCGCCCCTCATGCCAACCCGGTCATTCAGGGTCGCGCAACCGGTCGTATATGAAAGGACGAACGACCTTGCACGCCATGGGCAACGTGCGCCCCGTCAGGGAAACCCACGAATACTGCGCGTTGATATTCAGCGCCGGCTGCGTGGGAATTTCCACCAGATCCGGCGCGGCGTGACGTACACCGATGACGATGGTGTCGCTCAGACGCGCCAACTCGAACAGATTGCCCAGCTCCCCGCATTGCAGATTGAACAGGCGGTCCGGATGACCGTCCGGGCCGAAGCGTTCCATCAGCGTGCGCCGCGTCGCCTCGGGCACGATCGTGCTCGCGCACTGGTAGCGCTTGAGCTCGGTCAGCGTGACGGGCAGGCCGCCCGCCAGGATCGGATGCCCCGGACGGCACATGATGGCCGCCCGCATCACGCTGATGGGCTCGATGGCCAGATCGTGATCCGCCGGAATCGCACGCGAATCCACGATCAGGATATCCAGCGAACGTTCGCGCAACGCCTTCAGAAGCTGCTCCGGCTCCGTTCTCATGATCTGAAGCTTCAGGTTCGGCTGATGTTCCGTGACATATAACAGCAGCGGCGTCACGAGGATCGCCCCGGGGCCCGGCCCCACGCCGATCGACAGACGCCCCAGCGACCCCGCGACCATTTGCGCGGCGGAGTCGCTCAGCGCATCCGCATTGGCGCAGATCACCCGGGCCTGCTCGACGACATGCTGCCCGAACGGCGTGACTTCGATGCGATGGCCGACGCGATCGAACAACGCACCGCCCAATTCCTCCTCGAGCGCACGAATGCTGCGGCTCAGCGCGGGCTGGGTCAGAAAGGCGGCATCGGCCGCGCGGCTGAACGAACTCAATTCGGTCAGCAGGATCACGTGCCGCAACTGGGTGAGCGTCATGGTCGACTCCGTATGACTTCAACTCATTATATTTGACAAAACAATGCATTGGACGTCGATTTTGACCGACCCTAAGCTTGTCCCATCCTCGGGAAATTCATGGAGACCACGCTGCAGGTTTCCTGGGGACGGATCCACATCCCGCCGAGCCTCGCCATGACGGTTGAAGATCGCGGTTGACTCACGGCCCTTGCCCGTTTCCCGCCTATCGGGACACGAACCGCCGCGGGTCGTGCCGGATCCCGATGGGGACGGCGGCAACTCAGAGCGGCATCTCGCTATCGAGGCACGTTCCGTTCATGGCCGCAGGTCGGTAGAGAACAGATAATAGTCAGGATGTCGAATGAAAGTAGGCTACGCCCGGGTATCGACGGACGAACAGCACCTCGACCTGCAACTGAACGCGCTTCAGCAAACGGGCTGTGACCTGATTTTCTCCGATCGCGGCATTTCCGGTGCCCGCACCGACCGGCCCGGGCTTCAACACGCGCTGGCGTCGTTGCAGCCCGGCGATACGCTCACCGTCTGGAAACTCGATCGTCTCGGCCGCTCGCTCAGCCACCTCGTCGCGATCATCGGTGAATTGAACCAGGCCGGCGTGCGGGTGGTGTCGCTGACCGAGGCGATCGACACGCAATCGTCGGCGGGACGATTCACGTTTCACCTGATCGCCGCGCTCGCCGAGTTCGAGCGATCATTGATCAGCGAGCGGACCCGCGCCGGTCTCGCCGCGGCGCGCATGCGCGGCAAGAGGCCGGGGCGGCCGGCCATCCTCGATGCGGAGCAACTCGAGCAGGCACGCGGGCTGTTGATGCATCAGCCGGAAGTCGCCGTCGCACGTCGGTTCAAGGTGCATCAACGGACCCTGCAGCGCATGCTGAAGCGGGCCCGCGATCAGCGCGAAACCGCCTTGACGCCGGGCAATCCGAACGATGCAGCCGGCTCCTCGCTCGCGTACGAATGCCCGATCTGCATGCAAGGAACCATCGAAGCGGAAAGCATCGCGACGTTCGGCCGTCACCGGGCAAAAGGATTGCACCGCAAGACCGAGCTTCCGTCGTCGCCCCGCATGTCGGTCGCGGGCGCCGCCGTTCGAACGCGTTCGGCATGCCAGGCCGCGACGATGTGCGGCATCCCGTCGTGCATCGGTGCCATCACGTGACCGACAAGAAAAACCTCGACAACGCGATGCACAGCAAGCGTGAAGGCGGCCCACTGCCTTATCCTCCCGGTCCGGTATCCCAGGTCGCGCCCGCCCGCCACACACGTGCGTTGCTGGCCTTGCCGCGCACGTCCAGCCCGAATTGACAACAACCATCATGACCCAACCCGTGTCGCCCCCGCCGCTTGCCCGTCAGGTCAGCAAGAAACTCGTCGTCGCCGCGGTTGCCGGCAACGCGATGGAGTTCTACGACTTCGTGACCTACGCGTTCTTCGCCATTTATATCGGCAACGCGTTCTTCCCCGCATCGACGCCTTCGGCAAGCCTGCTGCTGTCGGTCGCGGTATTCGGCGTCGGCTTTCTGGCCCGTCCGTTGGGCGGCATACTCATCGGCGCGTTCGCGGACCGTGCGGGGCGCAAGCCCGCCATGCTGCTGACGATCGGGCTGATCTCCATCGGCACGCTGGGCCTTGCGCTCACGCCGGCCTACGCGTCCATCGGCATGGCCGCTCCGTTGATCGTGGTCGCGTGCCGGCTCGTGCAGGGCCTCGCACTCGGCGGCGAGGTCGGTCCGTCCACCGCCTTTCTGCTCGAGATCGCCCCGCCGGCGAAGCGGGGGCTCTACACGAGTTGGCAGCTCGCGAGCCAGGGCCTGGCGGTACTCATCGCAGGCGTGATCGGCTTGACGGTGATCCTGTGCCTGACGCCTGAACAGACACAGGCATGGGGGTGGCGACTGCCGTTCGCGGCGGGATTGCTGCTCTTGCCGATCGGCCTGTTCCTGCGCCGTTATCTGCCGGAGACGCTGGCCGACGATGCGCACGGGCCGCAGGACACACACGAGGCCGGGCTGGCCGGACTGAAGCAGTATCGCGGCATCATCGGACTCAGCATGCTGGCCATTCTGGGCGGCACGATCGCGACCTACGTGATCAATTTCATGACCACGTTCGCGATTTCCACGCTGAAGCTGTCGCCCGCGGTGGCGATGAGCGCCACGATCGTCAACGGGCTGTTCACGCTGGTATTCAGCGTGCTGGGCGGATGGATGTCCGACCGCTGGGGGCGCAAACCCGTGATGCTGTGGCCGCGCCTGGCCGCGGCTTTGCTCGCCGTGCCGGTGTTTCTGTGGCTGACCGGATCGCCGTCGCTCGGATCGCTGCTGGCAGCGACCGGGTTGCTGACGCTGTTTTCGTCGATGAGCGGAGCGGCGGTCATTCTCGGGATCCCCGAAATGCTGCCGCAGCGCGTGCGCGCAACCGGGCTGTCGATCGCCTATGCGCTCGGCGTCTCGCTGTTCGGCGGGTCCGCGCAATTCATCGTCACCTGGCTGATCACCGTTACCGGGAATTCGGTGATGCCGGCGTGGTACATGTGCATCACGGGCCTCATTGCCGTCACCGCCACGTTCGCGCTGCCCGAGTCGCGCGGACGCTCGCTGTGACACAACCGCCGATGCGCACCCCGACATCCGCATGGTCGACGCACCCGCGCCCCTCGTGAACGTATGCCGAACATGACCGCCGGCGAGAACGTCAGCCCGTCGGGGCTGCCCCCCCGACCCGAACAACGGTTGCGACTCGCACTGGCAATGCACGCATCCGGGCCGCCTGATCCAGCGATCCTGCGCGAAATCTGCCATGCGTTGATCGCATTGCAACGCGACGACGAACTTCTTCCCTGGGCAGAACAAGGGCTGACGCTTGGCCCGCGGGACGCCGACTTCCTGGCCATGCGCGCGTCGGCACTGAATCTGCTCGGTCGGCACGCCGAGGCGGCCGACGCCTGGTCGCGTGTTCCGGTCGCACCCGGCGTCACCGCGCCAAACCAGTTGCGGATCGGCTACGCCCGGATGATGGCCGGCGATCTGCCGCGCGCGATCCGCATGCTCGACGACGCCCGACGCGCGGCGGCGCCGGACAACGCGCAACTCGCCGCGCAAGCCGAGCATTACCTTGGCGAAGCCATGCTCAAGGCGGGCGATCCGCGCGGATTCACCCACTGGCTGATGCGCAACGACGATCCATCGGCGGCGGCCAGCTATGTGCCCGACGACGTTCCGGCCTGGCGGGGCGAGCACGACCTGCAAGGTCGGCGCGTATTGATCACGCATCAACTGGGATTCGGCGACAACTTCCTGCTCGCCGCCTGCCTGGCCGACTGGGTCTCCGCCGGCGCGCAGGTGATGATCACCTGCGACGCGCAAGCCCACGCGCTGATGCAGGCATCGTTACCGGATTGCGAGGTCGTCGGCGCGGAGCGCCCATCGCAGTTGCGCAGCGCGTTGCCCGAGGCCGCACGCTCCCGCGTCGACGCCTTCGCGCCGCACCTGTACGCAACGCTTTTGCATCTGCCGCTGATGCGTGCCGCGCAGGCGACGTCCGCGTATCGTTTTCGTCCGTATCTTCAAGCGCCGCTCGCAAAGCGGCGGATCGCCGCGCAATGGGCACGCCAGCTGCGCGCGGCACACCCTGGAAAGCGGCTCGTCGGCGTGTTCTGGGATTGCATGCAGCGCCATCAGCCCGAACTCGGCAGCCGCATGCGATGCTGGGCCGCGCGCCGCAGCATGCCCGTCGACGCGATCAACCGGATCGCGGCGGCCCCGACCGTCGCCGACCACGTGCATTTCGTGAATCTCCATCATCCGCTCGTCGCGACGTACGCCGGCATACCGACGGGTAACGTCAGCCCGTATCTGCCGGGCATCTGGCACTTCGACGACACCGCCGCCTGCATCGGTGAACTGGATGCCGTGATCGCGGTGGACTCCGCGGTCGCCAACCTCGCGGCGATGATGGCCAAGCCCACGTGCGTGCCGGTCAATACGTCGGCCGACTGGCGCTGGGGCAGCCGCGGCACGTCGAGCCCGTGGATCGGGAACGCAACGGTGCTGCGACAGCGGCGGGAAGGTGACTGGACTACCGTCGTGCAGGACCTGACGACGTGGTTGCGATAACGCGCGCGGCGGATCCGCGATAGCCGCCACGGATCCGCGCGTGCGGCAACGCGGAACGTGACCGACGTTCCGCGTTGCCGGCACGATCAGAACTTGTGCCGGATGCCGACGCGGGCAGCGACCTGCGACGTTCCCGTGGAATACCCGCCGGCACCCACGACGCCCACGAGGCCGTCCGTTCCGCTGGAACCCCTCTGATAGACCGCCTGCGCGTACAGATCGGTGCGCTTCGACAGGAAGTAGTCGGTCATCAGCCCGACGGTATGAAAATTCGCCCCCACGCGATCACCGTTCGCGCTCAGCGTCATGCGCGTGTAGTCGTACATCGCCCCGAGCGACAGCGCGGGCGTGACGAGATACTGCACATTGCCTTCCACGTTCAGGAACCGGGCATAGGCCGTCGAGGTCTGCATCAGCGATTCGCTGACCATCACGCCCACGGTCGCCGGCCCCATCGCATAGCTCGCGCCGATGCCGCCGGTGCGCTGATTCGTAAACGCGAGAGTGACGGGTCTTCCGGTGGCGGCACTGACGACGCCGCTCACCAGGCTGGCAAACGGCGTGCCGTCGGTCTGCGCGCCGGCCTGATTGGCGGTCGCCGCATTCTTCAGATCGAGATACGCGGCAGCCACCGTGAACGGACCGTTCGAGTATCGCGCACCGAGGCTCCACGCACGATTGTTCGCGAACTGGGTCGAATTGCTGAAACCGTACAGGCCGCCGAACTGGAAACCGCCGTAATTCGCGCTCGTATACTTGACCGAGTTGTTGATGCGGAACGAGTTGTCCGTGTTGTCGTTGTCGAACGGATGCGAGAAGAACGAGCCGCCCCAGTTGCCGTTGGCGGTCATCGGCCCGAGGTAGTCGACGACCGAATCGTACTGGCGACCCAGCGTGACCGTGCCCGCATTCGCCGACGCCAGGCCGACATACGCCTGACGGCCGAACATGCGTCCGCCCTGGCCCAATGCGCCGGTGCTGGCGTTGAAGCCGTTTTCCAGCTGGAAGACCGCCTTCATGCCGCCGCCGAGATCCTCGCTACCCTTAAGGCCCCAGCGACTGCCCTGCAGCACGCCGCTCTGCAACGCAAACACGTTGCCGCGCTTGACGGTGCCGTTCGGACCCGCCGTTGCCACATTGTTCGTGTAGCTCAGCCCTTCGTCGACGATGCCGTACAGGGTCACGGAGCTTTGTGCATGCGCCATGCCGGAGAAGGCACCCATGGTTGCCAGTACGATAATTGTTTTCTTCATGACGGTTAGGTCTCCATATCGGTAAGACGATTCGAGGATCCGGAAAAACGGAAGCAGCGGAGCCGATGTTAGCTCAGCCCATTCGACTTCCAAACGGGGGTGTTGCGAGCCAACATCGGACTATCAAACATTGTCACGACTGCCTTTCTGCGTGGAAATCCCGAGCGGGCTACCCGATAATCAGTCCGTCGAAGTCATGCGCTTCGATGCGCGATGAGACGAGCGAGAAGCGTCGCGCGAACTCTTCCTCCAAGTTGAACCCGCAGCAACATGTGTTGCTGCGGTGTTTTCATGACGGAAGCGCGACATCGCATATCGCATTCGGCCAGCTGCGAGGTCTGCCCGCCACTGTCTTCATGAAGTCTTCGTGAACGAGACCGGCGTCCTGTTTCGCACCGCATCGCTCACGCCGAATGCGCGATCGTGACCCGCTCCAGACGGTAGCCGTATCCATAAAGCGATATAAGGCGATAGCCGCTTTCCGGTCGCAGCCCCAGCTTCGTGCGCAGCGCCGACACGTGCGTGTCGATCGTTCGCGATGAAACGTCCGTCACCTGTTTCCAGACGAGATCGATGATATGCGCGCGCGATAGCGGTCGATCTAAGAACTGGAATAGCAGCAACGCGAGCTCGAACTCTTTCTGCGTGAGAGACACCGCCTTGCCGCCGACATAGGCCTGCTGCTGACTCATGTCGAAGCGGAACTGGTCGAATTCGCGCATCTTCTGCTTCGTATTGACCGTGTACGCCCTGCGCAGCAGCGCGGCGATGCGCGCGCACAGGACGGCGCCCGACACCGGCTTGACGACGTAATCGTCCGCACCGGCGTTGAGGATATGCGCGATCCCGTCTTCGTCACCCCGGCACGTCATGAAGATGATCGGCAGATTCACGCCGAACGGCTTCGCACGCACCCACTTCAGCACGTCTTCACCGGACATCTCCGGTACGTTCCAGTCGAGCACCAGCAGGTCGAACGTCTCGCGAAGCAGACGCCTTGTCAGGACCTTGCTGCGCGTGAATACGTAGCACGTATGGCCCGCGACCGACAGCGTTCGGCTGACGGATTCCGCTTGCATCACATCGTCGTCCAGGATGGCGATTCTCATGGCACCTCTTGAAAACATGATTTTTCCTCGTCGGTACAATCGGCTCGGCGCCACCGATCATGCGCACCCCGTTCAGGACAACAAACCGCGCACGAGCCGGATAGCCAATAAAAAAATGACCGCCCCCACGATCGCGACGATGGTCGACACGATGTAGCCGCCACCTGTCGCGATCCCCATCGTGGAAGACAGCCATCCGCCGACGAATGCGCCGACGATCCCCACCACGATGTCGATCAGCACGCCGAAGCCGACTCCCTGAACGATCAACCCCGCGAGCCAGCCGGCGATTGCGCCGATTACGATCCAGACGATAAAGCCATGCGCTCCCATCTCACACCTCCGGTTGTCCTGCCGTTAATGACCATGCTTCGTGAGGCGTAAGCCGAACCACAACGATCGTTTCGCGCCCGCTTTCGGGCCTGTCGGGGATTCGCCTGCGGACGGAAGCGCGTCATGCGACTCCGCCCGGATGTGCCGGCCCGCGGACCAGCGCCTCAGGTCGGCCGCCACCTGTTCGACGACCGGTCTCCACTGCCGGTATTCGGCTTGCCGATACAACGTCAGACTCGGATACCACGGACTGTCCGTACGCTCCGTCATCCACACCCAGTGCGGATTGACGTCGAGCAACAGCCAGGCCGGTACACCGACGGCACCCGCGAGATGCGCCACCGACGTGCAGACGGTAATCACGAGATCGAGTGTCGACAGCAACGCCGCCGTGTCGTCGTATGAATGCAGTTCGGCGGTCGGGTCGGTGATGGCCATGCCGGCCCCACGCATCGCGTCGAGCGCGTCCGGCGCATCGAGCTGCAGGCTGACGAACTCGATGCCGTCGATGTCCTTGAACGCGCGCGCATAGGCGAGCGGCTCGATCGAGCGCAGCGCGTTGCGCCAATGGGCGCGACTGCCGCTCTACACCAGCCCGACGCGCAGCCGGCCATCGCGGGCCCACCGGTGGCGCCAGCGCTCGACCGCATCCGGATCCGGCTTCAGGTAGTGCGTCGCACCGGGCAACTGGTCGAGCGTCACACGCAGCATCCTCGGCACGCTGGCAAGCGGCAGCTCGAAATCGTGTGCGGGCAGCACGGCGGCGTCATGTGGCACGATCGCGTCGACGACGCCCTCCAGCGTGCGGCTGAACAGCGTCAGAAACGGCGCGAAACAGCAGTACACGAGCTTGCCGCCTTCCGCTCGAACGCGTTCGGCAAGCCGCGGCACGAAACGCATGAACTGGATGGCGTCGCCGTTACCCTGCTCGCCCCACACGAACAACGTTCTTCCGTCGAGTGACTCACCCGCCCATCGCGGCACGGGCAGATTCGACGAAACGTCACGAAGCTCGTGCGAACCGAACCAGCGGGCGTCATGGTTCGCCCACCCATTTGCGTAATCGCCCTTCTGCAATTGCAGCATCGCCATTGCCCAGACGATCGACGGATTGTTCGGATCGAACCGGTGCGCGTGGCACACGGCATTCAGCGCCGCATCCCACTGCTGCCGCTCTTTCAACACCTGGGCATGCGTCAGAAACGCGACCGGATAATCGGGCGCCAGTGCGCACGCTCGCTCAGACGCCACTTCGCTGCCGTCCAGATCGCGCTTGCCGAGCAGGACGAGCGCCAGGTTGTTCCACGCCAACGCGTTGGCCGGCTCGGACGCGACCAGCGCCTCGAGCAGCGGCTGCGCATACGACAACTCGCCGAGCTCGACGTGCGCGGCCGCGATATTGTTCTGTACCATCGGCAGCGCCGGATCGAGCTGCCACGCGCGCTCGTACGCAACCAGCGCGGCCCGGTTCCGTCGCGCACGCTGATGCAGCAGACCGAGATGGAACCATGCCGACGCGTTGCGCGGGGCCGCTTCGCAGAACCGTTCCGTCAGGCTGCGCGCATCGGTATCGTCCGGGTGTGCGGCCAGCAATTCGATCCACTCGATCACCCACGGCTCGCCCGGCCACGCATTCTGATAGGCTCGCGCGTACCATCGGCTCGCCTGAGTCGGGTCGTGCGCCGCGACGGCCTGCCGCGCACGCTCGACCCATGCGGGCCCGTGGTCGGGATCCACGCTCAGCGCGCGTTCAACGAGCGCATCGGCATCGGACCTGCGGCCGCGCATGCGCAGGGCACGGCTCGCCGCGATCAGCAGCGACGGATCCCGTGCGTCCCGCACGGCGTGCACGTCGAAGAGCCGCGATGCGCCAATCAGATCGCCGCGATCGAGCAGCCGTTCGATCAGGGCGGATACGGGTTCACGCATCGTCATCGCGCCTCCCGATGGATTCGACCGTCAGGCTCGGGCAGAATCCGCCCCGTCCGTCACCGCGCCGCGCCATGTGCCGCATGACAGGCACGCGACGGAGCCATGCGTATGCGAACAACCCGTCATATGATTTGCTTGCGAGCCATGCGCGCAAACGGATCCATCGACCAAAGCGGTTCATCGTCCCGATCCTCACGTGTTGCGCGACGCAGCCGGACACCCGGCGGGTCACGCACCTGCCGCGCGCTTGCCGCCCGCGCTCCCGATCGCGCGCGTCGCCAGGGCACGCTGCCAATCCGGCTTTCATGTCGAGTCCTCCCCTTGTCCGTCCGGGCTGCCCGGAATCCGGTACTGCTCGCGATCGTCGCCTACCATCCAGGACGGTGGTCGGCCGCGGCCGCTCCAGGTTTGCCCGGTAGCAGAATTCCAGTATTTCGGCTCCGGTCGCTTTCTCTTGCCCGATCCGGATGTGCCGCGCGGCACCACGTCGAAGTCGAGGCCGAACTCCTCGAGGACCTCGCGCACGCGGGCGGCGACCAGATTCACGAGACGGTCCTTTTCCATGGCGCGCTCGTGTTCGATCTCGTTCTTCAACTTTTCGTATTGCTCGAGCAGCGTTTGATAGCGGCTCATCTCGTGCCTCCGATCGGTCCGTCGGCAGTGCCGTGCGAATCGCCCGCCCCGTTCGGCCACAGCAGCAGTTCGTCGTAGCGTGCGACGATCCCGGCATCGGTGGTCAGGAAGCGTCCGATGCGTCGTCGCTGGTGCGCCTGGTACGTCTCCCATGCGCGGTCGTGATACCGGATCGCCTGCACGAGCTGGCGCGCGCCCTCGTCGACGTCCTGGCCGGCGTAGTAGTAGCCAAGATCCCGGCACAGATGCGCGTTGTGCACGAACGGATAGCCGTTCCAGCACACGTCGAAATAGAAATAGTTCAGCGCGAGCCCCCACTGATGGGACACGACGATGTCGGTGTGCTCGGCCAGGAAGCGCGGCGTTTCGAACACGCCGACGAAGCTGGCCTTGTGATCGCGCACGATGTCCAGGTATTGCGCGATGCCGATGAATTCCGGGCGATGCAACGCCAGGTGCTGCGCATTCGTCACGTGCAAATGCGAAATCTCGTCGCCCACGAGCCGATACGCGGCCTCGGCGATCAGCATCGGATACAGGCAGAACTTCAGCACGTCGATGTTCGCCTCCATTACGGAAAGCCGCCGCGGCCCGCGGGCCGGCCGGTATTCACCGTGGTTCGGCAAGTCGCGCGTGCGCGCCTCGATGCACATCGGATCCCAGACGAACGGCACTTCGCGGGTCGGGCACCGGCGCAGCGTCTTGAAGAAATGCAGGCTCGTCTCGACCACCTGCGGAATGACCCACACTTCGTCGTAGCGCTGGTTGATGAAGACGGCGTCGCACATCCGGCGATCGAAGATCATCGCCTCCGTCATCTGTACGTACTCCGGCCCGCAGCAATAGCTGATCAGCCTCGTGCCGCGCGCCTTCAGGTAGTCGGTCTGGCCGGCATTGATCTGGCCGCCCAGTTCGATCAGCACGTCGAGATCGTCCTTGACGTCCTCGAAGCGACTGACCGGGTAGCGCTCGATGTCCCACGGCAGTTTCGGCGTGATCGCGACGGACGTCGTGTTGACCAGCGTCACCCGATGGCGCAGCGGCGAATGCTGGAACACGCGCATCAGATACAGCGCGTTCTGCTTGATGCCGTTGACCCACAGGCTTTCCGCCTCATGCTGCAGGCCGATCGTGATGCCGATGCGCAGCGATCGCGCCACGCCGGCGCGGCTCGACGATGTCGTGCTCATTGCGCCGCCCCCCACTGGAATTGCACCTGACGCCGCAGGATCAGGCAGGACGGCGGGGTGTCGACGAGCACGACCGCTTCGCGTGGATGGGACGAATCCGTATAGACCATGACGGCTTTGACGAGCGGCGTGGCGCGATAGCCGCTCAGCTCGGCACGGGCGACCTGCGCACAGGACAGCGGTGCGCTGGAAATGCGCTCGGCCAGCACCGAACAGCCGCCGGTGACGCCCGGGACCGTGACGAGCGACAGCAGCGCCGACGAATTCGGGAACTCGATGCCCGACATCGAAAAAAACGGGCCGATATCGGGATTCGCACGCTGCCAGTCGAGCAGGACATCGGCCCGCCGCGCGTGATCGAACACGCGCGCCGACACCTGGGCGACGGCGTCATAGCAGCGCCGGATGCCGATTTCCTGCGCCGCGTGCGCGAGAACGGTGACCGATGCGGCCGGCGCCGCGGCCGGTGCCTGCGCGGGTGCCGGTTGCGCGGGCGCGGAGGCTGCACGGCACAGTAGTGCAACGGCTGCGACGAGCATGCAAGACATACGGATGAACATGCTTGTCACCCTCCGCTGAAAACCGATTCGATGGCCGCGCCGTACTGCTCGACATTGGCGGGCAGCGTCGGATCCAGTTGCGCGAGGTAGGCTCGCGCGTCGCGGCGGTACGCGTCCAGCCGCAAGTCGTGCTCCGCGAACGCCCGACGCAATGCCAGTGCCCCCTCCCGACAATCGAAGCCGTCATAGCGGTACCCGCAAAGGCCCAGCAGCGTCGAGTTGTGGATCAGCGGAAAGCCTCCGTACAGCGCCTCGTAATACAGATAGTTCTGCGGGTTCTCCCACTGGTGCGACACGATGGCGTCGGCCTGATCGGGCAGGATGTCGTACACCGGCAACCGCGGCTCGAAGCTGGCGCGCCCCTGCCGGGTCAGGTCCAGACTGCGGGCGAAGCCGACGAAGGCCGCATCCTCCTTCAACGCCATTGCGTTGAATACGCGCAGATAGTCGATGAATTGCGGATCCTGCCGATGCGCGAGATCGGTGATCAACATCGCGATATGCGCGGTCTTGACCATGCAGATGTTCGGTTCGAGCACCGCGACGCGCCAGCGGGTACGCCCCGGCACATAGTCGATCGACCTGCCGACGCCGGCGGCCTTCAGCGATTGCTCCAGCAGCACCGGGCTCCACAGGTGCTGCATCGCCCGCACGGGCGCGCGCGATCCTGCCTCGTAGTAGCCGGTGCAGGTTTTCTCGAACCCGGGCAGGGTCCAGACCGCGCTGTACGGCGTGCCCGACAGCAGCAGCCCGTGCGGCTTGCCGAACATCATTCGTTCGATGTCGATCACGTAGTCGTTGGCGACCCGCATGCCGATCACGCGGCCGCCGCGATCGCGAAACCCGCGTGCCCAGTCCGGATTCAACTGCGCACTGAGTTCGATCACGACATCGAGCTTTTCGCGCGCGGTGTCGAGATCGATCACGGGCGCCGGCGACAACGCCAGTAACGACGCCGCGTCGGCCGGCTTGCCGTCGCCGCCGTTCACCAGATAGACGGCCTCGACGAGCGGCGAGCGCGCGAGCAGCATCGTGAGGAAATAGGCATTCTGGACAATGCCGCTCTCCCAGATCGATTGCTGGCCGGTTCGCAGAAAGAGCGTGACACCGACCTTGACGCGAATTTGACCCGGCATCATGCCTCCCCGCCACGGCCACCCGCGGTCACGTTCAGCAACTGCTGGAAATAGCGCGCGCCGTTTTCGGGCGCCAGCGGGTGCAATCCGGCAAGGAATGCGCGTGCACCGCGCACATAGTCGTCGTGATTCGCATCGTGCTGCTGCGCCGCGCGGACGAGCGCCTGGGCGCCGGCCGACACGTCGAATTCCGGATAGTAGTAACCGAATCCGCACAGCCAGGCCGAGTTGTGAATCAACGGATAGCCGCCATACAGCGCATCCAGGTACAGGACGTTCTGATCGTTCTGCCACTGGTGCGCGACGACGGCATTGGAGAAGCGGCTCATGTAGTCCGCGAAGTCGTGCCGATGATCGACGTGAACGCGGCCCTCGCGACGGAGGTCCAGCGCATCGCGCATGAAGGAGAAGGTCGGATGCTGCTCGAGATGGGCGCCATTGAGCACCCGCATCTCGGCGATGGCTCCCGGGTCGTAACGAAACGCCGTGTCGCAAACCAGCATCGGCACCATGCAGCATTTCACGACGGAAATATTGGGCTCGAAGATCGCCACACGCAGCCCGCGCGTCACGCCGTGTGGCGTATCGGCCGGAACGTATCCGAAGCGCCGCCCCTCGACGCTCAATGCATCCACGCGGCGATCGATGAACATCGGGTCCCACAGGAATGGGACTTCGTAGACCGGGCACCGGTGCAGGGTTTCGAGCATCGGTGCGAATGCGCGGTCCTTCGACAGGACCCAGATCTCGTCGCACCGGTCGGGGCGGGAGAAATATCCGCCGCGCTGAAAGATGCTCGGCTCGATCAGCCCGACATACGGCTGTCCGCAACACAGATAAACGACCTTCTTGCCGCGCGCGCGAAGGTGATCGAGCCATTCGACGTCGAGCCCGCCGCTCATTTCGATGACGACGTCGACGAGCTCCGTCGCCTCGTTCGGACGCAGCAGTTTCAGGTCCGGCATCAGCGCTTCCGCGTCCGCCGGCATGCTCGTCTCGAAGCCGCCGTTCAGCAGCACGACGTCGCGCACCGCCGGCAGGGCACGCAGCAACCTGGCGAGGAAGAATACGTTCTGCCCCAGCCCGTTGTCCCAAATGGTGTGACCTGGCCTCGTGGCCAGTGAAATTCCGATACGCATCGTGTCTCGTTTCGCCCTCGTGGGGCGTCCTCGTGTTTTTTGTGTCGATACGACTTCTACTGCGGTGCCGCTGCTACACCCCTCACCCGAATCGCGTATCGCCGCCGCGGCAAGCGGCGACGTTCGGGTGCCGACGTCCTCGTGTCGCCGGTATCGAATAAAAAGGAGGATCGAATCGGGGAATTCGATCCTCAAGCCCCAAACACTCGCCCGAACGCACGAGGAATTCGTCCGGAGAACAACCCAGCCCGGGGCGGTACATCAGTCTTGTGGCAGCACGATCTCGACGCGGCGATTCCGTGCACGGCCTTCAGCCGTGCTGTTCGTCGCAACCGGATCCGCCTCGCCGTATCCGTGCACATCGAAATGCCTTGCATTCAGCCCGTGCGCCTGCAGATAGCGCGCGACCGCTTGCGCGCGCTGCTCGGACAGGCGAAGGTTGTAGGCATTCGCGCCGACGTCGTCGGTATAGCCGTTGACGCCGACCGTGCCGTAGGTCATGCCCTTGGCGTCCGCAACCAGCTTGTCGAGTCGCGCCGTGGCGGCCGACGCGAGTGCCGCCTGATTGAATCCGAAGTTCGCATCGCCGGACAGCGTGACGCGCCGCGGTGCCGGCGCGACCGGCGCGGGGGCCGGTGCCGGCGTCGCGGCGGCCGCGGGCGTTGCCGCCGGCGCACCGCACTGGAACGTCAGGAGACGCGTGTTCGGCTTGCCGTCCGACGTTGTCGATCCGAGCGGCGCGTCATCCTGAACCGGCCGCACCGGCTGGTCGTGGCAAATCTCGCGAGCCTTGTCGTAACAGGTTTGCTTTCCTTCAAGCAGTCCATAGCAACTGACCCGGTAAGTTTTTTGCCCGTCCTGCCGGTCGACCGACCAGGCGCTGAAAGTCGGCCCGGACGATGACGAACAACCCACCAGCGCTGCCAGCGCCGCGATACAGAACATTGCCTTGTACATGTTGAACCTCGTGTCTTGTTCCGTCTGTTAGCGAATTCCGATCGTTTGCACGATCCGACGGGAACCGGGCGATGCCCGACCCCGTCGATCGCGTTACCACTGATAGCCCAGTCCCACGCCGTAGGTGCGACCCGCGCTGCTGGCCCCGACACCGCCCTTGAGTTTCAGGTTCTCGGTGATCCGGGCCGTGAAGCCGAGTGCAACCGCGCCATAGCCCTGGTAGGTCGCGGCGCCGATGCCGACTGCGATCGTCTTGCCCAGGTCGACGTCCGGAATCATCGTCAACGCCGTCGCGCCGGCGACGCCCGCGTAGGCCGTGCGCGCCACCGTGGTGACCGATCCCTGCACCGCATTGAGCTGCGACACGTTCACCGCATCGGTCGGGTTGACCCCCGGCCCGACGTTGGTGATCCGCCGCTCGCTGCCCGGCGCGCCGACCGAGACCGTGTTGGCCTCGCTGGCAATCGAACCGGCACCGAGCGCAACCGCGTTCGGCGCGCTGGCGTTCGCGCCGGAACCGAGCGCGACGCTGTTCTTGCCGCTGCCCAGCGCATTCGCACCGATCACCGTCGCACCGTCCCCGGACGCGTTCGCGCTGGCACCAACCGCGATGGCGTTCGCGCCCGATGCCGTCGCGTTGACGCCGGCCGCCGTCGCGTTGACCCCGGTCGCACCGTCGTTCGCGTAGTTGCCCTGCTGCGTGCCGTTGTCGTTCACGCTGTAGTAGTGCGTGCGTGCGGACGTGACCAGCGTCGACAGCGAAGTCGTGATGCCAACGGCCGAGCTGACGCTCGTCGACAGCGACGCGATGTTGCTGTCGGTCGTGGACAGGCCCGTCGACAGCGAAATGACCGAGCTGCTCGTCGTGCTCAACCCCGTCGACAGCGAACCGACCGCGGTCGAGGTCGACGTCGACAGCGACGCCACGGTGCTGTTCGTCGTGCTCAGCCCCGTCGACAGCGAACTGACCGCGCTCGACGTCGATGTGGACAACGACGTGACGTTGCTGTTCGTCGTGGACAGCCCCGTCGACAGACTGCCGACGGCGAGGTTGGTCGCGTTCAGTTGCGAGCCATTGACCGCGTCCGTGCTGGTCGCGCTCACGCGGCCGGCCGCCACGTTGGTGATCTGGCGTTCGGCGCCCGGTGCGCCGACGCTGACCACGCTGGTGGGGTTGGCACCGGCATAGGTGTAGACGTTTCCGGCCACGATGCCGGTCGCAACCGGGTTCGGCGCCGAGGTGATCGAACCGGAACCCAGCGCGACGTCGCCCGGATTGGCCGTGGCGGTCGCACCGTTGCCGATCGCCACGTTGCCGGTCGTCGACCCCGCGATGCCGGCCACCGAGTTCTGGCCCAGCGCGACCGAACCCGTGCCTTGCGCCGTGTTCGAGTTGCCGATCGTGACCACACCGTTGCCGGTCGCGGTGTTGTTCGCACCCACCGCGACCGCACCGGTGCCGGTCGCCGTGTTCGGATCGCCGATGGCCACCGCGCCGTCGCCGCTGGCCGTCTGGCTCTCGCCCAGCGCGATCGCGCCGGTACCGGCAACGACCGTCGAGTTGTGGCCGCCCGCGATCGAGCCGGGGCCCGCCGCTGCCGACACCGTGTTGCTGTCGCCGATCGCTACGGTAGATGCCGCGGCCGCGGTCGAGCTGTTACCCACAGCGACGCTTTGCGCGCCTGCCGCATTGGCCGCGTTGCCGACCGCCGTGGCCGCGGTCGCGCCGGCCGTCGCACTGGTGCCAGCCGCCAACGCGTTGACGCCGGTCGCGCCATCGTTCGCGTAGTTGCTCTGCTGGACGCCGTTGTCGTTCACGCTGTAGTAGTGCGTACGCGTCGCCGACACGACGGTCGACAGCGATGCGACGTTGCTGTTCGTCGTCGACAGGCCCGTAGACAGCGAGCCGACACCCGTCGACAGCGAGCTTTCCACGGTCGACGTCGAGGTGGAAAGCGACGCGACGGTGCTGTTCGTCGTGGACAGACCCGTGGACAACGAGCTGGCCGTCGTCGACGTCGAGGTCGACAGCGATGTCACGGTGCTGTTCGTCGTCGAGAGGCCCGTAGACAGCGAGGCGACGTTGCTGTTCGTCGTGGACAGGCCGGTGGACAGCGAGCTGGCCGTCGTCGAGGTCGAGGTCGACAGCGACGTCACGGAGCTGTTCGTCGTGGACAGACCCGTCGACAGCGAGCTGGCCGTCGTCGACGTGGAGGTCGAGAGCGACATCACGGTGCTGTTCGTCGTGGACAGACCCGTCGACAGCGAGCTGGCCGTCGTCGACGTGGAGGTCGACAGCGACGCCACCGTACTATCGGTCGTGCTCAGGCCCGTCGACAGCGAGTTGATGCCCGTCGAGGTCGACGTGGACAGCGAGCTGATCGAGCTCGTAGCCGACGACAGACCCGTCGACGTGGACGTCGACAGCGAGGCCACCGTGCTATCGGTCGTGCTCAGGCCCGTCGACAGCGAGTTAATACCCGTCGAGGTCGACGTGGACAGCGAGCTGATCGAGCTCGTAGCCGACGAGAGGCCGGTCGACGTGGACGTCGACAACGAGCTGATCGAGCTGGTTGCCGACGACAGACCCGTCGACGTGGACGTCGACAGCGAAGCCACCGTGCTATCGGTCGAGCTGAGGCCCGTCGAAAGCGAGTTGATACCCGTCGAGGTCGAAGTCGACAGCGACGTCACGCTGCTGTTCGTCGTGCTCAGACCCGTCGACAACGAGCTGGCCGTCGTCGACGTCGAGGTCGACAGCGACGTCACGCTGCTGTTCGTCGTGCTCAG